>JBOIBN010000017.1:0-38698 GCA_050739575.1 Gammaproteobacteria bacterium
CATGGTCTTGCCCGGTTTGCCGAAGCGCTGCTGATGCGTCGGATGGCTCACGCCGTTGCCGGGGCGGCTGTACCAGACGCCGAACTTGCGGCAGGCGCTGCGCAGGAAGAGATGATCGTCGGCGTTCTTGTAATCCGTCTGCAGGAGGTTGTGGTCCACGTACTGCGCGGAGAGTTCGGTCTTCACGCGCGGCAAGCCCATGGCCTCGAACTCGAGCATGACGAGGGTGCCGGTCGCGTCCTGCGTGAGCGTCTGGTCTATCTTGAGACCGATTTCCTCGCCCGGCTCCATCCTGCCTTCGACGAGATGCGACTTGATGAGTTTTTGCGCGACATTCATGCCCATGGTTCCTGCTCCAGTCGGATGCGGTGCGCCCTGATCCAGGGACGCGCTGCGTTGCTCTCTGTCCGCTACCATAACGCCGCACGGCATCGAAAAACAATGCAGCCGCCGGGATTGCTATGCACGCACGCCCCAAGCCTGGAAAAAGCGCGGCAGGCTCATGATCGAACGCGGCGCGCGGGTGAACGTTTCGATCTCGCTCGCAGTCCGGTCGAATTCCTCCGCACTCGCGATCCCCGCGTCGAGCACGGCGTCGCGGATGCCACGCAGCGTGAGGAAGGCCATCTGCTTGCCTTCGCCTTCGTAGAAGGTCGGCAGGACGACCCGCAGCTTCACGTCTTGAAGACCCGCATCCAGCAGCATGTCGCGCAGCCGCCGGCCGATGCGGGGATCCGCGCCGCGCATGATCGCGGCCGCCTCGTACCAGCCGAGGTAACGCTCGAACGCCGGGCTGGCGGGATGGCAGAAGTGGCCCTGGAAGTCGACGTCTTCCAGCGCGAGCACGCCGCCCGGACGCAACGCTGCGGCGAACCGCGCCAGCGCGGCGGCGGGATCGCCGAGATGCGAAAGCAGGAGCCGCGCGTAAACCAGGTCGTAGCCGTCGCCGGCGGGAGCGCCGTGCTCGATGTCGCCGTGGCGGAACTCGACGGCAAGGCCGCGGGCCTTCGCCTCGTCGCGTGCGATGCGGATCATCTCGGCGTCGCGATCCAGCCCGGTAACGCGTCCCACCGCTCCCGCGCGGGCGGCGATGCGCAAGGTGATCGCGCCGTTGCCGCAACCCGCATCGAGCACCTTGGCGCCTTCGGCAAGTCCCGCCTCGCGCAGGAAGATTTCGCTCGTCGGCCAAGTGGCGTCAGCGAGCACGCGCAGCCGCTCGGAGCCCGCCGCTCCGCCGCCGATGATGTAGTGCTCCGCCATGGTCTCCCTCCTTGTTTCCGTGTGCGGCAAGCGGCCGGGCACGATTTTAGCCCCGCCGGCCCGCATGGATGCTAGACTTCGATCCGTCGCGGGTGCTTGGGGCGAACGCTGAGTCGGCGGCGCTCGCTTCGGCTCGGCAGTCGGCAAGACAGGAGACATGCGCATGAAAAACGCAGAGGCGGTGGCCGAATTCGTCCGCCATCACTATCGCCACTTCAACGCGGCGGCGCTGGTGGATGCCGCCGAGGGTTACCGCATACATCTCGCCGCGGGCGGCAGGATGATGGTGACGCTCGCCGGCGCGATGAGTACGGCCGAGATCGGACTTTCGTTCGCCGAGATGATCCGCCGCGACAAGGTGCAGATCATTACCTGCACCGGCGCGAACCTCGAAGAGGACATCTTCAATCTGGTCGCACACGATCATTACGTGCGCGTGCCGAACTACCGCGATCTCTCGCCGCAGGAGGAACAGCAGTTGCTCGACCGGCACCTCAACCGCGTCACCGATACCTGCATTCCCGAGGAGGAAGCCTTTCGCCGCCTCGAGCACGCGATTCTCGCGGAATGGCAGACGGCGGACGGGAAGGGCGAACGGCTGTTCCCGCACGAATTCATGTACCGGATGATTCGCAGCGGTGCGCTGAAAAAGCATTATCAGATCGCGCCGGAAAATTCCTGGATGGTGGCGGCCTGCGAGAAGAACCTGCCGATCATCGTGCCCGGCTGGGAAGATTCCACGCTCGGCAACATCTTCGCCGCGCACTGCATGAAGGGCGACGTGAAGAATGTTCATACCGTGCGCACCGGCATCGAATACATGATGATGCTGGCCGAATGGTATCGCGCGAACTCCGCGGATGCGGGCGTCGGCTTTTTCCAGATCGGCGGGGGCATTGCGGGAGACTTCCCGATCTGCGTCGTGCCGATGCTGGAGCAGGACATGGAGATCGCGACGCCGCTGTGGGCGTACTTCTGCCAGATTTCCGATTCCACGACCAGCTACGGTTCCTACTCGGGTGCGGTGCCGAACGAGAAGATCACCTGGGGCAAACTCGGCGTGGACACGCCCAAATACATCATCGAGTCCGATGCCTCGATCGTCGCGCCGCTCCTCTTCGCCTGTGTGCTCGCGGAAGCATGAGGGCATAGAGTTCTTTCATCGAATGGAGATTGCAACATGATCGTAGCGGGTGTGGATGTCGGCGGAACGGGCGTCAAGATCGGACTCGTGGACGAAGGCCACAAGGTTATGGCGCGGTCGAAAGAAGCCACACCGCAGAAAGGTCCCGACGCGCTCATCGCGGCAATCGCTAAACAGATCGCCGGCTTCGACAAGAAGCCTGCGGCCGTCGGGGTCGGCATACCCGGCGCGGTCAGCCGCGGGGAAATTATCCAGGTGCCTAATCTGCCGAACTGGCCGGCTGACTTTGAGTTCCGCAAGACGCTCGAAAAGAAACTCGGCGTGCCGGTCGCGCTCGGCAACGACGTCAACGTTGGTCTCCTCGGCGAATGGCTGGCCGGCGCCGCCAAGGGCGCCGCGAATGTGCTCGGCGTATGGATGGGCACCGGCATCGGCGGCGGCCTGATACTCGACGGCCGGCCTTACGACGGCATGCGCGGCGCGGCGGGCGAAATCGGCCACATGGTCGTGCGCGCCGACGGCGCACTCTGCGGCTGCGGACGGCGCGGCTGCGTGGAGGCATACGCCGGACGGCGGATGATGTCGGAAACGGCTCACGCGAGGCAGGCGGCGGGGCGCAAGACATCGCTGTTCGAGATTCAGGACGAGGAAGACAAGGAACGGTTAACCTCGAAGGTCTGGGCCGAGGCGCTCGAAAAAGGCGATGCGGTCGCGACGGAAATCTTCGACGAAGCCATCGCGGCGCTGGGACTCGGGATCGGATCGGTGCTCAATCTGCTCGACCTCGAACGCGTCGTGATCGGCGGTGGCTTTGCCGAACGCATGGGCAAGAAGCTCGCCGAGCGGATCGAAGCCGCGGCGCGGCCGCGGGTCATGGCGCCCAATCCGAAACTCAAGTACGTCGCAGCGTCGCTAGGCGACGATTCCGGCATCGTCGGCGCCGCCGCGCTCGCCCGCGCTCTCGTCATAAAAAGCTGACGCCGCGCCCATGATCTTCCGGTCGGTTTCGACCACGATCAGGCGTGGCTTACTCACCCGTCCGGAGAATTACTTGGTCAGACGCTGAGATGTTTCCAGGTCAGGCTGCCACATGCTCGATCTTCTTCAGGCGGGCACCGAGCCGGCGTTCCGCCTCCTCAAGATCGTAGTCGGCCTGCAGGCCCAACCAAAAGCGCTCGCTTGTGCCAAGCGCCCGCGCGAGACGAAGTGCCGTGTCCGCGGTAATGACGCGCTTGCCGAGCACGATCTCGTTCACGCGCCGCGGCGGCACGTGCATCGCCCGCGCGAGCGCGCTTTGGCTCAGCCCGGCCGGACGCAGGAATTCCTCCAGCAGCACCTCGCCGGGAGACACATTGGGTAGTCGGCTCATCGTCGTCATCCTCCTAGCGGTGGTAATCCACTATCTCGACCTCGTACACAGTAACTGAGAGGCAAAACACAAGGCCGGACCTTGGATTTACAGTGGTGTTATTGCAGTTTGTCTATGACCTTCATGTCAGGCACCGAAATGAAGTAGTCGGTGTCAGCCGGAATGTTGGCCTCTGGGATGGCCGGCGTCGGAATCTCCTCGACGTTCTTGGCGCCGCATGCGGCGTCCACAACCGAGCGGTCGTCGGCAATATAAATTCCGGGATCGTCTCCCCCGCCCATTAGAAACTCGAACATCAACGTGTCACCGTGCGAAAGTCTCGGGAAGTGGGCGGCCGCCCCCGCGATTTTTACAGTGATGTCGAGCGATACGAATTTGGGCCAATGGTGTTGTGCGATAAAAGGGAAGGCTTGGATCATCATCTGATCGGAGTTCATGATCTGAATGCTCGACCAAGTGATCTCCGGAAGGTAGCGATTCATTGCCGGACACGCTCTGAACAAGTCGTCAAGGACGCGGTGCACGGTCGCCTCATCTTCCCAACTGAGTTGGTCCATGCCGTGCGGTTGAAAAATAGGCGGCGCACCTGGCGCCGCGCCCGTTGCTGCGGCAACCGCTAACGCGGCGGAAAATACCACATTTATCACGGTTTTGATCCTCCTTTCACCGCGCAGAGCATAGCATCGTGAGATTGTTATACGTCATTGCCTGGCACCTTCACTACCTCCATTAGCAGTAAAGACGGTACAGGCGGGAGGCCAAGCGCCTTTTCTACTGTAGAGATTATTTCTTCCAGGTCACTTATAACCCTTTTAGCATCTAGTTCGTCAATTATCATTTGCCATTTTGGTTTTGGCCAATTTTCGGGGTTAGCGTGCTTCATCTCGTCGAAAGGCAAGTACTCCGTTTCGGCATGTGCCAGCTTGTTTCTTAGTTTCATAATACTTCTAAAGGTCTGGAATGGACTTTCCCCATAGTTTGGTTCAATTTTTGCCACTTCACACAAGAAAGCCATTTTTTCTGTAGGGCCAAGCTTCGACTTCAAATGCTCATCCCAGCTTCTGCATACATAATGGCCTGCGTGATTTAGGAAAGACTCATATGTAAAAGCTGCAAAAATGTACAGAGATAATTTCTGAGATAGCTTTGCCTCGGAGAAGTCAACGTCTTTCTTTAATGCCTCGATTGCTGCATAAAGATATCTGAAACTGTAATAGGAAAATTTTTTCGCCATGCTGAACTCCTGGGCAAATAACTCTAACTACGCATCGACTTGACGCCCAACTCGGGCATCTAGGCACAAGAATCTGTCCGGAACCGACGCGACTCAATGAAAAAAATGATAACGCGTCCGGAAAATGCGTCAACGAATCGGTTAGATTGGCTTGACCGTCATTCTGACCGGCACACGGAGTGTCGTCCCGTAGGGCACACCTGAACACGACAAGGCTTTGAGCTTGCGCCTCTTGCCGGTCAGGACGACCAGTTCTGGAATTGCGCCGTTGGGCGAGTCGAGCATCGCAGCGCGGCGCGGGGGAAAGGGCGGCGCGTCTGAGGCACCGAAGGTGCCGAGTTACCGCCCGGCCTGTGCCGCGCGAGCAGCGCAGGGTAGCCGGAGTGCAGGGATGCACGAAGGCCGAGCCCGTCGGCGCAATGCTTTTGCCTACTTTTGGCGAAACAAAAGTGGCCCCCGCCGGAGGCGATTCGCACACGACCACGAACGGCGTGGTTATTGCCCTGCGCAGACGCATCGCTTCGCGCTGGCGGTTGACCTGCGGTTGATCGGGTATTGCTTTCGACTGCTGTTTGCTTCATAGTTTCGCCCATGCCGGGCCTTGGGCGCGGCTGACAATTAGCGATTAAGGAATCTGCGGTTGGCTCAAGCCGATCCAATCAATCCGCCGCCCGTCTCCAAGGTGCGAACGCTGGGGCTCGCCATGGCGACGGCGCTGGTGCTTGGCAACATGGTCGGCTCCGGCGTCTTCCTGTTGCCCGCTTCGCTCGCGCCCTATGGTGTTTACAGCCTGTGGGGCTGGGGATTCAGCACCGTCGGCGCACTGCTTCTCGCCTGGGTGTTCAGCAGCCTGTCGCGGCGCCTGTCAAGAGCCGGTGGACCCTACGCCTATCCGCGCGAAGCGTTCGGCGATTTCGCCGGTTTTCTGATCGCCTGGATGTACTGGATCAGCATCCTCGCGGCCAACGCCGCCATCGCGGTGGCCTTCGCGAGCTACATGACCGCGTTCTTTCCGGTGCTGACAACGGAACCCATTTACGGGGGGCTCGCCGCCATTGCTGCGCTGTGGGTACTCACCGGAGTGAATATCTGGGGAGTACACACCGCGGGCAAGGTGCAACTGACCACGGTGATCCTCAAATTGGCCCCCCTGTTGGCGCTGGCGATTTTCGGCTTCTTTTACTTCGATCCGAAACTGATCGAGTCGGGGCACGCCGTCGGCTCGGCGGCTTCGGCGATCAACACCACCGCGGCGTTCACCATGTTCGCATTCCTGGGGCTCGAATGCGCCACCATTCCCGCCTCGCACGTGAAAAACCCCGAAAAGACCATCCCACGCGCCACCATGCTCGGCACCGTCATCGCCGCGGCCTTCTATATCGCCTGCACCACCGTCGTGATGGGATTGATCCCCAGCGCCACCCTCGCGAAATCCACGGCGCCCTTCGCAGTCGCGGCTCACCTGTTGTGGGGCTCGTGGGGCGGATATCTCATCGCCCTCACCGCGCTGATCTCGTGCTTCGGCGCGCTCAACGGCTGGATCCTGATGCAGGGCCAATTTCCGCAGGCGGTCGCCAAGGACAATCTGTTCCCGAAATTTTTCGCGCGTGAATCGCGCCGCGGTACGCCGGCTATCGGATTGGTGGTTTCGAGCGTGCTGGCTACGCTGCTGATCCTCATGAATTACACCCACGGTCTCGTGGGGATGTTCAATATCATCCTGCTGCTCGACACCTTCTTCGTGCTGGTGCCCTACATGTTCTGCGCGATGGCGGAGATCGTGCTGGCCCGCAGGCACGGTCGCGACACTACCGGTTCGCACTGGCGCAACGTCGTGCTCACCTGTCTCGCCTTCGCCTTCGCCCTGTGGGCTTCGGCCGGCACCGGCATGGATTCGATCTATTGGGGCACTCTGCTGCTGCTGGCCGGGGTGCCCATCTACGTCTGGCAGACGCGGCGGCACCAAGCCGCCTGAGGGACGCGCGGCTTATCCGTCCGGCGCGGAGAAGATCAGGCTGCAACAGGTGACGCCGCCTTCGGCCTTTTCGATCTCCGATACGTCCACGTTATGGACAGTGATTCCCGCACGCTCCAGCCGTTCGCAGGTCCGCGCGCAGGAAGCCGGGTACACGACCGCACCGCCGACGTAGAGCGCATTCGCGCCGTGCGGTTCCTGCGGCGCCGTTTCCAAAAATCGCAAACCGTCGAAAAAGGTTTTGTCCACCCAATCGGGATTGATCAACAACGTTTCCGGACCCACTCGGGCCGCGGCCGATTTGAGATGCAGGCAGCCGCGAACCGGGACGGTCTGCACCCGGTAGTCGAACGGGGCGAGGGCCGCCGCGAGTTGGCTTGCGCCCACCTCGTTGCTGCGCCCGGAGAGCCCGACCCAGAGCCGGCGCCCGATGCGAAGCACGTCGCCGCCGTCCAGAGTCCCGGGCGCTTCGATGAACACGAGCCGGCGCCAGGGTTTGAGTGCCGCGGCAATGGAAGCCGTCTCGGCGCGGCGCGAAGTTGCGCCCGGCCGCGTGATGGCCGCAATCTCGTCGGTGACTACGGCCGCGTCTTCGACGAAGACCGAATCGGGCAGTGCGGGCTCCGCCGGGAGGGAGACGATCGTGCAGCCCAGCTTCGCGAGCGTCGCCTCGTAACGGTGATGCTGCACGCGGGCGAGCGCGATATCGAGTTCCGTCCGTTCGCGATAGGCAAGTTCGCAATTTGCCATGGCGGGGCTGATCGCACGCGTTATCGCGATCTGCTCCGTCATTATTCTGTTTCGCGCGGCTCTTCGAGCGCCCGCCGACAAGCCCGGCGCCAGAGGTTCTGGAAATGATGGACGCCCGCCTCGCGTTTGGGTGAGAGACGTCCGGCACGGTAAGCGCCGGATTCGAGCCCCCGCTGTACGCGCTCGCAGATCATGACGTCTTCGCGCTGTACTTGATCGCTGAAGGCGAAATCGCCTTCGATCATCGTGCGGGCGGATTCCGATTCGCGTTCGACATAGTAATAGTCGAACAGCACCCGGCATTCGCACACCGAAACGGGCATGACGAGATTCGTCTGCACGCGGTCGGGTAACACATTCAACATCAGGTTCGGCCAGACGAAAAAGTAATGCGCTTCGCCCTCGCCGTAAGGCCCCGGCGCGGAATCGAGCGGACTCGTCTGGTCCGAATACCAGTCCGCGAGATGGGTCGCGTAGCGGCGGTAATCGAGGAGCCGGTTCAGACCGGGATGCACGTGGGGCAGGTGATAGCCTTCGAGATAGTTGTCCACATACACCTTCCAGTTGCAGGCGAGGTCGTAGTTGGCATGTGCGTGAAAGGTGAGCTGCGTGAGGTCGAGCGGTGCAATGCGGTCGGCGATTCCGGCGAGCATCTGTGCCGAGGTGACGCCGGGATTAGCGAGCGCGACGAACACGAAGCCGCCCCATTCCTCCACCTGCACCGGATCGAGCCGAATCTCCTCGGGCGCGAAGTTTTCCGCCTCGCGCATCTCGGGGGCGCTCCGCAGTCGGCCTTCCAGTGTGTAGGTCCAGCCGTGATACTTGCATTGCAGCCGCGGGGCGCGGCCGTTTTCGAGTGCGAGCGGTCCGCCGCGGTGTTTGCATACGTTGAAGAAGCCGCGCAGCACGCCGTCTGCGCCGCGCACGACGAGGATCGGCCGCCCGGCGACCTCCGCCACCAGGTGCTCTCCGGGTTCGCGCACTGCATCGGCACGCCCGACGCACTGCCAGCTTCGCGCAAAGACCGCTTCGCGTTCAAAGGCAAAAACCGCCGGATCCGCGTAGGCGCAAGCGGGAAGCGTCCAGGCCTCAGCCAGCGGGTGCGCTTCAATATCTGTGGGAGCGAGCGCGGCGGGCAGTACCGGAGGCAGCCTCATGTATTTCTCGCGGATGAACTCTTTCGGCTCAGTCCGACGTCACCCCGCCATTGGCGGCAGGGTTTCCGGCATGAACGTTGCGGTCTGAACCGCGAGCGGTCTTGTCGCTTTTGGGGGACGGGCCGGTGGCCGTCGCCTCCGTGATGAAGCTGTCTATATTGCGGTCCACCTGAGGCAGCACCTGCAGATTGAGATACAGCATGTGGCCCACGGGGTAGTAGAACCAGTGAATATTCTTTCCCAGCGCCGCCGGCAGGCCCATGTGGGCCAGCGTGTATTGGGTGGCAAAGAACGGCGTGGCCGTATCGTAATAGCCGTTGTTCATCATCAACTGCATGCCGGGGTCGTTGTTCATCGCGCGTGCAAGCGCCGGGGCGACGTTATCTACGCGAAAGGTGCTGCGGTTGCCGACGCCGGCGGCCAGCCCGCTGAGCGGCGGCGAGTACTTCCAGTCCCAGTCGCGGAAAACTTTGCCGCTGCTCTGGATGTACGGCCGGTCGCTGTGATACTTGAGTTGCGCGACGAGATAGTCGTTCATGCTCGCGGTAAGCGCGCCCCAGATGGCGGTGGTGGTGGCACCGGCGGCGCTTTGTCCCTGTAGCGCGAGCAGTGGCTGCAGCTCAAACGTGGTGTAACGTTCATCGTAACGGCCGGTCATGGTGCCGTTTCCCAGCAGGTTGCGGCGAAATACCGGCAAGGGGATGCGCAGATCGGCCTTGAGCCATAAACTTTCCGGCAAGCCTGTGTCGCGCGCGAGTTGTGCCGCGATTTTCTTTTTGTCCGTCAGCGGTAACGCCGCGCCTTCGAACAGCGCGTGTGCGTAAGCGCCACCGGCAAATTGTTCTACTTGATGCACAAACGTTGGCAAGCTTGCCGGCATCGGTTTGAGACGGTGGTGATACCAGGCGACGGCAGCGTAAGACGGCAAATAAGTGATGAAGGGCAGGTCGTTGCCCGGCGTCGAGTTGAGGGTGCGAAAATCGAGCACGGTCGAGCACATGATCACGCCGTTCAGATAAATCCCATTGCTCACGAGATCGTTTGCGAGCACGGCGTTGCGGGTCGTGCCGTAGGATTCGCCGAGCAGAAACTTGGGCGAATTCCAGCGCTGGTTTACGGAAACGTAGCGCTGGACGAATTGCGCGAAGGCTTTGGCATCCTGGGCGACGCCGTAGAAGTCCTTCGGCTTGCCGTGTCCCACGATGCGGCTGTAACCCGTTCCGATAGCGTCTATGAATACGAGATCGGTGCTCTTGAGAATGCTGTCGGTGTTCGGTACCAGTTTGTAGGGCGGCTGTTCGGTCTTGATGTCGCCCGGCGTCGGCCACACGATACGCTCGGGGCCGAAGCCGCCGATGTCCACCAACGCCGAGGCAAAACCCGGCCCGCCGTTGTAGGCGAAGGTCAGCGGCCGTTGTTCGGGTTTTGCTCCGTTTTCGGTGTAGGCGATGTAGAACACGCTCGCTACGGCCTGGTTCCTGGCGTTCTTGAGCAACAGCGTTCCGGCGGTCGCGGTGTATTTGATGGTCGTGCCGTCAATGGCCACGCTGTGCTGGGTGCGCACGCTGGTTTCCGCCGGCACGGGAATCGGGGCCGGCTTGTGCCGCGCAGGCGGTGCGGCCTGGGCCAGCAGCGGTAGCACGCACAGAGGCAACAGAACAATAAGACGTCGCATGACAATCGCTCCGCATGGGCTGTACACGGACAACTTTACAACAACGGAGCCGTCCGCCCGGCGACCTTTGCCGCCAGGTGCTCGCCCGGCTCGCGCACGTTCTCGATCCGCCCGACGCACTGCCAGCTGCGGGCGAAGACCGCCTCGCGCTCGAAGACGTGGACCGCCGCGTCCGCAGGGCAGGGCCGGCAGCGTAGAGGCCTCGGCGAGCGGCCGCGGTTCCAGATCGGAAGGATCGAGCGGGGCGGGTAGTTCGGTCGGCATCGTCGGGCACCTTCGGAGCGGCCGTGAGGATAACGCAACGTGAGGTGGCCGGTGGTCCTGCTCGTGAGGGTCGCGATCCGGGCGGCGACCGCGCCATACTGCCAGTCTCCTGCGGCCCGAATAGTGGCGCCGCGCCCCGGAGACGGGTATTATGTTCCCCGCCACTCTGCGATCTCGTGTCGTCGGTCGCTCCGCTGGTCAGCCTTTTTGACGACATTGCTTAGTGAGGTCGCAGACGAAGATGAAGCTGTATGTCGGTAATCTCCCCTATACGACGACCGGGGAAGAACTGCAGAGTGCCTTCGCCCCTTTCGGTGAAGTCGCTACTGCCAATGTTGTTCAGGACCGCGATTCGGGCCGCTCGCGCGGCTTCGGCTTCGTGGAAATGCCGAACGCCACCGAGGCGAACGCCGCCGTCGAAGGGCTGAACGGGCAGGATTTCAACGGCCGCAATCTGGTCGTGAATGAAGCCCGTCCGCGTGCCGAGGGCGGTGGGCCGCGAGGCGGTGGAGGCGGAGGCTTCCGGCGCCGTTGAGGCCGGACTTTCAGCCGAATCACAGAGGCCGCCTCCGGGCGGCCTCTGCTTTTAGGCCCCGGAACTTCAAGTCTTGCCGGGGGTCTTTAGAGCAGGTGAATGCAGCAACTTCATCACCCTTTAATTACCCAGAGGAGAAAGCACCATGCGTAAATACCTGACCTTGGCTTTGTTGCCGGTAGGGTTGGCCGTGGCGTCGCTGGCCTTCGCCGGCGCCCAGGCGCCCATGTCACAACAGTCCCCGTCCTCCAACGTGCAACCGGCGCCTTCGGCACAGGTGGATGATGCCACGCTGATCAAGTTCGATCAGGCGGTCTTCGCCATGCGCAAGGTGCGCAAGGAGTATGCCCCGAAAATGCAGGCAGCGAGCACCGACAGCGAGAAGGCGCAGATCAAGCAGCAGGAAAAGAAAGATGCCAGCGTCGCAATTTCTCAGCACATGCCGATTTCGCAGTTTATGCAAATCGAAAAACAAGTCCGGCATGATCCCGCACTCAAGGCGCGAGCCAGGCAGTTGGCCAGTGAGCACAAGGACCAGATGCAGCCGGGTTCCACAGGCACGCAGTAAGTCCGGCTGAAGATCGTCATTCAGGGGCGCGCGCCGTGCGTCCCTATTTATCTACAAGCTCAGGTGAAATGCTTGGCGCTGACCGGGACACTCTGCTCGGGCATGAAGTAATCCTGAAGGTATTTCTCCCCTTCGTCGCAGAATAGCGTGACCACGGTTTCAAGTTCCGGATAGCTTGCCCGTACCCGCTTCGCGGCGACCAGGTGGGCGCCGGAACTCGGTCCGCAGAAAAGACCGTAATGCTGCGCGAGATATTTCATGCCTTCGATCGCCTCGGGACTCGAGACAGTGAGCACCGAGTCCACCAGTTCGCGGTTGCGCGCGAAAATTCCCGGGACGAAGCCGTCGGAAATGCCCTCGATCTGGTGCTGGGCGATCTCTCCGCAGAGCAGCGTGCAGGATTCCGCGGGCTCCATTGCGAACAGCCGCACCTTCGGGTTCACTGCCCGGAACGCCTGGCCGACGCCGGCAAGTGTGCCCCCAGTGCCGACGCCCATGACCAGCGCATCGGGTGTGCATCCCGGAGGCAATTGAGCGAGGATTTCCGGGCCGAGTATCTCGCGGTTTTCCTCCACGTTCCATTCCGATTCGAATTGGCTCGGACAGAAGTAACCGGGTTGCTGGCCGAGTTCCTTGGCCTTCGCCAATGCTTCGTTCACGTGAAACTGCCCGACCAGAAGAATTTCCGCGCCATATGCGCGTGAAATCGCAACCCGTTCGCTCGACAAACCCGCGGGCATCACGACCAGCATGCGATAGCCCTTGACCGCCGCAACCATGGAAAGAGCGTTGCCGGTGTTGCCGCTCGTCGCCTCGACGATCGTGTCGCCCGGATGCAGCAGCCCATCGGCCTCGGCCTTTTCGATCATGTATTTGGCGATCCGGGCCTTGATCGAACCCGACGGGTTGAGGAATTCGAGCTTGGCGTAGATGCCGTCTATCTTGACCAGCGGCGTGTCGCCGATGGCGTCGAGGATGGTGTCGGAAAGGCTGGTGTATTTCATCGTTCGGGAGCGTGCAACTGCGCGGGCGGCGAGCATACGACGAAGTTCACGCTCATGCCAAGTCCCCTCACGCTGGATCCACGTTCAAATGACCGGGACGCCGAGTGCCTCGAGCTCGGAGCGGATCGCTGCGAGTGCGCGTCCGCGATGCGGACCGGCCATCACGCCGTGGGGCGAGCGGATGTTGCGGTAATGCTGCATCAGCGAGAAGGCGGCGGGCGGATTGGCGAGCGTGGCGACGGGTCCACCGCTTTCACCGTGATGCCAACCGACGCTGAGTTCGTAAAACGGTATCTCTCCGATCGAGTAGGCGGCCGAGACGATACCTGCGTTGGCGTGGCTTTTCAGGAAGAACTCGCCGCCCTGGTAATTGCCCTGCGCGTCCACGTTGACCCGCACGATCTCGGGAGCGGGGAAGCCGAGGGTGACGACGCGGGTCCCGTCGGCTTGCTCCGCGTCGGTGACGGGAAGCGCGGGAATTCCGATGCCCGGCGTCGCGCACGGCCCGATCTCGAGCACCGCGAGGTCGAGATCCGGGCGTTCCAGAGGAAATCCGGTCACCGGAAAGAAGTGCGCCGCGCGTTGGTTTCCGGGTACCGTGAAGGCGAAAAAACGGTCGGCAGCCTCGCGTGTCTTGCCGTCGCCCAGCACGTGATGTGCGGTGAGGAGGTAGCGGTTTTCGAGCACGCAAAAGGCGCTGCCCGAGATGGCGGCACCGAACTTTGCGGGGCCCTTTTCTCCACGCTTGCGCTCGAGCGGATGCACGCGCAGGATCGCGGCGACGGATTCGCGGACGATCGGGACGATGTCGACGGGTTCCGGGGCCATGCGTCCACTCCGTTGTGGATGGGTTACCTGCATGACGGCAACCTTAGCACGTCTTTACCGCCCCGCTGTAATCCCGATGCACGCGGATGCGACAATATCGCAATGCAGATAAGGTTCGACGATCCGGCCGCCGATAAGCCGCCCCGTGCCGGCGCCAGATTTCCCGATTCCCGCCCCGCGATCTACCGACGTGGCTGAGAAACTCGCCGGCAAACGTTCGGTCTTTCGTTACTCGGGAGTCACCCCGTTTCTGGGCGCGCGGCTCGCCGCCACCATCGCGGCGCAGATGCAGGCGGTGGTGGTCGGCTGGCAGGTCTATGACATTTCGCACAGCCCGCTCGCCCTTGGTTTCGTCGGCCTCGCGCAGTTCGTTCCGATGGCGCTGTTCATTCTTCCGGCCGGCGATTTTGCCGATCGCTTCAATCGCAAGCACCTGCTGGTGATGAGCTGGATGCTGCAGGCACTGGCGAGCATCCTGTTCGTCGTGCTGACGCTGTCGCACTTCCCCGGGCTCATGCCGTTTTACGGCGTGCTGGTGCTTTTCGGGCTCGCACGCGCGTTTTCCGGCTCGACCATGCAGCCATTCCTGACTCAACTCGTCCCCGTGGAGGATCTCGCCCGCGCCATTGCCTGGAACTCCTCGGCGTTCCAGTTCGCGGTGATCGCCGGACCGGCGCTCGGCGGCGCGGCCTACATTCTCGGCCCGGGCGTGGCCTATGCCATCTGCTTTGCGCTCTTTCTCGGCGCTGGCTTGGCGGTGCTCACCATCCGCGGCGAGCGGGCGCAGACGCGGGAAACCTCCGGTCATTCCGCCTTCGCCCGCTTCACCGCCGGCATCGCCTATGTGCGGGATAATCCGATCATTCTCGGCGCCATATCTCTCGATCTGTTCGCGGTGCTGTTCGGTGGCGCGACCGCGCTCTTGCCGGTGTATGCGAGCGCGATTTTACATATCGGTCCGGTCGGACTCGGTGCGCTCAGAAGCGCCATGGCCGTCGGCGCCTTCGCGGTCGGCCTCTATCTCGGCCGCCGTTCGCTCGCGCGCCATACCGGCATGACGATGTTCGCCTGCGTCGCGCTGTTCGGTGTCGCCACTCTGGTCTTTGGATTGTCGCGCAGCTTCGCGCTTTCGTTTGCCGCGCTCGCCGTGGCCGGCGCCGCCGACATGGTGAGTGTCTTCGTCCGTGCGACCCTGGTGCAGCTCGCCACTCCGGATCAGATGCGCGGACGGGTGAGCGCAGTCAATTCGCTTTTTATCGGCACCTCGAACCAGCTCGGCGAGTTCGAATCGGGCGTGACCGCAAGCTGGTTCGGCACTGTGCCGGCGGTCGTGATCGGCGGACTCGGCACACTCGCCGTCGTGGGACTCTGGATGTGGCGCTTCCCGGCGCTGCGCCGAGTGGACCGCCTCGCCGACGTACGCCCTGCCGCCTGACGGCTAGCCGAAAGAGTCGTGACCGCTATCTCGCCGATCGGGTCTCCAATCGACGCGATTCGTCTCGCCTAATTACCGGAACGTCTGGAACGAAGCCACACGCGTGTGACCTCGGTGCATCCGAATCCCGCTTGCTGGAGTATTAATCGGAGGGCTTGCACCGCGTACTTGACACAAGCTCGCCGATCCTATTCAACAAAGGAGATACTTGCATGAACATTCGGTCGTTTTTAATTCGAAAACCAAGTCGTTTGGTGGCCGCGATGACGCTCGCCTCGGCGGGACTGCTTCTGGCCGGCACCGGCCTAGCGGCGCAAACAAGCACGCAGGCCGCGCCAGTGAGCCACGGCATGAGCATGCAGAGCAACCGTTTCGGCGGCCCGGTTTATGACGGTCCGCCGGCGCTCGACGTTACCGTCGCTCTGGTAATAGCGGGCGGCGGTCCGGACCATTTCTCGCTGGTGACGGCGCTGAATTCGATGCTTGGCGAGAAAACGGTCAAGGTCAAAGTGGCGAAACTCACCAAGCAGTACGGTACCAAGCGCGTGAACGCCTGGGTCGAGGTCATGAATTTTTATGTTGCCGACACCCTGAAGATCGTCAAGGCCAAGGGCATCAAACTGCCGCCGCCCGCCAAGCTTTCGGGAGTGCAGCTTGCAACTACACTGGTGAAGGTGGGCACCGACAAGCAGGGTGTGTTCTGGGCGGGATTGCTGTTCGATCACGCCGTCTCGCACGCGATCCACAATCAGTTGATGGACGATGCCGATGCCAAGTATGGTGCTCAGTGGGATGCCAATGCCCATGCCGTCACCAATCAGGCGTTCTACGATGTGGCCCAGGCGCTGGGCGACACGAGCGTGAAGCTCTCTCCCTACCACAAGTAAAACGTCCCCAACACTTGCCTGGTCCCAGGATTGCCTTGGGGTCCTGGAATCGGGCATTATCTATCGCACTTGTCACCTTTGATCGGGGAGCACCCCCGCATGAAGCTTGAAACCTTCTGGTTCGCCATCACCGCCATATTGCGGTGATCCGCGCTTTTAACTTCGGTCGTTCGCGAAGCTGTACGGTCCACCGCGTTCGAGCGCCTTTCGGTAGGCGGGCCGCGCGTGGATGCGCTTCAGGAAGGCCATCAGCCTGGGCCGGCTCGCGTTCAGTCCGGCACGCTGCGCCGCCGCCTCGATTGGAAAACTCATCTGGATGTCGGCGGCGCTGAAGTCGGGGCCGGGGAACCACTCGCTCTTGCCGAGTTCGGCTTCCATGAAATCGAGCTGCCGTTTTAGGTTGGGCTCTACTATCGTTGCCAACACCTTGCTTGAAAGTCCGCGCGCGATCGGTTTTACAAAGAACGGCATCCGTGCCTTCGGTATCCGGTCGAAGATCAGCTTGAGCAGGAGCGGCGGCATGGCCGAGCCTTCTGCAAAGTGCAGCCAATAGGTATAGCGCAATCGTTCGGGCGTTCCCGGTGCTGGTATCAGACGTCCACCGCCGTAGCGATCCACCAGATATTCGATGATGGCGCCGGATTCGGCCAATGTCAGTTCGCCGTCTGTAATCACCGGCGACTTGCCGAGCGGATGCACCTGAAGCAGCGACGGCGGCGCCAGCATGGTTTCCGAATCGCGCTCGTACTTCCTGATCTCGTAGGGCACCTCAAGCTCTTCCAGCAGCCACAGCACGCGCTGCGAGCGGGAATTATTCAGATGGTGAACAGTAATCATGCTCGTCCCGCGTAAATCACTTTACAGAGTGACCTCAGAATAGTTCAGAAGTTTCTCAGTGGAAATGTTCGTGCGCGTGTTCGGTTCCGCTCTCGTGCTTGTGCGCATGGGCGTGTAAAGCCATCTGATTTCCGTAACGCTCCTCGATGCGGCCGAGTTTCCATACCGCGACCGAAATGCCCCACGCGAGAATGAACAGACCGACAATCACGTAACCGAGACTGCCGAAATCGAGATTGCCGACGTAGTCGAACACGCCCCCTTTGAGACCGAGCATCGAAATCAGCACCTGCAGCAGCTCGATTGTGCCGATCACGAGCGCTACCCCGATCGAAAGGCTGGTGGTGGTGATGTTGTAGAAAATCTTGCGCAGCGGATTGATGAACGCCCAGTTGTAGGCCTTACACATCAGCACGCCGTCGCTGGTGTCCATTATGGACATGCCGGCCGTAAAGAGGATCGGCAGCGAGAGTACGGCGGGCACCGGCAGATTGCCCGCCGAGGCGCCCGCGGTCATGGCGAGCAACCCGACCTCCGAAGCCGTGTCGAAGCCCAGACCGAACAGAAACCCGATCGGATACATCTGCCAACTGTGATTGATGAATTTCTGCAGCCGCCCGCCGAAGAGACGATTGATGAAACCGCGCTTGCCCAGCATCTCCTCCAGATGTTCGTGGCTGTGCTTGCCGGTCTTGGCCTGGCCCCATATCTTCAGGATATCGAGCAGCACCAGCAGGTTGATGATGCCGATAATCCACAAAAAAGTGCCGGACACGCCGGCGCCGATAAGGCCGCCCGCGTTCTGCATCGCGGGCAGATTGTGCTTGATGGCGACGGCGGCAAAGGTAATCACGACCGCAAGCCCGAAGACGATCGTGGAATGGCCGAGCGAGAAGAAAAAACCGATACCGAGCGGCTTCTTGCCCTTCTGCAGCATGTAGCGGACGGTATCGTCTATCGCCGCAATGTGGTCGGCGTCAAAGGCGTGGCGCAGGCCGAACATGTACGCAACAAAACCCAAACCGATCAAGGCCGGGTAGTGCGCCGAGTAATACAGGAACAAGCCCCAGCCGACGATGTGCAGCGTCGCGACAAAGCCATAAAGCCCGCCCAGGCTCCACCACTCGCGGGAAGTAAAACTCAGACGGCGTCGCCCGGCTGTGTTGGCGTTTGCCAGGAGAATCTCTTGCGTTGGCATTTTCGGCCTCCTTTGGCTAGGGCTGTTCCGGACTCAGGCATTCAGGAAAATTCGTGCCTTACCGTTCGGCGATCCGGGAAAGCGCACGGCTTGGGTTATGTAGCAGCTGCTCTCGACATGACGAATATTTGCGAAGGTGATAGCAGGAATACGCGGACCCGGCGGGTTCGGATGCAGCGAAAAAATCGAGCGAACTACAGGATTAAAGGCGGCGGGCGTAAACCGATGAAATTGAAAGTTTTATTTTCTTTCTAGCCAACAGATCACTGCAAAATTGCTCCGCTCGCCCGAGGGCGCCGACTGGAAGCGAAATCGTGAGAGGTGCCTGCCTCCAAAGGGAGGCCTGGCGCGTATAGGCTTCAGACAGCACCGAAGAAACCGGGGATTGTTCGGTGGAATCGGTCGGGATGGGAGAGTCTGCCCTGCACTCCGGCGATGAGGTAGTGCAGAGCCACGCAGCGGAGAATTTGCAAATGATTCGAGTCGGACTGGAACGTACGAGCCTTCGAGCCAGAACCATGGCTTTGCCCGTGCTTTTCGTTTTTCTTATCGTCGCGGAGGTATTATGCGGACGTGCCTTGGCGGCGACGCCCTCGGAGCCGCCGCCGCCCTACAGTCCGCCTTACCTGCCCACCGATGCTTCGCAGGTGCTGCAAAACGGTTTGCCCAGTAAAAGCGATCCCGAGGTACGCAAGATGGAGGCGCTGCGTGTCAAGCACGACGCGCATCCAGACGATCTTAAAACCGCGCTTGCACTGTCGCAGATCTACGTGACATATGGCCGCGGGATCGGCGATGCCCACTATGCAGGTTACGCCGAAGTGGCTATTGCGCCGTGGCTACGTCAAACGCCGCCTCTTCCCGACGTTCTGATCATGCACGCCACGATTCTGCAGTATCTGCATAAATTCAGTGCCGCCCAGGTGGAACTGGAAAAGGCGCTTGCGCGCGATCCGGGCAATGCCAACGGGTGGCTGACGCGCGCCTTCACGGCGATGGTTCAGGGACAATTCGACGTCGCCAATCAAAGTTGTGTGCATCTCACCCAAAGCGGAGGGCCATTTCTCGGGTTGGTATGCACGGCTACGTTGCGCTCGTTTACCGGTCACGCCGAGCAAGCCTATGCGATTCTCAAAATGGATCAGGGTGGTGGACCCAAGGTGCCGGCTTCGATCAAAAGCTGGATCCAGAGCTTGCTGGCGGAAAGCGCGGAGCGGCTGGGAGAATCCGCCCAGGCCGAGCAGCACTTCAAACAGGCGCTGGCCTTCCAGCCGGGCGACAATTTCCTGCTGGTGAACTACGCTGACTTCCTGCTCGATCAGGGGCGCCCGCAGGACGTCATAAAACTGCTCGGGAATTACGCCCAATCGGACACCGCGTTTCTGCGCATCGCTTTGGCCAAACAGGCCTTGCACAGCCCCGATCTTGCCCGCTATACCTGGATCATGGCCGCCCGCTTCGCCGCGCTCCAGATGCGCGGTGACACCATTTACGGCCGCGAACATTCGCGCTTTGTCCTGCACATGGAGCACGATCCGGAGGGGGCACTCAAGCTGGCCGAACGCAATTGGACCGTTCAGCGTGCGCCCTGGGATGCACGGGTCTATCTCGAAGCGGCGCTCGCCGCCGGCAAGCCCGAAGCGGCGCAGCCCGTTCTGGATTTTCTCGACCAGACCAAGCTTCAGGATCCGATCATTGACAAGCTTGCGCAGAGAGCCCGCACTGAACTCCAAAAGAAGAAGGTGGCGCAACGATGAGCACGCACACGTCCCGCCGGTTTCTGCCGATCCTCGCCGCCGTCATTTCGCTTGCCGCCTCCGCGAACGTTTTCGCGCACACGGTGAGCAACGCCTATCTCACGTTCCAGGCCGATGCCGGACACGAGAATCAATTTCACGGCGAGTGGGACATCTCGCTCCGCGACCTGAACTTCGTGATCGGGCTCGACGATAACGGTGACGGCAATGTCACCTGGGGGGAATTGAAAGAACATCAGCAGCAAATTTCTAAATATGTCTATCAGCGGCTGCAGATCAAGCTCGGCGGCGCCGCCTGCCGGATCACCCCGGATAAACAATGGGTGGACACGCATGCGGACGGAGCCTATGCGGTACTGTTCTTCAATGTTAAATGCCCCTCCCGGAGTCCACGTGTGCTGACGCTGGATGACCGGCTTCTCTTCGACGTGGACCCGACCCATCGCGGCATTCTGGTATTTCGCGAGGGCGATGAAATTTCCACCGCGTTGCTTTCTCCCGCCAAGCACGAGATCAACATAAAGTTGCCGACAAAAGGCGGTTGAATGCAGCCCAAACGCCGCAAGCGCATGCTTTCATACCGACGCACCGCCGGAGCGTTATTTCTGTTGGTTATCGTCGCGGGCCTGGGCGTGGGCCAGTCCGCGCGGGCGGACACGGTGGCGAGCCTGCTCGGCAACTTCACCATCAACCAGTTTGCCGGAATACAGGTGGACCGGGATCAGGTGACGCTGCATTTCGTCGTCGTTCTTGGTCAGCTTCCCGCCCTGGCCGCGTTGCACCAGGCCGACACCAATGCGGACGGCGTGACGTCGCAGGCCGAGCGCGACGCCTACGTCAAGCGGCTGGCGCCGGGGTTCGCCCGTGACCTGAAGCTGACCGTCGCGGGCAGACCGCTGCCCCTGCATCTCGTCTCCTGGACCAGCAGTCTGCCGTCGGAATCAACCGGATTCTCGCTGCGTTTCGATGCGCATTACGCCGGCAAGATTCCGGCCGGGCTTCAGGGCAGCGTGCAGCGCCTGCGTTTCGACAACACCAATTACGCCGGACGCATCGGCTGGCACGAGATCGTCGTGCTGCCCGGCAAGGGTGTGAGCGTCTTCGACACCAACGCAGTCAGCACGTCCATGACGAAGGGGCTCAGCATCAATCCGCACACGCTCCCGCCCGGTGGACCGCTCGACGAACGCGCCGTGCACCTTGCGTTTACGCCCGGCGCCCCCCCTGCCGGCGTCGCCATGCTGCAGCCGCGCAAGGGATACCCGGAACATGCATCCGGGTCCGGAGAAAGGAGCGGCATCCAGGCCACAGGCGTCGCAGTCACCTGGCTCAACCACGCCACCAAGCAGTTGGTGGATCTCATTTCCGCGCGGCATGTCGCTCCAGGAATTGCACTGCTCGCGCTGCTGCTCGCCATGCTGCTCGGGGCGCTGCACGCCTTTTCGCCCGGTCACGGCAAGACGGTGGTTGGCGCCTACCTGATCGGTTCCCGGGGCACGGCGCGCCATGCGATATTTCTCGGCCTGACCGTGACCGTCACGCATACGATGGGGGTATTCGCGGTCGGGCTTGCCACCCTGTTCGCCTCGCAGTTCATCGTGCCCGAAAAGCTCTTTCCCGTTCTGAGTCTGATCTCCGGGTTGCTCGTGGTCGGGATCGGGCTTGCGCTCTTCATTCGCCGCTTCAAGGGCGCGCGCAGTCACGACCAGGCCCACGCGCGTGCATCAGATCGGGTGATCGCACAGGACCGGCGGGAAGAACCGGCGCCACTGGCCGAGCTTATGGCCGCGGATGCGAATCTCGCGCCGCCTGTGCATGGGCATGCTCACGCTTATGCGCATGAACACGACACCGGACACGCGCAGGATCATTCTCACGGCTACCACGATTATCACGATCACGGCCATGAACACGGCGATCATCATGAACATGAGAGCGCGCATGCGAATGATCACGGCCATCACGATCATCATGCAAACGATCACAACCATGACCACGACCATGGTCATGATCACGAGCATTACCCGCATCATACCCACGATCACGACCATCATGAGCGCTCTCATGACCACGATGCGCTTACGCATTCGCACGGCGGCCGCGTACATACGCATCTGCCGCCCGGCGCCCAGGGCGAACGCGTGACCTGGCGCAGCCTGCTGGGGCTGGGTATATCCGGCGGCCTGATCCCGTGCCCCTCGGCAATGGTGCTGCTGCTCGCGACCATCGCATTGCACAAGACTACCTACGGCTTGATCCTGGTGCTTGCCTTCAGTTTGGGCCTCGCCGTCAGCCTGACCGGTGTGGGGATGGCTTTTCTTTACGCCCGGCGTCTGTTCGGTCGGGCGAAGGTTCCCGGGCGCCTGGTTCAGGTGTTGCCCGTCGTGAGCGCCGGCATCATCACCTGTATCGGCGGCGTGATCTGTTACGGCGCGATTGCCGGCGTCAGCATCAGCATCTGATCTGCCGGGAAGCCTCGGAATAAAAGAGTTCCGCCTGAAGGCGGATCAGAAAGCCCATCTTCTTGTCGCGGGTGCATCCACCCGCGTGCCCGACACGTATATACGGGTGAGCACGCCACATGGTGTGCTTCAACCTTTAAACTTTAATCGACAAGGAGTTACAGATGAAGACCTCAATGAAAAGCATGCTGGCGGCTGCCGGCCTGGCACTGGCCGTTACCGGCACCGCCCTCGCCGGAGGAATGTCGGGCGGCATGTCCGACAACAATTCCGTGATGGTCGGCGGGGCCGCGATGTATCAGAGCAAGAACATTGTCCAGAACGCGCTCAATTCCAAGGATCACACGACTCTCGTGATGCTGGTCAAGGAAGCCGGATTGGTCAGCGCCCTCGAAGGCAAGGGCCCGTTCACCGTTTTTGCCCCGACCAACCAGGCATTTGCCGAACTGCCCGCAAGTACCGTCAAGGCGCTCCAGGAACCCAAGAATAGCGCCGAGTTGAAGAGCATCCTGCTCTATCACGTGGTCCCTGGCCGTTATGACTTCAACAAGCTTGCCGACATGATCAAACAGGGCGGCGGCACGGCCATGCTGAAGACGCTGAACGGCGCCGACCTGACCTTCATGATGAACGGCGACCACAACATCGTCGTCAAAGACGCCAAGGGCAATGTCGCCCAGATTTCCACCTACGACGTCTATCAGTCCAATGGCGTCATTCAGGTGATCAACCACGTACTGATGCCCTGAGCCGGACAAGCTCTCCTTCTAACTCAAGGTAAGTACAAGCGTCTGCGGTCCCGGACCGCAGACGCTTTTTCATTTGAGCGCCCGTCGCGCACGGCATAATCGGCTGCGACTTCACCACGGGCGCCGGACTCGTTAGTAACTGCAGGCTTCCCGATCTTCAACCTGCTCCATGGAAATTCATCCCAACGGGAACTCTGCTTCGGGATTGCGTCGCCGCTGCTAACCGGACTTCCCCTGGACTTGTTCACTATCGTCAGACTGCCATGTTCCTGTTTCAGATCCCGCAAGACGCGAGACGGGAAGTTTAGTGATACCCCAATGGACGGCCAGCAACACGTCGGGGTGAATTCAGGGCGCAATCCGAAGAAACTGGGCCCTTTCCCCCGAGGCCATGGTGCAGTTCGCTTTTGTAGATCGCCCCCCTCATGCTCGCCGCGCGTTGCCGTGTACCACCGTGGCCGGGCACTGCGACGGTCTAGCAATGATGAACTAGCCATTGCGGGGGAAGCCACCGGCTTTAGCCGGTGGAATATTCGCTCGTCTGACTATCGGCCCTGGTTCCCGCTGCCTCAAAAATCCTGCTCAGGCAATGCTGGGGCAGGCTCATACTGCCCCTCCTTTGCGGTCATCCCGGCCGAGATTGCGACGGTGGAATTTTCTGAGGCCCATCGCGGCGGGGAACGCCGCTCCTATGCGAGTCGCGGTGGTGCGTCCATGCACCACACGGAACCTCTGAATAAATCAGAGCTTCCTGGTCAATATAAAAAAAGCCCCTCGTGCGTCGAAGGAGATACGGCGCACGAGGGGCTGAGGCCCAAAGTTTCAGTTTGTTTTAATCACACACTTCTCAATTGGCCGGTATGCCGTTACTGCCATTGGGCGAGCCCGGCAGCGGCGTCTCGAGGTACGGGAAATGATCGAGGTAGGTGTCGTCGGCATATTCATCGCCGGTCACCACTTCGGTCGCCGCGGTTGCGCCCGGCGAACGGGCCCCGTCGGTGTAGGGCGTGCCGTTGTTCGGGTCGCTGGTCTCGTCGCCGCAAGGTGTCGCGGTGCTGCACAGCGCCCCCTCGGCGACGCGCAGTTCGATGTCCACGACATCGTCATAAGGACGCCGGCCGTTGGGGAAGCCCGCGTTGTCGCCGGCGAGTACGCCAAGATCGTTCTGGTCGGCAGGTGCCGTCGGTGCGATCGAGGTGTTGAGACGCAGTTCTTCGCCCGGAGTCACATTGGCAGGTTGGTTGAGCCCCGAAAGACCAGTGAGAAACGCCGCGACCAGATCGTTGCGCGGTGTGCCGGGTACCTTGGCGGCATCGCCGAAGAGCACGTTCAGCAGCACCGGAAGAGACGGGTTGGTCACGTAGTGCAGGAACTGGGTGTCGTTCTCCGGCTGGCTGCCGTTGAAGCGGTCCTTGTCGGGCAAGCCGATCACCAGCTCGTTGACCAGCGGCGCGCCCAGACGCGAGACCTGTACGTAGCCTCCCCGCTCGGTTTGCACATTATCCTCGCCGTTCGGCGTCGGGTTGGTGACCTGCACCCGCCGTAGGCTCGCCGTGGTCCAGCCGCCGATCACCGGATCCTGATTGGTATCGAGCAGGCAGCTCTTGGGCACTTCGAGCGCGATCGAGGTCACGTTCTTGTCGTGCAGTGCGTTGCGGGTGCCGTCGCGCGGGCCGGCCGGGTTGAGGTTCACGAGATCAAAGACTTCGCCGAGATCCACCACGAAACCATCCTTGCGTTGGCCGACGAAGACCCGTCCGGGTTGCGAGCAACCGGGGATGTTCACGTTGTAGATGTAATGACCGGCGTAGCTTGCATAGTTGGCAATGGACTTGTTGCCGATGTTATCCACCGGCTTCAGGAAAGTGGCCGAACCGTTGCCGGCATTCGTCAGTTGCTCGCCCTGCGCCGTGCGCGGATCGCCGTTGTACTCGGTCACCGTGTAGCTTTCTATGCGATTGAGCGCGCCCTGACTGCCGATCGTGATCGGCCCGATGTTGATCAGGGGAACGGCCGTAGTCGTGCTTCCGCCGGCGGGAACCGCCAGGTTTCGATAAGTATTCTTGAACTGGAAGCGGAACACGAGGTCCGGCTTGGCATTGCCGTTGTTGTCTATGCGGATGTCGTAGGCCGCATTCGGATTGAGTGCGAAGTAGTTGGGTCCGGCCCAGGCATCCTGCGACGGGTCGTAGTTGGCGATGAGCGTGACATAGTCGGCACGACCCGTTTCATAGCTGTTGAACATGTAGAAGTCGGTTGCGTCCACCGTCGGGTGAGCGGCGACGAACGGCGCCTCCCGATGGCTGGATGCGAGAGCCGCCAAGGGCAGGAGACCCAGGCCGGTGGCCAGGATCAAGGGTTTCAGTTTCATGGAAATTACCTCCAACGTATGGATAAAAGGAACCTGTAAGGTCCGTAGAGGCATACGTGGGAGCGGCGGCTTCGGATGCACCGCGACGCGATTGGATTGAGAGAAAGCTAAACGACGGTTGAAACGGGTTCGTCCCGGTTTACTCAGCTTGACGCAAGCTGCCTAATGTGGATTTTTCGATAACCTGTCAGACGCCCGCGATCGGGGCGGTATAGACGACCGGTCCGGTGGGTTGCCCGGTGGGCGAGCCTCCCGCAGGTTCCACGCTTACCGCAAGACCGGCGGCGGATTTCAGCGTTTGCAGCATGGCCACCGAGAGGGATTCGCTCGCCTCGCCCGAGGCGGGCAGGAGTCCCAGTGAAACGGGTTTGGCGCCGTGCGCGGGCAGCATCCAGAGTTGATAGCTCTTGCCGACCGGCGGACTCACCGTACCCACCGCGCGCATGTGCATGTGTGCGGCCTGAACCGTAATTACCCATCGCGCTGCACCCTGGGTCGAGGCAATCACGGCTACCGCGCTCGGCGCCGGGGTGGGTGCCGGACGCACGAGATACAGGCCGAGCACGACGAAGAAGGCCGCAGCGGCGACCGCTGCGGTCGCAAATCCGCCGACGGCGAGCGACGGCAAGGCAAAGCGTCGGCGTTTGCCGCCCGATGTGGCACGAACCTCGCGGGCGAGGCGGCGCCATACCCGCACCGGCGGTTCAACCGGCGCCGTGGCGCGCGCGAGCGGCGCCAGACGCTCCTCCCACTCGGCCACTGCCCGCACGTAGTCGGGACGGGTGATCATCAACCGCTCGAAGCGTGCCAGGACGCGGCCGCGCAGTTGCCCCAGCACGTACTTTCCGGCCAGTAGATCGCGCAGTTCGGGGCTGTCGTAGTTCATGTTTCCAAACATCGTTTGAGACTGATCAAGGCGCGGCGCACCCAGCTCTTTACGGTGCCGAGCGGCGCCTCGAGCCGAGCGGCAATCTCCTCTTGGGTACGCCCCTGGAAATAGGCCAGCAGGACGCTCGAACGCTGCTCTTTGGACAACGCATCGAGGCACCGGCGCAGGCGACGATATTCGGCCGTGCTGCGCGCGGCGCCGGGACCCGTATCGTTTCCCGTCGCCGCCATCATGGCGTCGCTCGCTGCCGTCAGACTTTCCGGATCGAGCGTAACCTCGCGCTTTTCGCGGCGCAGCATGTCGAAGGCGCGATAGCGGCCGATCGCGAGCACCCAGGTCGCTACCGTGCCGCGGCTTGCGTGATATTCCGAGGCCTTGCGCCATACGCTCATGAAGGTCTCCTGCAGGGCTTCCTCGGCGAGGTCCCGTCGCTGAAGAATACGCAGCAGCAAGCCGAATAGTTGCGGCGAGAGCGCCGAGTAGAGTGATTGAAGCGCCGCCGCGTCGCCGCGCGCGCAGCCCGCCATCCAGCCTACCAGCCGGGCGTCGCTGCGTTCGCGCTCCATTGCTTCCACGCTGAAATATGCCCACGGCTCAACGCAGAATTCTAACCCTACTTCCATCCTGCTTCTCCGTCCGAAGCATCTCCTGGTGGAATCGCGGTATAGTCTTTCGCCGGTTCCCCGATGATCGGATTCATGCGCTGCACCCTCCTTGCCATGCTTTCCCTCTTGCTCGTCGGCACGGCCTGCGCCGCCACGCCGACGCCCGCCACGCAATCCGCTTCCGCGCGTCTGAACGCGCTGATCGCCCATGCCTGGGAGCAGGAGATGAAGGACAATCCCGTCGAGGCTTCGCTCGACGGCGACCATCGCTACGACGATCGCTGGGGCAATCCCAGCCTCAGTCACCAACAGCGCGAAACGCAGGAAATGCGCGAGAACCTGGAGACACTTAAAACAATCGATCCTTCGCAACTGTCGCCTGGGGACCAGCTTACGTATCGCCTGTTCGAATATCAGGTCACGGACGACATCGCCGGCAACGAGCAGAAAGACGATGCGCTGCTTCTGATGAATGAACTGTGGGGGCCGCAGCTCCTGTCCACCACCGCCGACCAGTTACGTTTCACGAGCGCCGCGGACTACGGGAACTGGATCAAGCGCCTGCAAACGGTCGGAACCTATCTCGAGGCCTTCACCGAACGGCTGCGTGCGGCGATGAAGGACGGCGTGACCCAGCCCCGCGTCGTGATGCAGCGGGTGCCGGACGAAATTACCGGCGAAATCTCGAAGGATCCCGAAAAGAGCCCGTTCTACACACCCTTCAAACAGATGCCGGGCACGATACCGGCGGCGCAGCAGGCGCAACTCCGCGCGGCGGCAAAGAAAGCGATTACCGACGTCGTCAATCCCGCCTATGAAAAATTCGCGACGTTCTTCTCCGACGACTACCTGCCGTATGCGCGCACGACAGTCGGCGCGCTCGCGCTTCCGAACGGCAAGGCCTATTACGCTTATGCCGTGAAGCACTTCACCACCACCGACATGACGCCGAAAGAAGTGCACCAACTCGGCCTCCAACAGGTCGCGCGCATCCAGACCGAAATGCAGGCGGTGTTCAAGCAAATCGGCTTCAAGGGCAGCTATAAGGATTTCCTGAACTATCTGCGCACGAACCCGAAGTTCTACTACAAGAGTCCACAGGCGCTGCTCCAAGCCTACCGCGCCGCGACCAAACGCGTGGATCCCAATCTCGTAAAGATTGCCGGCACCTGGATGCTGCCGCGCATACCCTACGGCGTGCGCCCGATTCCCGCGGCGCTCGCGCCCAACACCTATCCCGCCTACTCGGTACCGCCGGCGGGCGACGGCAGCGTCGCCGGCTACGTGGGCGTGAATCTATACAAGCCCGAAACCCGGCCCAAGTACGACATCCAGGTGTTGATGTGCCACGAAGGTCGTCCAGGGCATCAGCTCCAGATTCCGATTGCAATGCAACTCAAGAATCTGCCGCCGTTTCGCCGCTTCGCCTATTACAACGTGTACGGCGAAGGCTGGGCCCTGTACTCGGAAACGCTGTGCAACGAACTCGGCCTCTACAGCGATCCCTATTCGAAATTCGGTTATCTGAATTACCAGATGTGGCGCGCGGTTCGTCTCGTCGTGGACACCGGCATCCACTACTACGGCTGGAGCCGTGCGCAGGCCATCGCGTACATGCAGGCGAACACGGCGCTATCGGACGAGAACATCACCAACGAAGTGGATCGCTACATCGCGTGGCCCGGACAGGCGCTCTCCTACATGATCGGCGAGTTGCATATCCTCAAGCTCCGCGACGAGGCGCAGCAGAAACTCGGTGCAAAGTATTCGCTTCCCGATTTCGACGATGCCGTGCTGGGCGAGGGCAGCCTGCCGATGGCGGTGCTCACCGACGTGGTGAATCGCTGGATCGCGAATACGCTTTCCGGCATGCCCGCCGATCAACTCCCGTACGTAAGCAAGCCCCGCAGCCTGGGTTCGCCCGTGCCCCCAGCTACGGCGAGTTCGGCGTCTGCGGCCGGCGATCCGCCCGCAAACACGCCGGCTGATTTTCCGATCAGTCGGGTGGTCCTCGTGAATCCGACCACGTTGCAGGTCTTTTACGCGGTGGGTTCCCCCGCCTGCAGCGGCAGGCTGTGGCGCGTGGGACTGTCGGAAACTGCGAAGCAGGTCACCATCACCCTGCACCGCGTTTATCCGAAATCCGCCGATGTCTCGCAGATGTGTCCGCACTACCTCATGTTTCATGCGACCGCAGTCAAACTTGCCGCGCCGCTCGCCAATCGCACCGTCATTGACGGTGCAACCGGCAAAACCGTTTCCTTGAGCAAGGGCACCCCACCAAATCTGTAACTAATACGACTCTTTGGAGTGATAACCTAGGATTGGGAGGCGGTTGATAGAGTTTGATGCGTCGCCGGCGCCTCCCAGTCGCATGAATCGGATGCAGGCGCCGGCATTACTTGGTATATTCGCGGAGGATTTTCCACCTCACCGGTGCTTTCCGTTATTCAGGGAGAAGTACATGCCACCCCAGCCCGGCAACGGCCTCGCCAAAGCGCTGCTCGCGCTCGTCCCGGAAGACGGGAGCGCCATCGCGGCAACCAAACTGCGTCGGCTGTTGGCCAAACACCTTAATCGCGTAGTAAGTGAAGCCGAGTACTTCTTCGCGCAAGAGTCATTGCTAAATACCGACGTCCTCGTTAAGGAGAGTGGCCGTGGCGGGTCAGTCATGCGCGCACGGCCCAACGCGGAGCCGGCCGGTACCAAGGAAAGCGCCGCTGAGTACAAAGCGTCGCCTCCTCGCCAGCCAAATCTGATCGGCGTACGCAGAGCCGGCAGGGCGCATCGTGTAAACAGGGGGGCGATAGTTGTACCCAGAGGCCGAGCGAAGTCCGGGGCTCGGAGAACCCGTGCCGTCACGTTCCAAACCGCGGCGATCCCGGCAACGGTAACGGAAGTGCTCAAGGGAACCGCTTACGCATTGACCATCTTCACCCCAAAGGAAATCACCAAGCTAGAGCTCTTTAGCAAAAACGGCAAGCCGTATCTAAAATGTTTCGCCACTGATAAGGATCGTCCGGCCAAGCCCGAGGAAATCGTTCGCCAACTCTACATCCGTAAACTGATGGACGACTACGGCTACCCTAAGGACCGCTTCCGCATCGAGAAAGAGGTGTACTTCGGTTCAACCGTTCACGAGAAGCGCGCCGATATCGTTATCATCGAGAAGGATACCCTCGACACGCCGTACATCATCGTCGAGTGCAAAAAGGCCAGGCGCAAGGACGGTTTGGAACAACTCAAGAGTTATTGCAATGCGGAAGGGGCGCCAATCGCCGTCTGGACCAACGGTGGCGAGACTAACTACCTGCACAGAGAAGAGCCCAATCTCTATCGCACCCTGCCTGAAATTCCCCGCGCCAATCAGACGTTGGCGGAAATGCTCGCCCAGCCGTGGACGCTCGCTGATCTCGACCGTGAAAACATCCTGGTCCAGGAGCGCACCAGCCTTAAGGACGTGATCCTCAACATGGAAGACTTGGTGCTCGCGAACGCGGGGGTTGACGCCTTCGAAGAAGTTTTCAAACTTATCTACGCCAAGCTCTACGACGAAGCCCGCGCCGCACGCAGCTCTAAGGGAAAGCGCAACCTAGACTTTCGCGTGGGCGGTAGAACGGCCCGAGAGTTTTCCGAAGTCGTCAACCGCCTTTTCGACAAGGCGTGCAGCGAATGGCCCGGAGTTTTCGCTCCCAGCGAACGCATCAACCTCGAACCTGATCACCTCAAGGTCTGCGGCTCGGCCTTGGAGCGCGTGAAACTTTTCAATTCCAACTTGTCCGTCATAGATCAGGCCTTCGAATATCTCTCGATCAAAGCCGCCAAAGGAGAAAAGGGTCAGTATTTCACGCCACGCCATGTGATTGACATGTGCGTGCGGATGCTCAATCCCACTACCGAGGAGTACGTCATAGATACGGCGGCTGGTTCCTGTGGCTTTACGGTGCACTCCATCTTTCACGTCTGGGGTGATGTCTTTAGCGCCCAAGGCCCAAACGCGTGGCAGGCCAGCTACGCCGCTACCCATGTATATGGCATTGATTTCGACTCTCGCTCAATCAAGATCGCCAAGGCACTCAACACAATCGCCGGCGACGGTAAGACCAATGTCTATCGCGCCAACACACTCGACCCCAAAATGTGGCCCGAGGAAACGCGGGCCGGCCTACGGCCGCGTCTGCGCTATTTCAGGGACGCCGACGAAAATCGCCGCAACCAAGCACACTTCCGCTACTTTGATTTCGATGTTCTATTGACCAATCCACCATTTGCAGGCGACATTAAGGACAGCCGTATCCTCAGTCAATACGACTTGGCTCGTAAACCCAAAGGTAATTGGCAGAGAAAGATGGGCCGCGACATACTCTTCATTGAGCGCAACCTCCAGTTTCTGCGCCCGGGCGGCCGCGCCGCTATAGTGCTGCCTCAGGGACGCTTTAACAACAAAGAGGATTCTGTGCTGCGCGATTGGATCGCAAAACGTGTGCGAATCCTCGCTGTTGTAGGTCTTCACATCGACACCTTTAAACCTCATACCAACACCAAGACCAGTGTTCTATTCGTTCAAACGTGGAACGATAATGAACATGCTGGTCCGCTGAACCCGCTCCTCGACGATTACTCTGTGTTTCTCGCCACGAGCGAAAGGCCGGGCAAAGACAGCAAGGGCAATTACGTCTACCGCATCGGGCCGGATAACGCACCGTTGCTCGATGCCCATCACCACATGATCGTAGAGCACGACCTCGGCGAGGTCGCCGATGCATTCATTGCATGGGGTAGAAAACAAGGGTTCGGCTTCTGTGGGGGAGGTGAATAGGTGGCAGTTTGGAGCAGCGTTCGCATCCGTGAGGTCGCGTCAGAAGATCGGCTGGATACCGAGTTCTTTACACCGAAAAACCTTGCGCGAGCGCGGATGTTAAAGCGCGAACATGCAGTGGCTCTTGGGCAAGATTGCACGGTGCTAAATGGGAAGACACCGAGCCATTATGAGGAGGACGGGGAATTCTCTGTGGTTCGCTCTGGTGACTTGGCCAACCCTCTCGTTTACTTTGACTCTGGTCATAATTTTCTGCAGACAAACGTGGCTATAAAAGGTGCCACCCTTCGCAAGGGAGATGTCCTCATCTCGTCCATCGGGGTTGGATCGATCGGTAAAATTGGAGTTGTGATCGATCCACGTAAGCTGGTGACTGTTTCCGAGGTTACAATCGTACGCTCGGCCGTATACACTCCCGAGTTTTTGTTCGCATATTTCGCAACCGAGGCAGGACAGGGCGAGATCAATCGTCGCGTTACAGGGGCGACGGGGCAGCAGCACCTGATCAAGTCGAACGCGGAAGCAATTCTTATTCCGCCGCCTCCCCCGAAAGTTGTTTCCATGGAACTCGCACGCCTTGTTGCGGACGCGCATGCAGAACAGTCGGGCGCTCACGAGCTAATCGTGGAAGCTGAAAGTTTATTGATGGAAGCGTTGAGGCTGGAGCGGCTCGATCCGATGCCAAGCCCATACTACGATCGCTCCTTCAGTGATCTTCTAGCGGAAGGCCGTTTCGACGCGGAGTATTTCAACCCCAAATATCAGCGGGTTATCGAGGCGCTCCAAGCCGGCGGCCGTACGCTAGGCGGTGTCGCGCCATTGGCAGAGCGGCCATTTATTGCGGCACGTCGTCCCGAAGGTTCGAATTTCCGTTACATCGAGATCGGCTCACTCACCGGCGACGGTGAGTCCGAGGCGGAAGCACTCGATGTGGCCGATGCTCCAAGTCGGGCAACGTGGATCGTGAAACCGGGTGATGTCATCACTTCAACGGTGCGACCGATCCGTCGTTTGTCGGCGGTTGTACGCGATGACCAGGATGGGTGCGTTTGTTCCTCTGGTTTCGCCGTTCTCTCCCCAAAATCCGGGCCGGATGGCATCGAACCGGAAGTACTGCTGACGTATCTGCGCCTGCCCATCGTCTGTGAGCTTCTTGACCTGCACACGACAGCTACTATGTACCCCGCCATTCCAACCGATCGACTGATGCGCTTTCCCATTGTTGTCCCTGACCAGGTCACGCGTGCCGCCGTGGTTCAGAAAGTCAATGCGACAATCGCAGCACGTCGGCGGGCAACCGAGTTGCTGGAAAAAACCAAGCAGATGGTCGAAGATCTGATTGCAAACGGTGGTAGCGCCTCATAGCGCATTTAGGATGCAGTGAGACAGAATATCCCGACCACGAGCTGGGACGATGATTTAGCCGGATTTAGACAAAGTCAGATTCGGTGACGACGCGCGTGGCGTATGCCGCGCGGCACGAGGAAGCGTTCGAGCAGTTCGAACAAACCCTGGACGATCAGCGCAAGCAGCACGGCCGGAATAGCGCCCTGGAGAATCAGCGGAATCGAATTCAGGCGGATGCCGGTGAGGATCGGCTGGCCGAGACCGCCGGCGCCGATCAGCGCGGCAAGCGTCGCGGTGCCGACGTTGATCACGGCCGAGGTCTTGATGCCGGCGAGGATCGGCGGTAGCGCGAGCGGCAGTTCCACCAGCCGCAGGCGTGCGAAGCGCGGCAGGCCCAGCGCACGCGCCGAGTCGGTGAGCGCCGGATCGATGTTGACGAGTCCTTCGTGGGTGTTGCGCACGATCGGCAGCAGGCTGTAGAGGAACAGCGCGAGCAGCGCCGGCGGTCCGCCGATGCCGAGCAACGGGATCATCAGCACCAGCAACGCGAGCGAAGGAATCGTCTGCAGCATGCCCGTCGTCGCCAGGATCACCTGCCCGAGGATGCGCCGGCGCGAGGCGATAATCCCGAGCGGGATCGAAAAGACAATGGCGGCGCCGAGCGAGATGGCGACCAGCACGACGTGCTGACGGACGCGCAACGCGAGATTGTTCCACATCGTGTCCGCACCGCTGCCGCTTGCTGTCACGCCCATGAAGTTCGCGGCGATGGCGTGATCGTCTGCGCCGTCGAGCTGCACCGCCGCGTTCATCTTTTGCATCGCTGCTGTATCTATCCGGCCCTGGAAACCCAGGAGCGCGGCGACGACCTGCGGCGCGCGGCGCTGCAAGTCTTTGCGCCATAGAAAAACCGCCGCATAGCTCGGGAAGAAGTGGCGATTGTCGGTGAGCAGCGTGAGGTGATAGGCGCGGATGTTGGGATCGGTTGTGTACACGTCCATGACAGCGATGGCGCCGGAAGCAATCGCGCGATACGCGAGTTCGTGCGCCATGCCTCGCACGTCGGTCTGCGGCAAATTGTAGGAGCGCTTGAGTCTCGGCCAGCCGTCGCCGCGCGCCATGAATTCGTTGCTGAAGCCGAAGACGAGATCGGGATGCGCGCGCAGATCGGCGATGGAGTTGATGTGTAGTTTCTTCGCTTCGTCGGTACGCATCGCGAGCGCGTAGCCGTCGTCGAAGCCGAGCGGCGGGCCGAGCACGATGCCTTCGCGGGCAAGCGCCGGTGCCAGTGCGGCACGGCTGTCGGCGAGATTGCGTTCGGCGAAAATCTCGCGCGCGAGCGTGCCCGTGTACTCGGCATAGACGTCTATGTCGCCGTGACGGAGCGCGTCCCAGAGCACGCGCGTGCCGCCGAGTTCGCGCCGCTCTACGACCTGTGCGCCGGCACCTTGGGCGATATCGGCGGCGACGTCGCCGAGAATCACCGACTCGGTAAACGCCTTGGATCCCACCATCACGAGCGGCTTTTGCGGTGCCGCGGTCGCTGCCTCGGCGGCGAGTAGGGCGATAGCGAGGAACAGCGCGCGTATCATGCGTCCGGCTCCCGACGCGTCTCGCGTTGCGGCCGCTGTGCGCGCACGAAGTTGCGGACGAAATCGCTCGCCGGGCGTTTGAGCAAATCGTCGAACGGTCCGCTTTGCGCCACCGTGCCGTCGTGAACGAGCACGACCTGATCGGCGAAATAGCCGGCCTCGTCCAGATCGTGCGTCACGAACACGACCGTGTTGCTCAGCTTCTCGAACACCGCCGCCAGTTCGGGCATGAGTTCGAAACGCACGAGCGGGTCGAGCGCGCCCAGCGGTTCGTCCAGAAGCAGGATTTCCGGTTCCAGCATCAACGCACGGATGATCGCGACGCGTTGACGTTCGCCGCCCGACAGTTCGGCCGGATAACGGTCGAGCAACGAGGACGCGAGATGCGTCATCCCGGTCAGCGTGTCGAGACGCGTACGAATCCAGCCCGCGTCGTGCTTGAGGTAGCGGGCCATGAGCGTCGCGTTCTGGCGCGCCGTGAGATGCGGAAACAGCCCGCCCTCCTGAATCACGTAGCCGAGGCGCCGCCGATGAGCGAGCATGTTCGCGGGCGCGAGCGCCTCGCCGTCGGCGACGATCCGTCCCGCGTCGGGCCGTTCGAGTCCCGCAAGCAGATGCAGCAGCGTTGACTTCCCCGACCCGCTTGGTCCGATCACGACGGTGGTGCCGCGCTCGAAACGCAAATCAATGCCGTGCAGCACCTCGCCGCCGCGATAGGACTTGCGTACGCCTTCGAGCCCCAGCATCGCCAAACTATAGGCTATCGGCCACTACTCTGGCTCCCACTTGTGTTCTTATGTCGAATCGAGTTCGGAAGAGATTCGTTCCGCTTCAATGTTGGCTTCTTCCAAAAGTGAATCTGGATCACCGCCATGGAGGCAGATTTGCCGTCCCCAGCGATCAACTCCCTCCACTTCCCAAGCATTGTTGGATGTCTCCGTCGCACGGAAATACCATCCCTTGGCAGTGCCCTTAACCGGGTACCGCTCAAGCAGTTCGGACTCGGAACGCTTCCTTAAGTACTTCTTCATTACGCTCCCAGAATTAAGGCGCCGTCTGCGCAAACCGGAAATGACACCGATCCTCTAATAGCGTCTAACGGTCCTGAACCCGAGGTCGCCAGTATTCGGGCTCGCGGCTTCCATGCGCGACTGCCACAATGTAAACGAGATCGGGGACGACTGCGTATACGATCGAGAAGGGAAATATTCGGAGAACGAAATGTCACAAGTTTGCATCGACGCATGCGCCCATTTCCGGATGTTCGAGTAATAGTTCTATGGCCAGTTCGATCTAATCGGCGAAGCGGTGGCCGAGTTGCGGAACTTCGGACTCATAGCGAAGCGCCGCTTCATGTAATTCCCGCTCCGCTTCTGGATGGAACTCGTAGTTCACCCGCCAAGTCTGGCTCGCAACCGCTCAAAGACAATGGGGCCGGGAACGCCTTCGACCTTTCCCTCGACCAGCTCGCGATACCGGCGCTGAGAAGTTTCCAGCCAAGCGCGCTCGACCTGCGGATCGGCCGGTGCATCGAGTTCTGCGATGAGCGAGCGAAGGAGTCCGAGCTTCTCATCGCCGCTCAGCGTTCGGATATCGTTCTCGATATCCTTCACCGCCCTTGCCATAAACATTTACCCCGGCTCGGCTTCCTGCCTAAGTCTAGCACCACGCGTCTCGCAAACACGCGTGCGAATCGACCAGTTCGAGTCCCGCGAGCAGCCGCAGCAGCGTGGACTTGCCCGCCCCGCTCGGCCCGATGACGACCGTCGTCCCGGTCTCGCAGTGCAAATCGATTCCGTGCAGCACCTCGGCGGCGCGGTACGACTTGTGTACGCCTTCGAACCCCAGCATCGCCAAACTATACGCGACCGCAATGAAGGTACGCCTGACGGCGATAGAATCAGACCAAAGCGCGGCTGTCGTCTGGAGATGGCGGCCGAAACCCCTGCCACGAGCGCGCCGGCGCGGCGCGCATAGCCGGACGTTCCCGTAGACTAGGATCCAACCCGAAGCGGCCCATTTCGACGGAGGCCTGTTTTGATTTCGCGGGAACCTACACGTACGGAAACTGCAAGTAACCCCTTGACGATTTCACAGGTCGCGAAAGCTGCGGCGGTGAGCGTGGAGACCATTCGCTACTACCAGCGCCGGGGGCTCATGCGCGAGCCGCCTCGACCGCTGCGGGGGTACCGGACTTACCCGCCGGAGGCGGTGGATCGCTTGCGCTTCATTAAACGCGCGCAGGAACTCGGCTTCACGCTGACGGAAGTCAAGAACCTTCTGTCCTTGGGCGATGGGCATTGCCGGCAGACTCAGGTACTCGCCGAGCGCAAACTCCGCTTGATCCGGGAACGCATCCGTGATCTCAGGGCCATGGAACGCGTGCTCGGCACGCTTGTCAAGGCGTGCGACCGACACGGCGACGCCCCGGGCTGTCCGCTCGTCGAAACGCTGAGCCAGTCCTAGGCCCTTGACTCCGTACCATGGTACGGAGTTTATGCTGGTCTCCGTAGAGGTGACGGCCGATCTACGGCAGCACCATTCCGCCACCGTAAACCAGGAGCCGGCAGCATGAAAACCAGGACCATTACCGCCACCACCGGACTGTCCGTCCTGACGAGCGGCCTTGCATCCGCCGTCGGACTCTGCTGTTTCGCGACCTGGGTGGTGCCGCTGCTCGGCGTCACCGGCGCGATCTGGTTCGCTCGCCTCGGGCCCTACCGTCCCTATTTCATCGGCGCGGCGGCGCTGTTGCTCGTGGTCGGGTTATGGGGCGCCTTCCGCGCACGCAAGACCTGCGCCGCCGACGCCAGGAAGCGTCGCCGCCTTGTCTGGCTGAACGTGTTCCTCGCCTTAGGGGTTGTCGTCTTGATCGTCTCGGTCTTCGCCGTCCAATTGGGCGTGCTGTTGGACCGCGTGCTGTCCTGATCGGAGTTCTCGCCATGCGACGACTTCTCGTCCCACTCTGCGCCGCCGCGCTCGTTGTGCTCGCGCTGCCGGCCTGCACCCGGCAGACTGCTGCCTCCAACCACGATGCCCCGGGCACGGTTAGCCCTCCGTACGTGACGCTCGACGCGAACCTCACGCGGCTGCGTCACGATTTCAACGCCAACGCGGACAAAGTGCGGTTGGTTTACATCGTCGGCGCGACTTGTCCGGGTTGTCTGCGCGGCATGGACGACGTCGGCAAGGCCCTCGCCGGCGAACGGGACAATCCGAACCTTCGCACCTACGTGATCTATGTCCCCGCCCTCGGCGCGCGGGCGAAGGACATCGCGCCGACGGTTTTCCTTATTCCGGGCCAGTACGTCACCCGTTACTGGGATCCGACCGGCGCATCCGGCAAGCTCTTCGACAAGACGCTCGGGACCGGCGGATTCGCCTGGGACGTGTGGATGATCTACGGAGCCGGCGAGCGTTGGGACGCAGCGCAACCACCCCAACCCGACTTCTGGATGGATCAGTTGTACGGGCTTCCCAAGTGGCGATACCTCAACGCCACAACCTTCGCCAAGAAGGCGAAAGCCTATTTGGAGCGCGCAGGATGAACGGAGCGGAGAAGGAAGTTGCGCGTCCCATAATGCCTGTGCTGACCTCCGTTCTCACGTGTCCGCAGTGCGGACACCGAGCGGCGGAAACGATGCCGAGGGACGCCTGTCAGTTCTTCTACGAATGTACCGCGTGCCACGCGGTATTGAAGCCCCTGCCCGGCGACTGCTGCGTGTTTTGCTCCTACGGCTCGGTCGCCTGTCCGCCGCAGCAGCTCGGGAACGCGCAATGCGCGTACATCGGCGAAACACCCGATAACCTCTAACGCCATGACCGATCAATCGGTGCTGACCGAACAGCCATCCGCTGCCGCTCGTAAAAAGCGGGACCTCACCTGCAGCTGGCGCGGCTGCCTGATCTGGATACTGCCGATCATCGTCCTGGTGGTCACGGCGTCGTTGCGCACGCCGTATCTGGTCGTCATCTGGCCGACCCTGC
>JBOIBN010000018.1:0-38274 GCA_050739575.1 Gammaproteobacteria bacterium
CAAGCAGGCGTAGGGCCTCGAGCTTGTACTCGCGCGAAAATGTTTGACGTTTCGACATGGAACACCTCCTCAGGCATTGTGTGCCTAACTGAGTGTCCGTGAAAACGGGGGTGGTTCAGCCACCAAAATCACGCGGCATGTCGACTTAGCCGTTCGGATTTCACCTGTCTGCTCAATGCATGCGTTGCAGCCGCACACGCTTGGTCCGACCGTCCCGGGCGCGTCTCAAAGCCAGGGAGATAGGGCCTCGTCGGCAAGGGCGGACCAACCGCGGTTGGCGGCCGGACTCGCAGGACTTGGATGTGGGAGATAGCCAACCTTGACCTTGCCGATCAGTGCAGCGCACGCCCTCCGCTCCGCATAGCGACCGATGCCGATGACGGCCGCGGGCGCGAGCGCTTCAAAGAGTGCAATGAGGGCACGATCGCAAGCCACTGCGAGCGGCTTCGATTCTTCGCCCCGCAGACGTTCCGGAGTGAGATTGCGCCCGTCGCCGATGAACAAGAGCGGGCAATAGTTCCATACGAAGAAGCGCGCGAAGAATTTCTCCGGCGTGCCGAAACGTTCGCGCGCCCATCCCCACAGGCGGCTGCCGCTGCCTTCGCGGCGATGACAATCGAAACCGAGGATCGGGTATTTCGGATGCTGCGCCGGCAGCGGTGACTTAAGCGGCGCCTCGATTCCGAGCCACTCGCGCACCATGACCACATCGCCGAAGGGCACGCCGGTCTGCGCCATGCCCCAGGGACCCGGATTCATGCCAAGCAGAATCACGCGTCCGTTTCCTGCGCCGTAGCGTTCGAGGTAGGCGCGGTGACCCGGCCACGCATAATCGAGCGGGTTATAAACGTGGCTCGGCGTCGTGAAATCGAGTGCCGCCGCCTCGCGTCCGAGCCGGTGCGCAATTTGCACCACGGGATTTTGCGCACTGCGTTTCGAAGCGTTCACGTCGCCGCCTTGTTCGAGGACCCGCCCGCTAGAATAGCGGGATGCAGAAAGAATTGATTCTCGACGGGCTGAACGACGCCCAACGCGCGGCCGTGACCGCGCCGCCGGGCGCGGTGCTGGTGCTTGCGGGCGCGGGCAGCGGCAAGACGCGCGTTCTCACGCGGCGCATCGCCTGGGTGATCGCGACCGAATCACTAGCGCCCGACCGGGTGCTCGCCGTCACTTTCACGAACAAGGCGGCGGCGGAAATGCGCGGCCGCGTCGAACGCCTGCTGGAACAATCCGCAAGTCATTTGTGGATCGGCACCTTTCACGGCCTCGCTCACCGCATGCTGCGCCGTCACCACGAGGCTGTTGGCCTGCCGGCGAGTTTCCAGATCCTCGACGGCGGCGATCAGCAGCGCCTGATCAAACGTCTCTTGAAAACGCTTGCGCTCGACGAGAAGCACTGGCCGCCGCGCCAGGTTGCGGCCATCATCAACCGTACCAAGGACGAGGGACGGCGGCTTTCTGAAATCGAAAGCGGCACCGATGCGTATGATCGCACGTTAGGAAATATCCTTGCCGCCTACGACGAGGCCTGCGAGCGGGCCGGACTGGTGGATTTCGCCGAACTGATCCTGCGCAGCGCGCATCTCTTCAGCGACAACGCCCACATAGCGGCACAATACCAGGCGCGCTTCCGGCATCTGCTGGTGGATGAATTCCAGGACACCAACACCGTGCAATATCTGTGGCTGCGCGCGATGGCGGGCGACGCGATCAAGCCCTTCATCGTCGCCGACGACGATCAGTCCATCTACGGCTGGCGCGGCGCGCAGGTCGAAAACCTGAAGCGCTTCCAGCATGACTATGTACCGGTCGCGATCGTGCGGCTCGAACAGAACTACCGCTCGACCGGAAACATACTCGCCGCCGCCAACGCCGTGATCGCGAAAAACGTGGAACGCCTCGGCAAGACCTTGTGGACGGCGGGCGGCGATGGCACGCCGATCGAACTCTACGCCGCCAGCGACGACCGCGACGAAGCGCATCACGTCGCCGCGCGCATCGAACGCTGGATCGCCGACGGGGGTAGCGCGAGCGACGCGGCCGTTCTCTACCGCTCGAACGCCCAGTCGCGGGTGTTCGAAGAAGTGCTGATCGCGCGCGGGATTCCCTACCGCGTATATGGCGGACTGCGCTTCTTCGAGCGCGCCGAAATCAAGGACGTGCTCGCCTATCTCAGGCTCGCGCAGCGACGCGAAGATGACGCGGCGCTGGAGCGCATCGTGAACGTACCCGCGCGCGGCATCGGCGAACGCACGCTGGAAACTGTGCGCATGCACGCGCGGCGCGAGCGCATTCCGCTGTGGCAAGCGGTCGTCGCACTCGTAAGCGAGGAAAACAGGCTCACCGCCCGCGCGCGTAGTGCGCTCGCTGCCTTCGTCGCCCTGATCGCACACATCGCTGAAGGGGTCGCCGCACGCGAACTCGGCGCAGCAATGGAGTTCGCTATCGGCGCAAGCGGACTCGCGGCGCATCACGGCGCCGAAGGCGGCGAACTCGCCGAGGCCCGGATCGAGAATCTCGCCGAACTCGTGAACGCTGCGACGGAATTTGCGCCCGATCCCGGACTCACGCCGCTCGAGGGTTTTCTGGCCCAGGCGGCGCTAGAGGCCGGCGATACCCAGGCCGGCGACTGGGCGAGTGCGGCCAAGCTGATGACGCTGCACTCGGCGAAGGGCCTCGAATTTCCCCTCGTTATCGTCGCCGGGCTGGAAGAAGGTCTCTTCCCGCACCAGAAAAGCACCGAGACGCCGAAGGGTCTGGAAGAAGAGCGGCGTCTGTTCTACGTCGGCATTACGCGCGCATGCAAACAGCTCGTCCTCTCCTATGCCGAGAGCCGGCACCTGCATGGGCAGGTGCATTACTCGCGGCCCTCGCGATTTCTTGCGGAGCTGCCCGAAGACAGCGTGGAAGAAACGGGGCCGCGCCGTCTCTCGCGCGCCACTGGCGGCCACGGAGACGAAGACGCTCTCGAACTCGGCCGGCGCGTCCGTCATCCGACCTTCGGCGAGGGCGTCGTGCTCGATCACGACGGCGACGGCGCGCGCCTGCGCCTGAAGGTCGCGTTCGAGAACGGCGGCACCAAATGGCTGGTCGCCGCCTTCGCCAGACTCGAAGTGCTCGCCTGAAGCGAAAGGCCGCTTTCTCTGTCAGAATGTATTCCTTCGCGCCGACAAGGGATAAGGGGTGAGCGGAGTCAGCGACATCATTCTTTACGTCTTCGCGGCCTACATGGCCGTCGTGCTCGTCATTTCCTTCATCGCTTGGCGGCGCAACAAGAATCTCAAGGATTACATCCTCGCGGGGCGCGGACTCGGCAATTTTGTCACCGCGCTTTCCGCCGAAGCCTCGGACATGTCGGCCTGGCTGCTGCTCGCGCTGCCCGGTGCGGCCTATGCCTTCGGGCTCGGCGAAATGTGGATGGCGATCGGCCTCCTCGTCGGTACCTACATCAACTGGCTGCTGGTCGCCCGGCGTCTGCGCGAACAGACCCAGCACTACGGCGATGCGCTCACGCTGCCCGAGTACTTTGCTCGGCGCTTCAACGACAAGACGCGTATTCTGCGCGGCGTCACCGCGATTTTCATCCTGGTGTTCTTCATCTTCTACACCAGTTCCGGTTTCGTCGCGGGAGCGGATCTCTTCGAGCGCCTGTTCGGCGTGCCCTACTTCTGGGCGCTCGTCCTCGGCGCGCTGACCGTAATGTCCTACACCTTCATCGGCGGCTTTCTCGCCGTCGCCTGGAACGATGTGCTCCAAGGCGCGCTCATGTTTTTCGCACTGGTCGTGGTGGCACTCCTCGGCCTCGCCTACGTGGGCTGGTTCCACGGACTCGCCGCGACGCTCACGGCGGTGAACGGCGGCCTCGTCCACCCCTTCTACGACGTCGAATACGGCGGCGCCTTTACCTGGATCGCGATCGTCTCGCTCCTCGCCTGGGGTCTGGGCTACCCCGGCCAGCCGCACATCCTTGCCCGCTTCATGGCGATCAGGAATCCCGCCGGCATTCCATCCGCGCGGCGCATCGCCATGTTCTGGGTCACCATTGCGCTGGCCGCGGCGATGATCATCGGACTCACCGGGCTCGGCGTGGTCGATCACCCGCTCGTGGGCGACGAACGCGAGAAGGTCTTCATCTTCATGTCGCTGAAACTGCTTCCGCCCGAAGCGGCGGGAATAGCCCTCGCCGGCATCCTCGCCGCGATCATGTCCACCGCCTCGGCGCAGCTTCTGGTTGCCGCCAGCGCCTTCGCGGAGGATATCTACCGTGGCTTCTTCCGCAAGAAAGCGGGGCAGGGAGAACTCCTGTGGGCGGCGCGCTTTGCGCTGCTTGCGATCGCCGCGCTTGCCTTCATCGTCGGACTCAATCCTTCGAGCCTGATTCTCGCGCTGGTCGCCTATGCCTGGGCGGGCTTCGGCGCCGCCTTCGGCCCGGCGATCGTGCTCTCGCTCTACTGGAAGCGCATGAACTGGTTCGGCGCTTTCGCCGGTATCGTGGTCGGCGGTGTGACGGTGATCGTCTGGCACCATCTCGCAGCCAGCGGCGGCATCTTCGCCCTTTACGAAATGGTGCCCGGCGTGATCTTCTCCACCGTCGCGATTCTCTTCTTCTCGCTCATCACCCCGCGCCCGGCGGCACGTGCAGCAAGCCGATCACGAGGAGCGCGCAGCCAAAAAGCGCCACGAGGCCATGCAGCGCCACGGCGAAAAAGGGGCGCGGCAGGCGGCTAGAGCGGAGCGAAAACAGCAACACTCCACCGAACAACGCGAAGGTCAGGACGAGTGCGCCGGCATCGAACGGCAAGTCACGAGGTCCCTGCCAGAGCGCCACCGCGACCCACAGACAGGCAAGCCCTGCGATGCCGACGATGGGGTGCGCGTACAACAATGCACGCGGCGCCCGGTGACGGCTCAAGAGCAAAGCGACGAGCGTCAATCCACCCGCCGCCGCGGCGAAGGCAAGCGCGATGCCGACGAACACAAGCGTCATGGCAGGAGCTTCGGGAAAGTATTCAATCCGGCACCTTCTCGTCGCCGGGAAGTTCGATCCCGAGCGCCTTGAGCTTACGGTACAAGTGCGTGCGTTCCAGTCCCACCCGTTCGGCGAGCTGTGCAACCTTGCCATCGGCGAGTTCGAGTTGAGCCTGAAGGTAGGCGCGTTCGAAACGCTCACGGGCTTCGCGGTACGGCAACCACAACAGGTCTTCACCGAGACGCGGCACGGTCGGCGCGGCGGCGGCGAGTGCTGCATCTACCTCCTCGATGCCGACGGAGCCGTGGCTGCCGTTAACCAGCACACGTTTCACCAGATTGCCGAGCTCTTGCAGGTTCCCCGGCCAGTCATGCCGCCGCAGACGATTGAGCGCGGCCACATCGAAGCGGCGAAAGACATAACCCTCGCGGCCGGCGAGATCGTCCACGTAGTAGCGGATGATTTCCGGCAAAAAATCCTGATAAGCCCGGAGCGGCGGCACCTCGATCACGAATACCGCGAGCTGATCGTAAAGCGCCCGCCGCAGCTGTCCGGCTGCGAGCCTGGAACTCACCTCCGGACCCGCCGAAGCGGCGAAACGCAGTGCGCCGCTGCTATCGGCAATGAGGGCGGCGAGCAACTCCTGCATCGACGCCGGGGCGTCGGTGAGTTCGTTCAGGAACAGAAACACCGGCCCGCGCATACGCTCGGCGGTTGCTGTCGCAGCTCGTAGCTTCGCGGCATCGGTGTCCGCGAGCATCAGCGCCACGAAGCTCCTTTGATCGAGCCGCGCAAGACGCCGCGCGAGCGTCTCGCGGCCGGTACCTGATTCGCCCACGATCAGGGCGGGTTCGGGGTGTCCGCTCGCGACCTCGAGAGCGCGCTTGAGGGCCGCGATCGCGGGATGCGCATCAATTACGTCGAGCAAGGGTGCGGCGCCGAGCGGCTCGCGCCGTCGCGGCGCGCTCTTCAAAGCGCGCTCGACCATGTAAAGCAGCTTGGCGAGCGATACCGGCTTTTCGATGAAGTCGAGCGCGCCAAGACGCGTCGCCTCGATCGCGGTATCCACCGTGCCGTGACCGGATATCATGACCACCGGTGGCACGCCGCCAGGCTGACTCGACCAGTCCCTGAGGAGCGAGATGCCGTCCTCACCCTCCATCCACACATCGAGCAGCACGAGATCCGGACGCAACGTCGACATCTCGCGCCGCGCGGCTTGGGCATCCGCGGCGAGCACGACTTCGTAGCCTTCGTCGCCGAGAATCTCGCCGACCGCAGTACGAATCTCCGGTTCGTCGTCCACGACGAGGATGTGCGCCTTGCTCACGTATCGCCTCCTTTCACGGCGCCGGGCGGCTGAACACTCCGTGGCAGCGTCACCGTCACCTGCGCGCCGCCGCCGGGCACATTGGCGAGCGCGACATGGCCGCCCTGCTCCTCGGCCAGCTTGCGCACGAGCGCGAGCCCGAGTCCCATTCCCCGATGCTTACGCGTCGCATAGGGCTCAAATCCATGTGCCAGCACGTCGGGCTCGAAACCGGGGCCGGCATCCTGCACCCGGAGCGCGACCGTGGCGGAATCGGAAGGTCTCGAGGCAACCTGGATCCGGACCCGTGAGCGGGCCGGCATGCCTTCCTGCGCCTCGATCGCATTCTTGATGAGATTGTGCAGAATCTGGCGCAGCCGCGCCGCGTCTGCCATGATCGGTTCGAGCCCCGGGGTTGCCTCTACGCCTAGGGCGAGATCCGCACGGCCGCGGTAAAGCTCAGCGGTTTCGCGCACCAGCACGGCGAGATCCACGCGCGCAAGATGCAGCGGTGGACTTTTCGCGTACTCGGAAAAGGCGTCCACCATCGTTTGCATCGCCTCGACCTGAGCGATCACAGTCGCCGTCGCCCGATCGAGAATCTCGGCTTCGCGTCCCGCAAGCGCTGGCAGGCATTTCATGCGCAAGCGCTCGGCCGCAAGCCGGATCGGCATCAACGGATTCTTGATCTCGTGCGCCAGGCGACGTGCGACCTCGCCCCAGGCGGCGTCGCGCTGGGCGAGAATGAAATCGGTCACGTCCTCGAACAAAAAGACCGTGCCGACGGGCGGTGCCCGCGGTTCGTCCCGCAGTTCCGTGAACGCGGCCCGCAGCGTGCGCTCGCCGGCGACGAGATGCACGCGAAACTCGTAGGGCACCGCTGCCGACACCGAATCGGGTGCCAACAAAGGTACAAACTCGGGGCGTGCCTCGAGCAGCTTCTCCAGTGCTCGTCCAATCCATCGTCCAGCTTCGATGTCGAGCAAATCTGCCGCGGCGGCATTGATGCTGCGCAGATGCCGCGACCCGTCCACCGTGACCACGCCGGTCGAAAGCGCTCCGAGCACGCTCGCGAGCCACACCCGTTCGTGCTCCAGCGCCTGCTGACCCCGGCTCGCCTGCTCGCGCGCATCGGTAAGCCCCCGCGTCATGCTGTTGAACGAGCGCGCGAGATCGCTGATTTCATCCCGCCCTTGCTCCGGCACCTTCACGCCAAAGTCGCCGCGTGCGACGGCCCGGGTGGCATGCACCAGTTGCCGGACCGGGGCAACCATGCGTTGGGCGGCGAAGAATGCCGCCCACACCGCCGCCAGCAGAGACAGCAGCAATACCAGCGAAAGCGTCAAGGTAAAACTCAGCTTGAGCGGTTGGCGCAGATAGTTGAGTTCGCGATAACGGCCGTAGGCAACTTCCACCCGGCGTGCGAGCACGCTCTCGTGTCCGCTCACCGGGAACAGGGCCTCGAAGATCTGCGGCGCACCGCCCGCCACCGCCAACGGGGCAAAGGCCTGCACGTAAAGACTGTGGGCGCCGGGCGAGTAGAGTTCGACCCGCGGTCCGTTCGCGGCAAGCTGCGCGGCAAGTCCGGCCTTGGGCGCCGGCAGCTCGGCGTGCTGCGGATCGGCGACGCTGGAGGCAAGGAGCGTACCCGTTCCGTCGAAGACAGCGAGCGTCGTCGCACCGAGTTCGCCGCGCAGACGGAGGAGCGCCGGCGCAAGCGGCTCCGGTCCGCGATCGGCCAACATGCCGGCCGCCTGCGTGCTCGCCCCGGCGTAGGGTCCGGTCTCGCTCGCGAGCGCCTGACGCGACAAGGAAAGCGCATCGCTGAGCGCGCGCGCGACGCTCAGATCGAACCAACTGTCAATGCTGTGATTGATGAACATGACCGAAAAATAAAACACGGCACCCACTGGCAGCACGGCAAGTGCGGTAAACAAGGCAATCAACCGAGCGGTAAGCCGCGCTCCGGCGCGCTTGCGCCGAAGTGCATAGACGAGTCGGGCGAGATTGATCAGGATGATGACGATGAGCAGTAGTCCGACGACGACATTGGCGACGAGCAGCCACAGATGCCATTGGCCGAAGGCCATCGAGTGGCCGGTGCTCAAACTGAGCAAATACAGGGCAACGCCGACGACGGCAAGCGCCGCGATGAACAGATACGTGGATATACGCTTCACGGTACGAGTACCCACTGATGCCACTCGCTCTCGAGCCGCCAGCCGGGCACGAACATCGTCATCAACTGAAGCGGGCCGGGCAGATCCCGGGTGTCGAGTACGACCCGCAGCGCCGCCAGATAGCGGACGCCCCGCGCGAGCAGATCGGCATCGATCAGGGGCAGATCGCGGATGTGTTCGATCGGCGCCAGCGCAGCAGCGAGCGAACCGTAATCCGCGATGGCGCCACTGTTGAGATTCTCGACGCGATAGCGATTGGAAAGCGGCAGGTAGCTCAGCCGATAACGTTGCGTAAGCTCGGCGACGTCCTGATTCCACAACAGGACACGGGTGCGGATGACGTGGATCTGCATCAGAAATGTCAGCGCCACGCCATTTGCGAGTGCATCACGGGCCTGGCGATTGAGATTCAGCGCGAGATCGGCGTCGAGATAATAGACGCCGTGATGAAGCGTCCCAGCGGTATCTTCAACCGTGAAGGCGGGTGTGGCCAGTGCCGGCGGTGCACCCACGGCGAACGCTGCGAGCAGCCCGAATACGACGACGCGGTTCAGTGACATCGTGCGCATGCACGGCAATCTGCCGACGAAATTCGTTTCGAATCGGGGGTAATTTCCATTCAACTATTCACGCACCGGCCTCGGGAAATAGCCGCCCGGCCGAACTGTCCGGGCCGCCTCACTCGCCTGATGATAACGGCGAAAGAGAAATCAATGTGCTTCGGCCGTCCGCCATTTCCGTGCGGCTGCGCGCTCGTCGTGCGCGCCGGCTTCAGCGCAGCCGCCGGCCCAACCAGATTTTGTCCCGCGCAAGCATTGCGGCAGGTTGAATCCGCCGCCCGGCCCTCTGCACTTCGCTTACGCACAACAGCCCCGCCCCGGTCGCGACCTCGAAGCCTCCGGCGGCGGCCGCAACGATGGTTCCGGGTGCGGCTTCCGGTTTACCGGGCTGCGCGCTGGCGCGCAACAGACGGATGCGTTCGCCTTCACACTCGGCCCAGGCGCCGGGACGTGGATTGAAAGCCCGGATGCGGCGGGCGAGAACCTCGGCGGAGTCGGCGAAATCCAACCGTGCCTCGGCTGAGGTAATCCGCTCGGCGTAGCTCGCTTCCCCCGCCTGAGCCGCGGCCGTCACCCGCCCGGCAGCGAGTGCCGCCAGCGTCTCGAGCAACAACACGGCCCCGCGGCGCGCAAGCCGCAGCGAGAGTTCGCCCGCCGTCTCTTCGCTGCCGATGGGGACTCGCTCCAGACGCAAAATCGGACCGGTGTCCAACCCCGCATCCATCTGCATGATTGCGACACCGGTTTCGCGGTCTCCGGCGGCGAGCGCCCGCTCGACCGGCGCCGCTCCACGCCAGCGTGGCAGGAGCGAAGGATGGACGTTGAATCCGCCGTGGCGCGGCACGGCCAGGATCGCAGCGGGGACGATCAATCCGTAGGCGACGACCACCAACGCATCGGGCGCAAGCGTTTGCAACCGTGTTTCCACCGCGGGATCTTTCAGTGTCGTGGGGGTCTCGATCGCAAGACCCGCGGCCGCGGCTGCGCTCTGGACAGGCGTGCCCCTGATCCGGCGCCCCCGTCCCGCAGGACGCGCCGGCTGCGTCAGAACCAGTGCAAGCTCGTGGCCGGAGCCGATCAGCGCCGCAAGTAGCGGCAGTGCAAAATCGCCGGCGCCGGCGAAGACAAGCCGCATGGAGTCGTGGTTTCCGAACTTCAGTCCGCCGGCGTGTCCGCTTCCTCCAGCCGGGCCTCGCGACGGGCCTTTTCGAGCTGGCGGCGCAGGCGGCGACGCTTGAGGTCGGAGAGATAATCAATGAACAGCCGCCCGTTCAGATGATCGATCTCGTGCTGGATGCAGATCGCGAGCAGCCCTTCCGCCTCGAGTTCGAAGTGCTTGCCGTCGCGATCGAGCGCGCGCACCGTGACCCGTTCCGCGCGCTGGATGGCGTCGTAATAGCCCGGCACCGAAAGACAGCCCTCTTCGCTGTCGCAACTGCCCTCGCGGGCGAGCAGCTCCGGATTGATAAACACCCGCGGCTCGTTCTTCTCCTCGGAAACGTCAATCACCGCGACCTGCCTGGCGATGCCCACTTGGGTCGCGGCGAGGCCGACTCCGGGCGCCGCATACATGGTTTCGAAGAGATCGTCGAGCGTACCTTGCAGCGCCTCGTCCACCGCCTCGACCCGCCGCGCACGCTCGCGCAGGCGGGGGTCGGGGAAGTGCAAAATCGGCAGTAGCGCCATCGGTCTGTTTCCTGCCGCATGAATTGCTGCTAAAGTTAGCGCCGATTATAGCGAACGGCCTGCCGGTGCTCGTTCGGGCAGGCGCCCGCAAACGCGTGGATCGGGACCACGCTGCGTCCCGCCAAGATCAGGGAGCTGGCACATGCAAATTCTACGTACGCCCGCTTTTCGTCTGTTGCCCTTCACGCTGGCGACGCTCGCACTCGTCGCCGGCTGTGCGAGTCAGCCCTGCGCTCCGCAAACGGCGCAACTCCTGCCCAAACCCGCCGTCGCGCCGCCGGCGCCGACGCCGGTGACCGGGCCCCTCATGCGCGAACACCCACCCTTTCGCTATGTGGTCCAGCCGGGCGATACCTTGTGGGGGATCTCCGCGCGATTCCTGCGCAGCCCTTGGTTGTGGGCCGAAATCTGGTACGAAAACCCCTATATCGCGAATCCCCATCTGATTTATCCAGGCGACATCATCACGCTCAGCTACCCGAACGGCGAACCGGCACTTTCGATCACGCGTGGCGGCACGCTGGTGGCCACCACCGTGGCCGGAACCCGTTTTGTAAGACCCGAGATTCAGGTCACGCCGCTCGCTCACGCCATCCCGACCATTCCCTACGACGAGATCGCGCCTCTGCTCTCCAAACCACGAGTGATGGCCGCCTCGACCTACTACGCCGCGCCCTATGTCCTGCGCCCGCTGGAAGACCGGCTCCTCGCCTCCACGCCGGGCTCGATCTATGCCCGCGGCCTCGCGACCGATGCCGACCAGACGGGTACCTCCTATGCCGTCGTCGAGAAAACCAAGGAACTCAAGGAGCCCCCGAGCTGGTGCACGCTCGGCTATGAAGTGGCATACCTGGGACAGGCTCAGGTCACCGCGCCCGGCGATCCGACCACGCTCAAGCTGATCCAAAGCACCCAGGAGATCAAGCCCGGCGACCGCCTGGTACCGGTGGAAACCGGCATCGTGCCCTCGCAGTTCCCCCTGCTCACGCCCACGGTCGTCGTGAATGCCGACATCATCGACGTGATCGGCGGACTCGAGGAGGTCGGCCAATACCAGGTGGTGGTGCTCGATCGCGGCAGCCAGAGCGGGCTCGCAACCGGCGACGTGCTTGCGGCTTACCGGCGCGGCCTCTGGATGAGCGACGCCTACGCCCACGGCAAGCTGTCCCACAGCGTACTGCTGCCCAACGAACGCAGTGGCACGCTGGTCGTCTTCCGCGTCTTTCCGCAGGTCTCCTTCGCACTGGTGATGAGCGCGCAGAGGCCGATCCGCATCAACGATTTCGCCACCAACCCCTGAGCCGCCGATGAGCCCAGGCGGGGATGAGGCGGCGGCGCGCCTCACGGTACTCGCCGCCCTGATCCGGGCGCCCGAACTGGGTGAACAGGCGGCACGACGGCTGCTCGAAACCTTCGGCTCGGCGACGGCGGTCATTGAGGCCGGGCGCAGCGGGCTGCGCGCAGCCGGAGTGTCCGCTGCCGCCGCACGAGCATTGGCGGCACCCGAACGTGCGCAAATCGAGCGCGATCTCGCCTGGGCAACGGCACCCGGCCATCATCTGATCGCCTGGGGCGAGCCAGCCTATCCGCCACTGCTTGCAAGCATTTCGGATCCGCCGCCGGTGCTTTTCGTCACTGGCGATCCGAACGTTCTCGCCCGACCCCAGATCGCAATCGTGGGTTCGCGCAATGCGAGCGCGACCGGCTCTGAAATCGCCCACGATTTTGCGGCCTTCTTCGCTGGCGCCGGATTTGTTGTAACCAGCGGGCTTGCGCTCGGCATAGACGGTGCGGCGCATACGGGTGCACTCGACGGCGACGGCGCCACCGTCGCCGTCATGGCGACCGGTCCCGACCTCATCTATCCCAAACGCCACGTAGCACTCGCCGAACGCATCGTCGGCAACGGCGCGCTCGTCAGCGAATTTCCGCCCGGCACGCCGCCGCTGCCCGAACATTTCCCGCGCCGCAACCGCATCATCAGCGGTCTTGCCGCCGGCACCGTCGTGATCGAGGCCGCGCTCAGCTCGGGCTCACTCATCACCGCGCGGCTCGCCGCGGAACAAGGACGCGAAGTCTTCGCCGTACCCGGTTCAATCCTCTCGCCACTCGCACGCGGCTGCCACGCGCTCATCCGCGACGGCGCCGCACTCGTCGAGCGGCCCTCTGATATCCTTGAGGCACTGGGATCGGTTGCGCCGGTAGCGCCGTTACCGGTTCGCGAGGGAGCCGAGACGGCCGCCACGCAAGACGATCCCGACTACCGGGTTCTGCTTGATGCGCTCGGCTTTCATCCAGTGAGTGCCGACGCACTCGTTGAGCGAACCGGATTGACGCCCCAAGCGATATCCTCCATGCTCTTGATCCTCGAGCTGCGGGGCGAGATCGAAGCACTGCCCGGAGCGCGTTACACCCGAAGACGGAGAAGCAAGGACCTGTGACATGAATCCAAGCGTACTGGACGTGCTGCTGTATCTGTTCGAGCATTATCTCGACGACGCCGACGAGCCGCCGCCGCGCGCGACGCTCGAACGCATGCTGCATTCGGGCGGTTTCCCCGCATCACGGGTGAGCCGAGCGCTCGACTGGCTGGAGGCGCTCGCCGCGCGCGAAGAGACACCGACACCGGGCGCGGCGCGCGCGGGCGTGCTTCGTGTCTTCGCCGACGCCGAATGCGAACGTCTCGATACCGAGGCCCGAGGCTTTCTGCTGCATCTTGAGCAATGCGGCATCCTCGAGCCCGCCCAGCGCGAGATTGTGATCGAGCATCTGCTCACGCTCGACGACGAACCGGCGGGCATCGAGGAGGTCAAGTGGGTGGTGTTGATTACGTTGTTTCACCAGCCCGGGCAAGAGGCTGCCTTTGCGCGGATGGAGGATCTCCTGTATGCCGACCTCGCCGCGACGGCGCATTGACGTGCGCATACTCGGTATCGTCCGCCGCCACGTGAATGACTGAATGAAACACTCGGTCGTCGTCGTCGAGTCTCCGGCCAAGGCCCGAACGCTCAAAAAATATCTCGGCGAAGGCACGGAAGTTTTCGCCTCCTACGGCCACGTGCGCGATCTCGTTCCGAAGGAAGGCGCGGTCGAGCCCGGAGCCGATTTCGCCATGCGCTACCAGCCCATCGAGAAGAACGAACGCCATGTCGCCGCCATTGCCAAGGCGATGAAAAAGGCTGAACGGCTGGTACTCGCAACCGATCCGGATCGCGAAGGCGAGGCGATTTCCTGGCATTTGCACGAACTGCTCGAGGACCGCGGCGCACTTGACGGCAAGGACGTGGTGCGCGTCGCGTTTCATGAAATCACCGAGCGGGCGATCCGCGAAGCCATGGAGCATCCGCGCGAACTCGCCGGCGACCTCGTCAACGCGCAGCAGGCGCGGCGCGCGCTCGATTACCTGGTCGGATTTAACCTCTCGCCGCTCTTGTGGAAAAAGATCAAACGCGGACTCTCCGCTGGGCGGGTACAGAGTCCGGCGCTGCGGCTCATCGCGGAACGCGAAGAAGAAATCGAAGCCTTCGAAGCCCGCGAATTCTGGCGCATCGAGGCCCGGCTCGCGGGCAGCGGACAAAAATTCGCGGCGCGGCTGTATCAATACGATGGACGCAAGACCGAACAGTTTTCCTTCACCGACGGCGATACGGCGGAGGCCACACGCAGCGCAATCGAGCGCGCAGCGGCGGGCCGACTCACCGTCGCCGCCGTCGAACGCAAGGAGCGGCGGCGCAATCCCGCGCCTCCGTTCATCACCTCGACGCTGCAGCAGGAAGCCGCGCGCAAACTCGGCTTCACCACCCGGCGCACGATGCAGATTGCGCAGCAACTCTACGAGGGCGTGGATCTGGGCGATGGGCCTGTCGGCCTCATCAGTTATATGCGCACCGACTCCACGCATCTTGCGCCCGAAGCACTCGCCGAAATGCGCGAGTACATCGCGAAACGCTACGGCGCAGAAAACCTGCCGCCCAAGGCGCGCGTGTACCGGACCCGGAGCAAGAACGCGCAGGAGGCCCACGAGGCGATCCGCCCAACCTCGGTCGCGCGCGAACCGCGCGCGGTGGCGTCCCGGCTCAGCCACGACCAAGCGCGTCTTTACGAACTCGTCTGGAACCGCACGATTGCCTGCCAGATGATTCACGCCACGCTCGATCTCGTCGCCGTGGATCTTGCCGCGGGCGAACTCGCCATCTTCCGCGCGACCGGCTCGACCATCCGTCACCCGGGCTTCATGCAGGTCTATCTCGAAGACCGCGACGAACCGGGCGAAGACGAGCGCGAGGAGCACAAACTGCCGCCGCTCAAGAAAGACGAAGACGTTCCGCTCGAAACCGTGAACGCGACCCAGCACTTTACGGAGCCGCCGCCACGCTATACCGAGGCAAGCCTGGTGAAGACGCTCGAAGCGCACGGCATCGGCCGGCCCTCGACTTACGCGGCGATCGTCCAGACGCTCCTCGCCCGCGAATACGCGGTTCTCGAAAGCCGTCACTTCGTTCCGAGCGACGTCGGACGTGTCGTCAACCGTTTTCTCACCCAGTACTTCGAGCGCTACGTGGACTACGATTTCACCGCGCGGCTGGAAGACCAGCTCGACGCCGTCTCTCGCGGCGAGCGCGACTGGAAACGGGTGCTCAACGAATTCTGGGGGCCGTTCGAAAAGGAACTCAAGAACGTCGAAGAGAACGTCACCCGTCGCGACGTGCTGCAGGCACGCCCTCTCGGTACCGATCCGCAGAGCGGACTAGAAGTGTCCGTGCGTCTCGGACGCTACGGCCCCTTCGTTCAACTCGGTCAGGCGGAAGAAGAAAACAAACCGCGCTTCGCAAGCCTCAGACCCGGCCAGAAACTCGAAACCATCGCACTCGATGAGGCGCTCAAGCTGTTCGAACTTCCGCGCGAACTCGGCGCGACGCAAGAGGGCGAAAAGGTCTCGGCGAACATCGGACGTTTCGGCCCCTACGTGCGTTACGGTAGTAAATACGTCTCGCTCAAGGGCGATGACGATCCCTACTCGATCGAGTTGCTGCGCGCGCTCGAACTCATAAGCGAAAAAAAGGAAGCCGACGCCAAACGCCTCATTCGCGACTACGGCGGCATGCGCGTACTCAATGGCCGCTACGGTCCCTTCGTCAGCGACGGCGAGAAGAACGCACGCGTACCCAAGGAACGCGATCCGGCCACGCTCACGCTGGACGAATGCAGAGAGCTGCTGGCCAAGGCGCCCGAGAAGAAACGCCGGCCACAGAGACGCCGCAAAACCGGTTGACGTCGCGTAAAGATTATTTTTTTACCGCGGAGCGCGCAGAGGCCGAGGCGAGAAAACTCTTCGAAAAACACCGCGATCTCCGTGTACTCTGCGATGAATCCAAGGATACAAGGTAGCTCCGGCATCGGCGTTTTCATTGATAATGTGGAATGATTTCGCGGAGCATCATGTGCCAATGGATGCCGTCAGTCTCGCGGCCGCCGCGGCGGCGATCCGTCGCGGCGGGATCGTCGCCTATCCCACCGAGGGCGTCTTCGGACTCGGCTGTAATCCGCGCAACAAGGCGGCCGTCAAGCGCATCCTCGGACTCAAGGGGCGCGATGTGGAAAAGGGATTGATTCTGCTCGCAGCAAACGAGGCGCAGCTTGCGCCGTTCATCGCGCCCTTCGAGCCCGACGTCGCCCGGCGCATCCTTCCGACCTGGCCCGGTCCCGTCACCTGGATCGTGCCGGTCGCGAAGGACTGCCCCGTCTGGCTTACCGGCGGCCGGCCGACGCTCGCCGTGCGCGTCAGCGCGCATCCGCCCGCCCGCGCGCTCGCACGCGCGGCCGATACGGCGCTTGTCTCCACCAGCGCGAACATGAGCGGCGCAGCACCGGCGTATAGCGTCGAAGACGTACGCGCGCTGTTCGGCGATGAACTCGATGCCCTGCTCGAAGGAGAAATCGGAAACCTTCCCGGCCCCACAGAAATCCGCGACGCCGCAACCGGCCGCGTACTGCGTCCCGCGCCGCAGGCCGGACGATGAACTACGCCGCGGTCGAACAATGGCTGCGGGAACTCCAGCAGACGCTCTGCACGCAGCTCGTCCGCGCCGGAAACGAAAGCGACTTCCGTGAAGACAGCTGGCAACGGCCTGGCGGCGGAGGCGGCATAAGCCGCGTGCTCGAAGACGGCATCGTGATCGAAAAGGCGGCCGTTAACTTCTCCGCGGTCGCCGGCGCCGAACTGCCGCCCGCCGCGAGCGCGGCAAGACCGGCGCTGGCCGGACGCAGCTTCAGCGCCGCCGGTGTCTCGGTAATCGTGCACCCGCGCAATCCCTATGCGCCGACCTCGCACTTCAACCTGCGTTACTTCACCGCCGAAAAGCCGGGCGAGCCCCTCGTCTGGTGGTTCGGCGGCGGCTTCGATCTCACGCCGTATTACGGCTTCGAGGACGACTGCGTACATTGGCACGGCGTCGCCCGCGACGCCTGCACGCCGTTCGGCGGCGATCTCTATTCACGCTTCAAGCGTTGGTGCGACGAGTATTTTTTCGTTCGCCACCGCAGCGAGGCCCGCGGTATCGGCGGACTTTTCTTCGACGACTACGATGCCGGCGGCGACTTCGAACGCGCCTTCGCCTTCGCGCGCAGCATCGGCGAGCATTATCCGAAGGCGTATCTGCCGATCCTCGAACGGCACAGGCATCATCCCTGGGGCGAATGCGAGCGCGAGTTCCAGCTCTATCGCCGTGGCCGCTACGTCGAGTTCAATCTCGTTTACGATCGAGGCACGCTGTTCGGCCTGCAATCGGGCGGCCGCAGCGAATCCATCCTTGCCTCGCTGCCGCCCGAGGTCCGGTTCCGCTACGACTGGCATCCTGCACCGGGCACACCCGAAGCCCGGCTTACTGACTACTTCCTCCAGCCGCGCAACTGGCTGCAGCCCGAGTGACGGGGCTGCCTGTGGCCGAGGTGGAAAGCGGAAATCTTTATGCCGGGATTCCCGAGGAATTGCCGGAAGAAATCACGGAAGTGCTGATGTGCGGCACCGGCGTCAAGATCGAGCGCATCGTCTCGAAGGGACAGCGTTCCGAACCCGGCTTCTGGTACGACCAGGAGCAGAACGAATGGGTGGTGCTGATCCGGGGCGAAGCCGAACTGCGATTCGAGGACGGCAACCGATCCGTTCGCCTGACCGCGGGCATGCACGTCAACATCCCTGCCCATACAAGGCACCGCGTCGAGTGGACGAAACAAGACGAGGTGACAATATGGCTCGCCGTGTTTTATCAGAACCTGCCTCAAAATGCCCCGTGAGCGCGGCGGAACCGATTTCGTCCGTGCGCGTAGCGAGGAGCGCAGCTTGTGATTCCTGAACTACAACCGGAGCATCTGTCCGTTACGTTGTAGCGGGTCGGCATAGACGGTTTTTGATTAAATGTCATTCATCATCGGACGAGAAGGCCGGGCTCCGGAAAAACCGTTCGCCCGGGTCTCGCCGGCTTTTAGCCGGTACTGCGGAGGCCGCGTACCGCATTCTTTCCCTGCGGCGGGCGCTTGACTGGCGCGCCGCTGGCCGCCGTGCTACAACTATTGGCCGGATTCCGGTATCGTGGCTGCAAGGCGGCCTCTTCAAGGAGCGAACCATGTGCAAAATCCAAATGTGGGCGATTCTGCTGGCAGCGGGAGCCGCCACTACCCTGCCACTGACGGCGCAAGCCGGCGGCTTTCAGCTCAACGAACAGAGCGCCGCGAGCATGGCGCGCGCCAACGCCGGCGCGGCAAGCGCCAATACCGACGCCTCGGCGGTGTTCTATAACCCCGCGCTGCTTACTGAACTCAAAAGCATACAGTTCATCATTGGCGGGACCAACTACAAAGTCCGCGGCGAGTTCTCCAAGTTCAGCGCCACCGATGCCGCGGGCCAACCGCTCTCGGGCGGCAACGGCGGTAATTTCGGCGATCACAACAGCCTCGGAGCGGGCATGACCCCGGCCATCTCCTTCGCCGCCCCGCTCAACGACCGCACCGTGTTCGGCATCGCGCTCGAGGAACCCTTCGGTCTCACCTCCACCTACGACGGCACGTCGGTGCTGCGTTACCAGGCGCAATACACCTCGATCTTTGTGAACAACATTAACCCGACCATCGCGTACAAGGTGAGCGACGACTTTTCCATCGGTTTCGGACTCGACATTGCCAAGGCCGAAGCCAAGCTGAGCAACCAGATTGATTACGGCGCGGTCTGCTACAGCCAGATCGGCCCGATTACCTGCAATGCGCTGGGACTTTACCCGCAGTCCCACGACGGCTACTTCCAGGTCGAGGGCTCGGACTGGGCCTACGGCTGGAACGCCGGCGTCGCCTGGCACGAGGGCAACACGACGATTGGCCTCGCCTACCGCAGTCGCCTGTTCTTCAACCTCAGCGGCACCGCCGAGTTCGACAACGTCCCTTCGGTATTTCAACCATCCGGCGCCTTCGTGGATACCGGTGTGCAGGCCAAGCTCAATCTGCCCGACACGTTGGACTTGAGCGCGACCCAGGTGCTGAACAATGCGTGGTCGATTTCCGGAACGCTGCGTTACGTCCGCTGGGGTATCTTCAACAACCTGACCGTCAACTATGCCAATCCCAATCAGCCGCCGAGCACGCTGACCTTCGACTATCGCAACACCTGGTTCGCAGCGATCGGCGCGGACTGGAAACTCACACCGAGCTGGACGCTGCACGGCGGCATCGCCTACGACGAGTCGCCCGTCGTCGATGAATACCGCGAGCCGCGACTGCCGGATGCCGACCGACGCTGGCTCGCGGCCGGGGCGACCTGGGCGCTCAACCCCTCATCCAGCCTGAGCTTCGCCTGGGCGCACCTGTTTATAGGCGATCACGTCCCGATGAACAATACCGGCCCCAGCGGCAGCACCGTCGTCGGACAATGGTCGGACAACGCGGATCTCTTCAGTCTGCAATATCAATACAGCTTCTGATCCAAGACATCAGCGCCCGGCGATGGATACGGCGCGCAAACGCGTGCGTGTGTTCGCCTGCGGCCTTCCCTGACCTGCTGCAAGACGCGGCGCGCCGCGCAGACGCGCTTCGAGTGCCGCGCGACGATGTTCGCCTTCGGGACTGAGCGGTGCATAACGTCCGCGCTCGAGCGCGGCCAGGACACGCCCGTCCGCGAAAATAAGCCGCGCGCCCGGTGCGAGTTTCACAGACGGCAGAAAAATCCCGTTCAGACTGGCCGGATCGGCCGCGCAGACAATGCGCTCGCCATCGTCCGCTTCGCGTTCGGCGCGGGCGAGCGGTGCCAAGGCCTCGGGAAGCGCAAACTGCTCGCCCGCCAACGCGGCGACAAAGCGGCCGCCGCGGATTTCGCCGCGTGCCTCCAGCCGCCAGCAGGCACGCAGCAGTTCACGCCAGGGCGGCATGAGCGACTCGCGCGCCGCGAGTGCGCGGAAAATCACGCCGTAGCGCGCGAGCAATACGCGAGCGGAAAACTCAACCCGCTCGAATGTCCAAGCCGCAGCTTCCGCCGGTCGCGGCAGCAAACCGAAGCGCCCGCCGCCGGCGAGTTGCTCTGGCCGGCGCCGATGGGCCGGACGCATCAGCCAACGCAAAGCAGCGGCGTGATCGGCGCTCACGCGGCCCGCCCGCATCAGCGTCGTCAAGGCTTCTTCCAGCACCGATGGCAAAAGTGCGGTCGCCTCTAAAAGATCCTGCCAGAACAGGGCGCCGCGCCCGGCAAGCGCCGCCTCTACCGCCCGCGGCGCGGCATCGGTCGGCAGCGGCGCCGGGCCGGCGGCCACGAGCCACTGTCCGAGTGTCGCACGCGAAGCGAAGGCGAGCGGCACTTGGGCGAGACTGCCCGCTCGCGCCGCACCCAAGGCGGGCGCAAGGCGCGCCCAGATGTAGCGGCCGCCGGCGACGAGCGCGTCGAGTTCCTCACGCCGGTATTCCGCGAGTCGCGCGGGCAGAATCTCGCTTTCCCACAGACCGGCTGGCAGCGCAAACCCAGCGAGGCGTTCGAGGACGCCCGCCAGTGCTTCGGTGCCACGACTCTCGCCGCCGATGCCCTGCCAGTCGAGAACGAAACGCTGGAATGCACTCGGCGACACCGGCCTCGCCTCGCGCCGCCGCCGTTCCATCTGGAAGCGCGCGAGCCGCGCCGCAAGATGACGATCGCACCAGCTTTCACCCGTCGCGGCTGGATCGAAATGCCCGCGCATGATGCCGCCCCCGGCTTCGAGAACAATCAGTGACGCCTCGATCCGCTCCGGCGTCAATCCCAGAGGTTTGGCCAAAACTTCGGCGGTGGTCGGGCCAAGTCCCTCGAGCCGCGAACGTAGCAGCGCGCGCAAGGCTTCGTCGGCTTCGAGTGTGCCGACTGCCGGCAGCATGATCGGCGGCTCGAAACGCGCCTGCGGAAACACGGCCAGAAGTTCGGGCAGGCGTTCGGCGGCAACCCAGAGCGTCTCGGCGTCCGGCGTTTCGAACACGGCGGCGCGGCCGGCAGCGGCGAGTTCGACGAATGCCTGCTCCGCGTCGGCAGCATTTCCTTCGGCCGCGGTGACGAAGCCGAGAATCGCCAGCGCATCGGCCAGATCCTCCGCCGAACGCATCTCGGGCCAGGCCTCGGCACGCAGTCGCGCGAGTGCGGCCGGTTCGGGTGCGGTAAGCGACTCGGCCCATAGACCGGCGCGCTCCGGGGCAATCGCGCGCGTGCGCCGTTCTTCGGCCGCGCCGTCGTCGAGGAAGGCCCACGGCCGCGCGTTCGCAATGCCGCGAGCAAGCGGCGAAGGTTCGGGCAGATCGCGCGTGACTATCTCGATCACGCCCGCCTCGCGCGCGGCGAGCAAGGCCTCCAGTCCATCCGTATCCATCAGTTCGTCGAGGCATTCTGTCATCGTCTGCGCGACCAGCGGATGATCCGGCACCTCGCGCTCGCCCGCGAGATTGTCTTGGCAGGCGAGTTGGTCGGGGAATACCAGCGCAATCAGGTCTTCGGCATCGGCGCGCTGAAACGGCGCCGGCACACGCTTGCCGCCGCGCCGCCGCGCGAGCGCGAGCGCCGTCGCGCCCACCCAACGCCACCGCGCCGGGAACATCGGCGCGGCAAGCACCGCCTGCGCGAGCAGGGCGCGGGCATCGCGAGCCTTGACGTAATCCGCCACCTCGGCCAGTGGGAAGCTGTGCGTCGCGCCCAGCGAAAGAACGAGCGCATTGTCGTCGGCCGCGGCTTGCAACTCGAAATTGAAGCGCCGGCAAAAGCGCTTGCGCAAGGTCAGTCCGAGCGCGCGGTTGATGCGAATGCCGAGTGGGGAATGGATGACCAGATGCTGATCGCCGACCTCGTCGAAGAAGCGCTCGAAAATCAGCCGGTCCGCGTTCGGCAGGCAGCCGAGCGCGTTCATGCCCTCGGCGAGATATTCGGCGAGCGCGCGCGCGGCTTCCTGTGGAACGCCGGGAATGCGCCCGAGCTGCGCGGCGAGTATTTCGGCGTCGCCGTTTTGCGCAAGCGTTGCCTCCGCCGCGGCGTAGAGCCGCGAGACAGCGGCCGACAACTCGCGGCTGCGCCCCGGCGCCTCGCCGAACCAGAACGGAATCGTCGGCGGCGCGCCCTCGGCGTCCTCGGCGTACACGGTGCCCTGCTCCACCTTGCGCACGCGGTAGGAACGGTTGCCGAGCTGGAAAATGTCGCCGGCGATGAACTCGAAGGCGAAGTCCTCGCCCACGGTTCCAACCGTGAAATTCTCCGGCAGGAGACGCACGTCGTAGTCGAAGCGGTCGGGGATGACGCCGCCGTTCTCGAGCGCGAAGCGGCGCGCGCCGCGCCGTGCCCGCAGCATCCCGCCGGCGCGGTCGAAGGCAAGATGCGCAAGCCGGCGTCCGCGGCGCGTGGTGAAGCCGCGGGCGAGCATCTCGACGACTTCCGTAAACGCTGCCCGCGAGAGTTCGCGGTAGGGCCAGGCGCGCGCGAAAGCGGCGTGAAGATCGGCGAGCGCGCATTCGCCGGCGGCCGCCGTCTCGGCGACGATTTGCTGGGCGAGCACGTCGCGCGCGCCGGGCGGAATCGAAATCTCTTCCAGTTCGCCGCGCGCCACGGCGTCGAGCAGCGCCGTGCATTCGTGCAAATCATCGCGCGACAGCGGAAACAGCCGTCCCTTGGGCACGGCGTCGAGGCGGTGGCCGGCGCGGCCCACACGCTGCACGAGCGTCGCGATTACACGCGGCGAACCGAGCTGGCAGACGAGATCCACCTCGCCGATGTCTATGCCGAGTTCGAGCGAGGCGGTCGCGACCAGCACCGGCAATTCGCCGGCCTTGAGCCGCGTCTCGGCGCGCTCGCGCTCGGTGCGCGAGAGACTGCCGTGATGCACCGCGACCGCTTCCGTCCCGAGGCGCTCAGCGAGATGCCGCCCGACGCGCTCGGCAAGCCGACGGGTGTTGACGAAGACGAGCGTCGCGCGTTCGGCTTGCGCGAGCGCAGCTAGGCGATCGTAGATTTCGCTCCAGACCTCGGCGGTGAGAACCGTCGCGAGCGGCGAGGACGGGATTTCCAGCGCGAGATCGAGCCGACGCCCATGCCCAAGATCCACAATCCGCGGCAGCTCACGTCCGGCGCCGACGAGAAAACGGCCCATGCGTTCGATCGGGCGCTGCGTGGCCGAAAGTCCGATGCGCTGCAAAGGACGCCCAGTGAGCGCGGCGAGCCGTTCCAGCGAAAGCGCGAGATGCGCGCCGCGCTTGGTGCCGGCGACGGCGTGCAGTTCGTCCACGATCACCGTTTCCACCGGCGCGAGCAACCGCCGACCGCTCTCCGAGGTCAGAAGCAGGTACAGCGATTCGGGTGTCGTGACGAGAATATGCGGCGGGCGACGGCGCATGCGCTCGCGTGCGGAAGCCGGCGTATCGCCGGTGCGCACTGCCGCTTCGATCGCCTCACCAAACGGTCCCAGACGCTGCTGGATCGCGGCTAGGGGTTCTTCCAGGTTGCGGCGGATGTCGTTCGAAAGCGCCTTGAGCGGCGACACGTAAAGCACGCGGCAGCCGGGGGCGAGACTTCCTCGTTCGGCCGCGCGTGCGAGGCCGTCGAGCGCCCATAGAAAGGCGGCAAAGGTCTTGCCCGCGCCGGTCGGCGCCGCCACCAGGACGTCGCCGCCGCCTGCGATTGCCGGCCACGCGGCGCGCTGCACCGCGGTCGGCCCGGCGAAGGTTTCGGCAAACCAGCCGGCAACGGCGGGGGTGAAGTTCGCGAGCGCGGAATCAGCCGAGTGGGTGTTCATGCAGATATTCCGCAAGTGCGACGGTGTTTGTGGCATTTTCGTAGGCGCGCTTGATGTGTAATTCCATGCCCCCGATTCTACCCCGCCGCGCAGCTCGGTATCCCCACCCTTGTAAGGCGCCGGCCTTGTCTTGTCGTCTGGTTTTTCAGCACTCACCAAACCGATGCTACGCGGTCTTGACTCTTGTCTATCTACCCGGCATTCTCCGTACGCTTCGGAAGCTTCCAGTCGGGCCGGATGAAATGGCAGGTATAGCCGTTCGGATAATTTTCCAGGTAATCCTGATGCTCGGGTTCGGCTTCCCAGAAGTCGCCGGCGGGGACGACTTCGGTCACGGCCTTGCCGGGCCACAGTCCCGAAGCGTTGATATCGGCAATCGTATCCTCGGCGATCCGCTTTTGTTCGTCGCTGGTGTAGAAGATCGCCGAACGATAGCTGGCTCCCATGTCGTTGCCCTGACGGTTTCGCGTGGTCGGATCGTGAATCTGGAAGAAGAATTCCAGCAGCCTGCGGTAACTGATTTTTGCAGGATCGAAAACGATTTCGATCGCTTCGGCATGGTTTCCGTGATTGCGGTAGGTGGCGTTGGGCACCTCGCCGCCCGTGTAGCCGACCCGCGTCGAAATCACGCCCGGCTGGCGGCGAATAAGATCCTGCATGCCCCAAAAGCAGCCGCCGGCAAGAACGGCGCGTTCCTCGCTCATCGGATGTCCTCCACTTGGTCCAGCCAGGCTCCATAGCCCTCGGCCTCCATGTCGTCACGCGGGATGAAGCGCAGGGAAGCGGAATTGATGCAGTAGCGCAGGCCGCCGCGATCCGCGGGGCCGTCGGGAAAGACGTGTCCGAGATGGCTGTCGCCATGTGCCGAGCGCACCTCGGTGCGGCTCATGCCGTGCGAATCGTCCCGCAATTCGTTGACGTTGGCGGACTCGATCGGTTTGGTGAAGCTCGGCCAGCCGCAGCCTGATTCGAATTTGTCGGACGAGGCGAACAGTGGCTCGCCCGAAACGATATCGACATAGATGCCTGGTTCCTTGTTATGGAGATATTCGCCGGTTCCGGGGCGTTCCGTGGAGCTTTGCTGCGTCACCCGGTATTGTTCCGGGCTCAGGCGCGATAACGCTTCGGGATTCCTGGTGTAGGTGGGCATATTGAATCTCCTGTCGGGCATTTCTTGCAGGACTAAAGATGGTGATCGCCACGGCCATTTCAAGCGCGGCGTGCCCCGGCGTGCAACTCCATGCCCCGATATTACGCCTTGGGGAAACCATATTCCAAATCGGGTCCGGACACCGCTACACTGGAACGGCAACATACCCCAACGGAGCCCCGCTCATGCCGTTCGAGCTGTACATGCTGGCCGCGGCCACGCTGCTTTTCCTGCTCGCCTTCATTCCCGGCTCGCTTTACAAGGCGCGGGCCTATGGCGGCTTGCCCTGGCTCGCCTCCAATCGCGACACGACCGATCGCGCGCCGCTTACCGGCGCGGCCGGACGCGCGGAACGTGCCCACGCCAATCTCAAGGAGAACTACCCCGCCTTCGTCGCCGCCGTGTTGATCCTCGCGTACAGCGGGCACACCGAGTTGGGAACGGCAGTCGCGAGCGCGGTGTTCGTCGGCGCGCGTCTCCTCTACATCGGCGCCTATATCGGCGGCAACCAACCTCTACGCACCCTGCTGTGGGCGCTCGGCTGGGCGAGCACGATCTACATTCTCGCCGTCGCAGTTTTCTGAATGCAAAAGGCCTACGACGCAATTATTGTCGGCGGCGGCCATAACGGTCTCGTCTGCGCTTGCTATCTCGCCCGCGGTGGCCTGAAAACCCTCGTGCTCGAACGCCGCGAAATCGTCGGCGGCGCGGCCGTGACCGAGGAGTTTCATCCGGGCTTTCGCAACTCGACGGCGAGTTACACGGTAAGCCTGCTGCATCCGAAGGTGATCCGCGAATTGAATCTCGCCCAACACGGCTTGCGAATCGTCGAACGGCCACTCGCGAACTTCCTGCCGCTTGGCGACGGCGGCTATCTCAAGGTCGGACCGGACACGGCGGCGACGCAGCGCGAATTCGCCCGCTTCTCGCAGCGCGACGCCAAACGTCTTCCAGCCTACGAAGCCATGCTGGAACAAGCCGTCGCTGCGCTGCGCGAACTCGCGCTCGCCACGCCACCCGCGCCCGGCGGCGGCCTCGCGGCGCTTTTCCGGGCCGCCCGTGAGAGCCGGAAACTTTGGCGGTTGCCGCGCTCGGCGCAACGCAACCTGCTTGCACTGTTCACGCGCAGCGCCGCCGAGTTTCTCGATGTCTGGTTCGAATCGGAACCGGTCAAGGCGGTTTTCGGCTTCGATTCCGTAGTCGGCAACTACGCAAGCCCCTATACGCCGGGTTCCGCCTACGTGCTGCTGCACCATGTCTTCGGTGAAGTGAACGGCAAACGCGGCGCCTGGGGACATGCCGTCGGCGGCATGGGCGCGATCACGCAGGCGATGGCGAGCGAAGCAGAAAGGCTCGGCGTGGAAATCCGCCTGAACGCACCGGTGGCGGAAGTCTCGGTCGCGAACGGATGGGCAACCGGCGTCGTGCTCGAATCGGGAGAGAAAATCGCCGCACAGCGCGTCGTCTCCAATCTGCATCCGAAACTGCTCTTCGAGCGGCTGATCGCACCGCAGCATCTCGACGAGGATTTCCGCGCGCGCATCGAGCACTACAAATCAGGTTCGGGAACGCTGCGCATGAATGTCGCCCTCTCGGAACTGCCGGACTTTTCCTGTCTGCCCGGTACTGGGCCGCATCACGGCGCCGGCATCGTCATGGCGCCCTCGCTCGCCTACATGGACCGCGCCTACGAGGATGCACGTCGCGAAGGATTTTCGCGCGAACCGATCGTCGAGATGGTCATACCGAGCACGCTCGATGATTCGCTCGCGCCGTCCGGCCAACACGTTGCAAGCCTCTTTTGTCAGCACTTCACTCCGCATCTGCCCGCCGGATGCAGTTGGGACGACGAGCGCGAGGCGGCTGCCGATGCCGTGATCGAGACCGTCACCCGTCACGCGCCGAACTTCAAGGCGAGCGTGCTCGGACGGATGGTGCTGACGCCGCTCGATCTCGAACGGCGTTTCGGCCTGATCGACGGCGACATCTTTCACGGCGCGCTCACGCTCGATCAACTCGGCCCGGCACGCCCGGTGCTCGGCCACGGCAACTATCGCGGGCCGCTTCGCGGACTCTGGCTGTGCGGCTCCGGATCGCATCCCGGCGGCGGTGTGACGGGGCTTCCCGGCCACAATGCGGCGCGCGAAATCCTGCGCGACGCAAGGTGGAAGAGGAAGAAGTGAGGGGGAGAGAAGTGAGAGGTGAGAGAGGATGCATTATCGTGAGACGATAGTTTGGGAGAAAGCGATGCTGGCTGTGGACGAACTATACAAGTTGGCGCCGCAGCTTCCGAAGGAGGAGACTTATGGCATGCGGGCACAGATCACGCGGGCGATGGTGTCCGTAGCGGCAAATGTAGCCGAAGGCTGGACACGGGAAACCTCAAAGGACAAGGCGCACTTTCTCGCAATCTCGCAAGGCTCGCTTGCAGAGACGGAAACACTCTTAACGATTTGCGAAAGACAGGGGTGGTTCGCGCCGGTCGAAACAAAGTCGCTCCGACAGCTCTTGGACGAGGTCAGTCGAATGCTGACAACCATGCGTCGCAACCGCCGATCAAATGAATAGTTCTCTCACTCCTCACTCCTCTACCCTCTCTACTCTCTACACGATCGGGCATTCGAATCGTGCGCTCGACGTATTTATCGAGATGCTTCGCGCGTACGACATCGAATATCTCGTGGACGTGCGGACCATCCCGCGCTCGCGCCACAATCCGCAATTCAATCGCGGCGGCCTGCCCGCCTCGCTAAAAGAATTCGGCATCGGCTGGGAACATCGCGCCGGCCTGGGCGGACTGCGGCATGCACGCAAGGACTCGCCCAATCAGGGCTGGCGCAACGCCAGTTTTCGCGGCTACGCCGACTACATGCAGACGGAGGAATTCAGCGCCGAACTCGAAGCGCTAATCGAACTTGCTTCCGATGCGCGCATCGCAATCATGTGCGCCGAAGCCGTTCCCTGGCGCTGCCATCGTTCGCTGATTGCCGATGCGCTCCTCGTCCGCGGCTTCGCGGTGCGCCACATCATGAACGAAACTACGGCACGCGAACATGCACTGACGCGTTTTGCCCACGTCGAAGGCACGCGCATTACCTATCCTTTCGCGCTAGACGACGGTGCCGACGTCTAGCCGGTGGGCGTCAGAGAGAATCGTTTGGCGTAAAAACATCAAGAAAGCTCCGATTTATTCAGGGCTTCCCCGGGAAAAGTTTCGCGGGCCGTTAACTGGATTTTCGAACTATTTTTCTGTTGCGGCTTGTTGGTTTTCGGCGAGCCAGGATTGAAAGAAGACGATGCCGAGTCCGGCAAGGAACAGCAGGATGCCGGCGAGCACGTAAACGATGTTGCCGAACAGCGAGTCCGAGCCCTCGGTATGGAAGAGATAAATTGGAAACCCGGCGCCGAGCAGCATCACCAGCACGCCGAGAAACCAGAGCCCGAGATCCTGCCAGGATTTTTGCACCTTAAGCCCTCCTCGCCGCCAAGAGTTTTAGTGTAGCAAAAGGCCGGACGTTTATGTGGGCATCGAACGTTGAGATTGCGAACACGCCCCCCGTGCATAGCTCTGCTAATCTGAATCCACTCAGGATCACGGACAGCCCGGATGAATGAACCCCGCTACGGCCCCGGTTTCAGCCCCGCACTACGGAGGTTGCATTTTGCGGTTGCCGTCCTCGTCACGGCACAGATCGTCATCGGACTGACCATGAGCCCGCGGCAAACGCCGACGCTTTTTCTGTCGCACCAACTGATAGGCCTGACCATCGCCGCCCTCGTGCTCCTGCACTGGTTGTGGCTGTTTGCGCGCGAACGCGGCCAGCTCGAACATCTCATTCCCTTGCGCGCTCCCGCCTTGCGCGCTGTGGGCTATGACCTGCGCGGACTCTTGCGCGGCCGGCTGCCTGCTGGCGGGCCGCGCCCCGGTCTCCCGGCGCTGATCCACGGCCTGGGGCTTCTTGCATTGACTGCCGTGGCCGGGCTCGGCACCGGGATTTACGTGCTGATCCGCACTCATCACACCCATACCGCAGCGGACGAGATACTGAGCGAGCTGCACGTCTTTTTTGCATGGGTGCTGATCGTGTATTGGTGCGGCCACGTGCTGCTGGCACTCGTCCACGAGGCCCGCGGCGATCACGTCATCGCCCGGATGTTTCGCCTCGGCCGTTAGGGCGCGGGATTCGTCAGGGATTGAATAAGCCGAAGCTCCAGGCACCGTCGGCGCCGCGCGTATAGCGCTCGCGCTCGTTCAGCCGCCCCTCCCCGGGCGCCCAGAACTCGATCAGATCTGGCGCGAGCCGGTAACCGCCCCAGTACGGGGGACGCGGCACCTCGCGCCCGGCGTATTCGCGTTCGAGCATCTGGAATCGCGCGTCGAGATCGGTGCGCGAGACGAGTGGCCGCGATTGCGTCGAGGCCCAGGCGCCAAGCTGTGCGCGGCGGCTGCGGGTCGCGAAGTAGGCGTCGGATTCGGCGGAATCGAGCCGTCCGACCCGGCCCTCGACGACAACCTGCCGGCGGAGATCCCGCCAGAAAAAACACAGCGCGGCGCGCGGATTGGCCGCGAGATCGCGACCCTTGCGGCTGTCGTAATTGGTATAGAAAGCGAAGCCGGCGGACGAAACTTCCTTGAGGAGCACCGTGCGCACGGACACCCGCCCGCCCGTATCCGCGGTCGCGAGGCTCATCGCATTCGCTTCCCAGGGCTCGGCGGCGCGGGCCTCCTCCCACAGGGCGCGGAAGCGCTCGAGCGCCTCGCTGAAAAGCCCGGATTCTGCGATGGATTCGCTCACGGTTTGGCTCCTCGGATGCGCCGATTATAGGGAACGCGGGGTCCGACAGTTGATTTTCGCATCGAAAAGTAGGACAGTGCCGCGAAGCCGGCGGCGCCGGACACCACTTTTCACCAGGGGACCCACCGCATGGCAAGACCAACGAAGCTACGTCGCGACGCCGGCGTCATCGGCCTTCTTTATGCCAGCCTCGGCAGCATCATCGGTTCGGGCTGGCTGTTCGGCGCGTTGCACGCGTCGATGGAGGCAGGGCCGCTTTCGATCTTTTCCTGGATCGTGGGAGCCGTGGCGATTCTCTTCCTCGCCTTCGTGTTCGCCGAACTCTCCACCATGTTCCCCAACTCGGGGGCGCTGGTGCACATGACGCACGTGAGTCACGGCAATCTTACCGGCAAAATCTGGAGCTGGATCCTGTTCCTCGCCTTCGCCTCGGTACCGCCGGTGGAAGTGATCGCGGTACTCACCTATACCGACAGCTGGATCCCGGGCCTGATTCATGGCGGTACGGGCCTGCTGACTGCGTGGGGCTTTGTCGCCGCGATTGTTCTACTCGCCTTCGTAGTGGCCCTGAACTTCCTCGCCATTCGCTGGGTGATGACGATTAACAGCGCCGCCACCTGGTGGAAACTCGCCATTCCCGTCGCCACCATCGGCATCCTGCTCGCCTATTCCTTCCACCCGGGCAATCTGACGGCGCAGGTTTCGAGCGTACCCATCTCCGGCATCTTCACCGCCGTCTCGACGGCCGGCATCATCTTCAGCTATCTCGGCTTTCAGCAGGCCATTGCGCTCGCCGGGGAGACGCGCAAGCCGGGCCGCTACATCCCGATTGCGCTGATCGGATCGGTCGTGATTGGCGCATTGATTTACGTTGGGCTACAGGTGGCGTTCATTCTTGCGCTGAAGCCCTCCGACATGGCTGGCGGCTGGACAAACCTGCACTTCACCGGCATGTTCGGTCCGCTCGCCGCAATCGCGCTCGCGGTCGGCGCCTTCTGGTGGGCGGTGGTGCTCTACATCGATGCCATCGTCTCTCCGCTCGGCACCGCCTTCATTTATGCCACGGCCAGTCCGCGCATCACGATGGCCGCCGGCGAAATGGGCAACGCGCCGAAAGCGCTTATCCGGCTCAACAGTCAGGGCGTGCCCTGGGTAGGGCTGATCGTGACCTACCTGGTCGGCGTCATCTTTTTCTTCCCCTTTCCATCCTGGCAAAAACTGGTGACCGCCGTCTCGCTGATTACGGTGCTCTCCTACGGCATCGGGCCGGTGATTCTGGTCAGCCTGCGCCGCTCGCTGCCGAACGCCGAGCGACCTTTCCGTTTACGGGGATGGCTTGTCGTCTCGGCAATCGCCTTTATCGCCGCCAACTGGATCATTTATTGGACCGGCTACGAGACGGTAATGGTCCTGTTCATCTTCGTCGCCGTTTATGTGGTGGCCTATCTCGGTTGGTACATTTTCAAGTTCTTGCTGAGCAGCAAAGGCGCACCGCACAAACTGGATTGGGAACATGCGTGGTGGCTGATCCCCTACTTCGGCGGGATGTGGGCCATCAGCTACTTCGGCCCCCCAGGCAAAATGGGCGGCACTGGCGCCTACGGATTTTTTACCGGCATGTGGATACTCGCCGTCTTCAGCCTCGTGATTCTCGCGCTGGCCGTGCTGACCGCGCAGAAAAGCGCGGCCGCGGAAGCCACCAATGTCTTTGTACGCACACTCGGTTCGCGCGGCGAAATTCGAGGAGAGGAAGTTGTCCGCGCAGCGGAGGAAACGGGGCCCTGACGGCTGCCTCCGCCGCCAACGTCGTCGGACTGGGAGGAGCCGCCGCGGTACTTGCGGCCTATCTACTGCTCCTGACCGGAAAGTTGCGGCGCAGCCAGCGCAGTTTCCTGCTGCTCAACGCGTTTGGCTCGGCGGGGATTCTGTGCTCGCTCGCATTCCGCTTCAATCTTTCCGCCACGCTCATCGAGGCAGCTTGGTTCGCAATCAGCATTTACGGGTTCGCGCGCCGAACATCCCGGACGAATCGGTTGCAATGATCCAGGAAGCACTCGGCGTAGCCGGCGTACTCATGGTCCTGAGCGCCTATTTTTTGCTCGTTTCCGAACGGATGCGCGAAACCGGGCTGGCCTATCTCGGACTGAATATCCTCGGCTCGGCGCTGATCCTGGTCTCGCTTGCGCAGCATTTCAATCTCGCCGCTACCGTCATGCAGGCGGCCTGGATCGCCATTACGCTCGCCGGAATCTTCCTCCGCCGCAGTGGCAGCCGGAATAAATGATCGTTGGCGCCACCCCGGACTGTGCTGCATAAAGAGTCATGCGCGCCCAACTGCTCAAACTGATCGATTCGCTGCCACGAAATTTCTGGGTTCTACCCGGACTGATGCTGCTCGGGAGCATCGGGCTCTACGCGATCACGGTGGCGTCCAACGACAGCGCTTGGGTCGCTCTCCTCAAGCACTACGACGTGGTCTATGGGGGCAGCCCCACCGGCGCGCAGCAGATCGTCTCAGTAATCGCCCAGACGATGATCGCGATTGCGAGCCTCGTGTTTGCCGCTGTTGTGGTGGTTCTGACGTTGGCGACGAGTCAGTTCGGTCATCGCCTGATCCGCAGCTTCATGCACGACAAATCGCTCCAGTTCGGGTTGGGAATTTTTGTGGCGACGTTTGTTTACTGCCTGCTCGTCCTGCACATGATGCACGGGGGCGGGGCGAGCGTGCCGAGCCTGTCGGTCAGCGTCGCGTTTTATCTCGCGATCATCGCCGGCGCGACGCTGATCTACCTCACCCATCACATCGCGCAAATGATTGCAGCACCGTCGGTGATCGCCGAAGTCGGCGCAGAAATGGACGAAACGATAGACCGCGCCTACCCGCAGGATGCCGAAGAGACGCCCGCGCAGGAAAAGACGGACGCGCTGCTGGAGCGGCTGGAGCATGGCGGCACGAATGTCTGCAGCATGGCGAACGGCTACATCCAGACGCTTGACACTGCCGGCCTCGTCAATCTGGCCTGCGAGCATGACGCCGTCATCGAACTCCTCTGCCGACCTGGCGATTATCTCTTCGACGGCAGCCCGATCGCAAAAGTCTGCCCCGCCGAACGTTGCGATACCGAATTGTCCCGCACGATTCGTGAGCACATGACTATGGGAAACCGCCGCACGCCGGTACAGGATCTGATCTTCGCCTTCAACCAGATTGCCGAGATTGCGGTGCGGGCAATGTCCCCCGCGCTGAACGATCCGTTCACCGCCCTCGACTGCGTCAACCGCATTGGCGCCGGCATCGGTCGTTTGGCGCAACGGAACGAACCGTCGCCCTGGCTGTCGGATGCGGACGGCGAACTGCGCCTGATCATCCGGCCGGTGAGCTTCGCCGAACTGGTCGGGACGGCATTCACGCCCGTGCGCAATTATTCACGGGCAAGCGTCATCGTGACGTTGCAGATGTTACGTACCATTGAGGGCTTGGCGTCGCTCCTGCGCAGCGACGATCAGCGCCGCGTGCTCGCATTGCAAGCGACGTTGATCCGCCGCGGCGCCGATGAAGGGCTGACGGAAAAGCACGACCGCGAAGCCGCGCAGAATGCTTACGAGCGTACCCTGCACGGGCTCGGTCTGGAAGATGTGGATTTGCACTCCGGATGAGGGATGGAAAGCGCCTATGCCGTAAGCCGGTTTCGAATTGGCCTGACCCTGAAGGTCCGAGAAACCCTGCGCAGGGGGTTTACGGGATTGAGTTTTAGTGTTATAGTTAACCGATTCACGCTGGATTCGTAAAGCCATGATTGATCCTCCCGTTTCGGACGATACCGTCGCGCATTCCAGTGCCGTGGCCCAGCTCGGCAACCTGTTCGTCGCTCCGGCGCAGGCACTCGATTACGCCGACCGACGCCCCGGGATGCTGTGGCTCCCGTTTGGAATCACGCTCGCGCTCGACCTCGCGCTCGGCGTCTGGGTTTCGCTGACGATGAACCTTGCCGCGTTCCACGCGATGATCATCCAGGCGATGAGCAAAGCCAACCCGGAACACGCCTCGCAGGCTATCCAGATGATCACCCAGCATGGCCGCGGCTATCTGCTTATCGGCGCCATAGTCGGGGTCGTCGGCCTCGCGATCATCGAGTTGCTCTTCGCGCTCTATCTCTTTCTCTGCGACAAGCTGTTCTCGGCCGACAGCCGCGGCTATGGGCGCTGGTTCTCGTTCACCGCCTGGACCTGGCTGCCGATTTCGCTCGGCTTGATCGCCGCCATGATCGCCTGGGCGGTGACGAGCCACGGCACCGGAACGCCGCCCGACGTCACCAGCCTCAACTCGCTCATCTTCCACTTTGAGCCCGGCGACCGTTATTACAAGCTTGCCCAGTTCTCGATCCTCGACTTCTGGGTCATCGGTCTGGTCGCATATGGACTCACACGCTGGTGCCGCCACGGCGTCGGCAAGGCCCTTGCGATCGCACTCGCGCCATTCGTCGTGGTGTACGGCATCATCTTTCTCGTCTGAGGTTCCGAAAAAATGAAGCGCAAATGGCTGGTCGCACTCGCCATCGCGGTACTCGTCGCGATCGTCGTCATCGTCGGGGTGGCACACCACGGCAAGAATGCGCTCGGGGTCACCGTCGACAAGGTCGTGACCCGCACGGTGCAAAGCTCGATCCTCGCCTCCGGTCAGTTCGCGTACAAGGACCAGGTGGTGCTGCGTCCGCAGGTGGACGGCCAGATCGTCTCGCTGGCGGTCGCCGCTGGCGACAAGGTCAAGCAGGGCGACGTGGTGCTGCGGATCGATCCCAAGACCTACCAGGCGAACGTTGCCGAGCAGCAGGCGCAGGCTGCGCTCCAACGCTACGCGATCAGCCAGGCGCAGCTCAGACTCGACAATCTCAAACTCCAGTGGGAACGCAATACCAAGCTCTATAAAAAGGGGCTGATCGATGCCAATAGCTACGACGAGTTGACGAACCAGTACCACCTCGCCCAGGTGGCGGTGTCCTCGTCCAGGGAATCGTTGTCCGTCGCCGCGGCCCAGCTTCAGTTCGCCCAGGAGCAGCTTGCCAAGACCGTGGTCCGCGCGCCGCTCTCCGGAATCGTCATCGCGCTCAACGTGAAGGTGGGCGAATCGGTGATTCCGGGCACGACGAATATTCCCGGCTCATCGCTGATGACCATCGGCGATCCGTCCGAACTGCTCGCCGAGGTCAATGTGGACGAAGCCGACATCGCCCACGCCTCTCTCGGTGAAACCGCGGCGGTAACTTCGACCGCCTATCCGAACGACACGCTGCACGGCCAGGTGACCTTCGTCGCTCCGGCCGCAACCACCATGCCGGGCCAACAGGGGCAGGGATTCCTGGTCAAAATCCGCCTTCCCAATCCGCATGGCCTCGCGATCCGCCCCAACATGACCTGCCGCGCGGAAATCTACACCCAGAGCGCAAAAGACACGCTCGCGGTGCCAGTCGGCGCCGTACTCTTCGCCAACCAGATAAAACCGTCGAAGGCCCTGTTCAGCGACCAGGGTGCCTATGTATTCGTGGACGACGGCGGCACAGCCAAACGTCAGGACGTGACGCTCGGCATCTCGAGCGACACCTGGCAGGAGATCAAGTCCGGACTCAAGGCCGGCCAGCAGGTCATCACCGGGCCCTACGAGGTATTGCACGCACTCGCCGCAGGCGCCTCGGTAAGCGTACAAACACCGGCGCCGATCCCGCAAAGTGGCTGAGGGTCCGTTGGCATCCGGCACAGCCGTCCTCGAGCTCGCCGGCATCGCGAAGGACTACCGGATGGGCGAGTCCACGATGCGGGTGCTCGACGATATCAATCTCACGGTCGCGGCCGGCGAGTATATGGCCATCATCGGACCCTCCGGATCGGGCAAATCCACGCTCATGAACATCATCGGCTGCCTCGATCGGCCGAGCGCCGGCAGCTACCGGATCAACGGCGCCGACGTCGCGCATCTGAGCGACGACGAACTCGCCCGGATCCGCAACCGCGAGATCGGATTCATCTTTCAGAGCTTCAATCTGCTCACGCGCCAGGACGCACTGCACAACGTGATGCAGCCGCTCGTTTACCGCGGCGTGCGCCACGCCGAACGTCGGCGCCGGGCCGAGGCGGCGCTTGCGAGTGTCGGACTCGCCGATCGTCTGCACCACCGTCCGAATCAACTCTCGGGCGGCCAGCGCCAACGCGTCGCCGTCGCCCGTGCGCTGGTCGGCGAACCCGCGCTCATTCTCGCCGACGAACCGACTGGTAACCTCGACTCGCGCAGCACCGAAGAAATCATGCGGCTCTTCGACGAGCTGAACGCCCGCGGCAATACGCTCATTATCGTGACCCATGAACCAGACATCGCCGAACATACGAACCGCATCGTGCGGCTGCACGACGGGCGAGTGGAAAGCGATGCCGCGACCCGCACCGGGAGCCGAAATGCTGAGCCTGCTTGAAAGTCTCCGCGCGGCGCTGACGGCGATCCGTGCGCACGCGATGCGAAGCGTGCTCACGACACTCGGCATCATCATCGGCGTCGCCGCCGTGATCGCCGTGGTTTCCGTTATCCAGGGCTTCGGTTATTTCGTCGGCAACCTCTTTCAGGGGCTCGGCACCAACAGCGTCATCATCTATCCGCAATCCACCCGCGAGGAACAGCTCACCGGGCAAAACGCACGGCTGCCGGAATCGGATCTGTTCGCCATTCAGCACGACGTCGCCGGCATCCGCGACATCTCGCCGATTCTCTATGTCGCCCAATTCGGAGGCGGTGTCTCCTGGCACGGCACGAGCACCTCGACCTCCATCCTCGGCACCACCCGAAATTACGCCCAGGCACGCCAGGCCTTCCCCGAGATCGGCCGCTTCATCGTTCCCACCGACAACCTCCAGCACCGGCGCGTGTGCGTCGTCGGTCACACCGTCATCGACAATCTGCGGCTGCCGGCCGATCCGCTCGGCGAATACATCAAGGCCGCGGGCGAATGGTGCCGGATCGTGGGCGTGCTCAAGAAACGCGGCGACATCTTCGGCAACGATCTCGACGACATCGTCATCATTCCCTATGCCACCGCACGCAGCATCCTCGGCGCTTCCAATCCGCCCAACCTCGTGATTCAGCTTAACGTTGACGACATCGCGCACATCCAGGGCACGGTCGCGCGTATCCAGCAGGTGATCGTGCGCAACCACCGCCAACTCGGCTTGCCGACCGACGACTTCAAGGTCCAGACGGCCAAGGAATTCACCAATCAATTCATGTCGCTGCTGAACACCGTCACCTTCATACTCGGCGGCATCGTCGCGATCTCGCTCCTCGTCGGCGGCATCGGCATCATGAACATCATGCTGGTGTCGGTGACCGAGCGCACGCGCGAAATCGGCATCCTGAAAAGTCTCGGCGCGCGCCGCCGCGATATCCTGCTCCAGTTCCTGATCGAGGCGATCGTGCTCTCGTTCCTCGGCGGCCTCATCGGCATCGCGCTCGGCTGGATACTCGGCATCCTCGCGGTCGGACTCATCCCCGGACTTTCGGTCGCGCACGTTCCCGGCTGGGCGATCGCGCTCGCCTTCGGTTTCTCGGGCGGCACCGGCGTCATCTTCGGCATCCTGCCCGCCGCCAAGGCCGCGGCACTGGATCCGATCGAAGCGCTCCGTTACGAATGAATGGATATCGCAGCCTTCATCTGTTGTAGGAGCGGCGGTCCCCGCCGCGATTCGTATCGCGTTCCAGAAGATCGCGGCGGGGACCGCCGCTCCTACCTTGCGTTCTGAAGTGACTTCTGCCCGCCGCAAAAGCGTGCTGGTTGGGCATCGCGGCGATGCGATCGGCTATCCCGAAAACTCTCTCGCGGCCTTCGAGAGTGCAGCCCGGCTCGGCTTGCATTACGTCGAACTCGACGTGCAGGTCACCGCCGACGGCGTACCGATCGTGTTGCACGACGCTTCGCTCGAGCGCACCCACAATCTCGATGTGACCGTTACAAAAGCAACATTGCAGGAACTTGGTGTGCTCGGCGTGCTCACGGGAGGCCATCATCCGCCGGCCGTGCCGCGGCTCGCCGAATTCGTCGAATGGATGCGCAAGACCCCGCAGATACATGTCTTCGTGGAGATCAAAAAGGAAAGCCTGCATGCGCACGGTCGAGAGCGCGTGCTTGCAGCCGTTACGCAAGCGATCGAGACGATTCGCGGCCGCGCCGTCATCATCAGCTACGACGCCCGCGTGCTTGCGATGGCAAAACGGGAACGCTGGCCCATCGGCTATGTCCTCCTCTACATGACCCCTCGTTACCAGGTCATTGCCGATCGTCTCGCCCCGGAATACCTCTTCGCCGAATACCCGCAACTGCTC
>JBOIBN010000019.1:0-38167 GCA_050739575.1 Gammaproteobacteria bacterium
GTGGAAGCCCGAGCGCGACGAAACGTTCGAGATCTGCCGACGTTTGCACCAACACTTGGGCGAGGCCGCCGAGCAGTTCGCGGGCGACCCCAGGAACACGGGCCAGACGACGCGCCGAACCCGGGGTAAGCCGGGCACTTGCGAGCACTACGGGCACGCCGGCGCGGCGCGCCGCTGCGAGCAGATTGGGCCAGAGTTCGGATTCGACCAGAACCACGACGCGGGGACGCCCGCGGACAAAAAATCGCCGCCAGGCACCCGGCAGATCGAGCGGCGCGAGTTCGGCATCCACGCCGGGTAGAAGACGGTCGGCCCGCGCACGCCCGCTGGCGGTGAAACAGGTGAGTCGCAGCGGATGCTCGGTGCGCAGCGCGGCGACGAGCGGAGCCGCGGCCTGTATCTCTCCGGCGGAAGCGGCATGAATCCATATCGCCCCGCCCTCGACTCTCGGGCCATAGCCGAGTCGCGCGCGCCAGTCGTCGCACGTGCCGGTCTGACGGCGCGTGCGGCGCGCGAGATGCAGCAGGATGGCCGGCGTAGCGAGGCGGATCGCCGTCGTGTAGACGGCGCGTACGAGACTCACTGCGAGCCGCGGATGTGCTCGATAAGCCGAGAGGTCGAACGTCCTTCCAGCAACGGCAGCACACGGACCTCGCCGCCCGCGGCACGGACGGCGTCGGCGCCCGCGATTTGCCCGCGCCGGTAGTCGCCGCCCTTGACCAGCACGTCAGGCATCACAGCCTCTATCAACCGCACCGGCGTGTCTTCGCGGAAGGCGATGACCCAGTCCACGTCAGCAAGTGCGGCAAGCACGCTCATGCGATCTTCGAGCGGCACCAGCGGGCGATCCGAACCCTTGAGTCGGCGCACGGAGGAGTCGTCGTTCACAGCGACAATCAACCGCTCGCCCAGAGCCCGCGCCTCGGCGAGATAGCGTACGTGCCCGGCGTGCAGAAGATCGAAGCAGCCGTTGGTCATGACGAGGCGTTCGCCGCGCGCACGCGCCTCTCTCACGAGAGCAAGCAATGCCGGTTCGTCAACCAGTCCGCGCCCGTGCGCGTGGGCAGTGAGCTTGAGTTCCATCGGCGTGACGCTCGCCGCGCCCACGCGTGCGACGACCAGACCGGCGGCGGCATTGGCGAGCATCGCTGCGGCGACCGGCGTGAGTCCGCTGGCAACGCCCGCGGCAAACACCGCGATGACTGTATCGCCTGCGCCGGTTACGTCGGCGACGTCGCGCGCCTTGGTCGGCAGGTTGAGCGGCGTCTCGCCGGCCGCGATCAGCGTCATGCCCTCTTCGCCGCGGGTAATCAGAAGCGCGGCAAGCTCGAGATCCGATCGCAACCGTTCACCACGCCGGGCCAGTTCGTCCTCGCCGGTACAAATGCCGACGACGGCTTCGAACTCGGCGCGGTTGGGCGTCAAGCCCCAGGCGCCACGATAGTGTGTGAAGTCACGACCCTTCGGGTCCACCAGTAGCGGCACGCCCGCTGCGCGCGCGGCCGCAATAAGCCGCGGCATTTCGACCAGTGCACCCTTGGCGTAATCCGAGGCGACGGCAATGTCGTGACCGGCGATCGCCGTCTCGAAGCGTGCGGCCAGTTCGACCGCCGCCATCCCGTCGAAGCTGCGCTCGAAATCGAGCCTGATGAGCTGCTGATGACGGGACAGCACGCGCAGTTTGGTTACCGTGGGCGCCTCCCGGCGCGCAAGGAGCGCATTGCCGATCCCTAGCGCAGCCAGTAACTGCGCAAGTCGTTCGCCCTCGCCGTCTTCGCCCACCAATCCCAACAGCGTCGTAGTCACGCCGAGACTCGCGAGATTGACGGCGACGTTGGCGGCGCCGCCGGGACGCTCTTCGGTCTGACCCACGTGCACGACCGGCACAGGCCCTTCCGGCGAGATGCGCTCGGTCGCCCCCGACCAGTAACGATCGAGCATCACGTCGCCGACGACGAGGATGCGTCGGCCGGCAAATTCGGGAACCTGAAGCTGCATGTGCAGAGCCGCTGGGGTCGGCGGGATCGTAGCATAGCGCCACCAGCGCGGGCGGCTAAAATGCGTGGCGATGTCCGCGCCCAAGTTTTTTGCGCCGCGTTACTGGCCGACCTGGTTGATGGTCGCAGTTTTTGCCGTGCTCGTGCACCTGCCGTGGCGTGTCCATCTTGCCTGCGGGCGCGCGATCGGCCGCCTCGCACTCCGTTTCGCCCATCGCCGCCGGCAAATCACCACCGCAAATCTCGCCCTGTGCATGCCCGAACTCGAAGCTGCGGACCGCGAACGCTTGCTCCGGGAACATTTCGAGGCACTCGGTCTCGGCCTCGTGGAAATAGCCGCGGGCTGGTGGTTGCCCGATCGACGCCTGCCGAAAAACCTGCTCGTCAATGGGCTGGAGCATTTGCAGGCCGCGCTCGCACAGGGGCACGGGGTGTTGCTGCTCACCGCGCATTTCACCACGCTTGAAATCGGTGCCCGCATCCTCTCGCTGCATCATCCCGTCATGGCCGTGTACCGGCCGCATGAGAATCCGGTGCTGGATCGCGTGATCCGCGCGGGACGCCGACGGCGCAGCGCCGGCATCATCGAGCGCGGAGATCTGCGCGGGTTGCTGCGGGCGCTCAAAGAGGGAGGTGTGGTGTGGTATGCGCCCGATCAGGCCTATCTCGGTGCTCATGGCGTGGATGCACCCTTCTTCGGCGTGCCGGCGCCTACCAATACGGCTACGGCGCGCATCGCTGCGGCTTCCCACGCGCCGATACTGCCGTTCTTTGTCCGCCGGCTGCCCGGCCGCGCTGGCTACCGCGTCGACATCAGGCCGCCCCTCTTGGGATTCCCGAGCGGCGATCCGCTTTTGGATGCGACGCGTGTGAACGCAGTTCTCGAAGCCGGCATCCGTCAGGCTCCCGCGCAATATCTGTGGAGCCATGATCGATTCAAGCGTTTCCGTCGCCCATGATGCCGAAAAATCTTATTTGCACATATATATCAATTACTTATAAGAACGGTCGAGCGCTCGCTTATGGCCGCGCGGTATGTCGGGTTGCGCCGATCTTCTAGTATTTGCCTGAGTTCATGTTTCTATCTCCATAAGAAATCGAAAGTTTCCGCTTGCAATTTAGTTTGATTTGGTTCATATTTCTCATGTCCGAGCCGGAGACCAACTGATGATCCGCGCGCAATTGACCTGGATACTGGCTCTCGCTATCGTCTTGAGTTTCGCCGCACCCGGCTCCGTGCGGGCCGGCGAAAACGCAGGCGCCGTCAGCCAATTCAGCCTGAATCAGGATCGCGGCGCAACCCGTGCGGTGCTCGCGGTGCCAAAAAATCTGCAATACCACGTCTTCACGCTCGCGAATCCGGCGCGCGTTGTGCTGGATCTCACCAATGCTCGGTTAGCTCACGGCCTGTCACTGAGTACGGGCGACAATCCCCTGATTGCCGACATTCGTTCCGCTTCGCGCTTCAATGGAAACGGCGTACGCCTGGTCTTCGATCTCCATCTCAACGTTACCCCGCACAGTTTTCTACGCGCGGGAGACAACGGCGAGGAATTGGTCGTCGAGTTCGGGACATCTGCGAAACCGTTGCCCAAACCGATGACTATGGCAAAGGGGCCAACGCTCAAACCGGCGACAACTTTAGCAGCGACCGTGTCCCAACCCGTAATAACGGAACCGGTGCCCGTGCCGGTGATGACGGCTATTGATGCCCAGCCCAAACGACTGCGCGATGTGGTAGTCGTGATAGACCCTGGCCACGGCGGGCGCGACACCGGCGCGATCGGACCCGACGGGCTCGAGGAAAAGAACGTGACCCTCGCCATCGGCAAGATGCTTTATGCGATGCTCTCCAAGGTGCCCGGCATCAAACCGATGCTCACCCGCACGGGCGACTATTACGTAAGCCTGAACGGCCGCCGCAAGATCGCGCATGACGACCACGCGGATCTGTTCATCGCCATTCACGCCGATTCCTCGCCCTATCACTATCCAAAGGGTTCGTCCGTTTATGTGCTCTCCGAGCACGGGGCCTCGAGCGTGGCCGCGCGCATCCTCGCCGACAGCGAGAACTCCGCCGACCAGGTCGCGGGGGTGAATCTGTCCGATGAAGCGCCGATGGTGCGCTCCACAATTCTCAATCTCTCCCAGAGCGGCACCCTGATCCAGAGCATGCAGCTCGCCCGGGCCATCATGGACCAAATCAACAAATCGCTGCCGATGCACAGCAGCAGAGTAGAGCGTGCGGACTTTGTGGTGTTGAAATCCCCCGACATTCCCTCGATCCTCATCGAGACCGCGTTTATCTCGAACCGCAAACAAGAGCAAGAACTGGCAACCACCAGTTTTCGCGCGCGCATCGCAACCATGATTGCGAACGGCGTCGAGAACTACGCAAACCACTACGCTCCGCCCGGCACCCTGATTGCCGCCCGTCGCGACGCCATCACCACCCTCAAGCAGGGTTGATTTTCGGTCAGGCCACTTGCCGAACGCCCCTTTCCGGCGTTAGATTCACATATCCACGTTGTAACCCGCCACTCGGGAGTGAGAAATGAGCTTTCGGTACCCTCTCTACGCACTCGCGTTGCTTGCGCTGCTCGCCCCGCCACTCGCATCCACCGCGAGCACGCTTCCGGTCGCGGACTTCATACGCCACCCGGCATTCGGAAATGTTGTCATATCGCCCGACGGCAAGTATCTGGCTGTCGTTTCCGCCGTGAAGGACAGCGAGAAATATCAATTGGCCATCCTGCCCACCCATTCCGTGCTTGGGAAGAAGCCGCAGGTGACGGCGCATTACAATCTGCGCGATTATGAACTTTTCGCCAGCGTATTCTGGGTGAACGACGAACGCATCGCGGCGGCTACAGCCGTTCAATACGGCGGCTTCGATCGCCCCTTCTGGACGGGCGAGCTTTATGCCGTCAATGCCGACGGTTCACTGCAACAAGTGCTGGCGGCAGGAAACCAGAGCCGCGTAGGCAACGACACCGAGAACGGTGGCTTCTATTTTGGGGGATTGCTGCATCTCGGCCGGGATCCCAATACCAGCTCTATCCTGGTATATGGATCTGAAGGCGGCACGTTCGCTGCGTACCTGGTTGACACCTATACCGGGAAACATCATCGCGTCGCCTCTCCGCCGGTCGCGAATGGCGGGCTTCTCGCCGATCATGACGGCGACGTGCGCCTTGCCTGGGGTACGAACGATAAAACCGGCTGGCCCGAACTCTACTACCGCGCTGCCGGCAGCATGGACTGGCAGAACGAGACCAGCCTCATCAATAACAAGCGCGCGGCGTCCGCGTCACTCGCGACAGGCGGCCCGATCATGTTCGGACCCGACAACAAGAGCGTGTATTTCGAATTCTGGGCGGACAATCCGGCCGAGACTATGGCGCTTTATTCCTATGATTTCACTACCGGCAAAAAAGCACTAGTTTATGCGAATCCCATGGTGGACCTCGGTGGCGAGTATGACGATTACGACTCCTTCATAGAATCGTTTTCCGGCGACAATCTGGTCGGTCTGCGCATCATGCCTGGCAAGCTGGAAACGCTGGCGCTTGATCCCAAATCTCCGCGTATTCAGTTGCTCGCAGAGCTCAGTCAGACGTTGCCGAACGTGCAGGTTGACATTACGAGTTGGACCAGGGACGGAACAGAGGCGATCGTAAAAACCTGGAGTGACACCGAACCGGGCACCTACTACTTGTATTCGAGCAGCCCCAAGCCATCGCTTACCTTCCTGTTTGACGAAACGCCTTGGATCAAGTCCGATGATCTTTCGCCGATGCAACCGATCAGCTACCGGAGCCGCGACGGGCTCACAATTCATGGCTATCTCACCGTGCCGCGCGGCACCTCTGCAAAAAATCTTCCGCTGGTCGTCTATGTGCACGGCGGTCCGCACGGCATCCGCACCGACTGGGGCTTCGATCCGACGGATTTCGATTCGGTCACCACGCAGATGCTTGCCAACCACGGCTATGCGGTGCTTGCCGTCAACTATCGGGGTTCGGGCGGCTATGGCCTCAAGTTCATGGCGGCCGGTTTCCGTCACTGGGGCGACACCATGCAGGATGACCTTGCCGATGGCGTGAACTGGGCGGTAAAACAAGGTATTGCCGATCCCAAGCGTGTGTGCATTTTCGGCGCGAGCTACGGCGGCTATGCGGCGCTGATGAGCGCCGAACGCTTCCCCGATCTGTTCCAGTGCGCGATCGGTTACGACGGTGTTTATGACTTGGCCACGCAGGAAACACGCGCGAGCGACACTTCGCGCTTCGCAAGCGGGCGGCTTTACCTTACAACCGTGCTCGGTCACGATCCGGCGCAACTCAAGGCCTTTTCGCCCGCGTACAACGTGGACAAACTGAAAATTCCCGTCTTTCTCCTGCACGGCGGCCGTGACGAACGCGCGCCGGTGGCCGGCTACGACGAAATGGTCGCGGCGATCAAACGGCGTGGCACGCCACTCAAGACCTTGTACGAACCCAACGAGGAACACGGTTTCTACCAGACCGATCACCGAGAAAAGGCGTGGAACGATATTCTCGCCTTCCTGGGCCAATACATCGGCCCCGCTGGATTCACTCCGCAGAGCGGAAATTCCAGTACGCACTAAGCAGCGCACGCCAGCCGGACTCTGCCTCGGGCAGCAGGCCCAACTTGGCAAGCGAGCGTTCCAGCCGTGCGAGATTGCGCGCCTGGGCCGGCACACCTGGTTGCAGAAGTTTTCCACGATCGAGATCGATAATGGAAACGCCGCTCGGCGCGATCAGGATATTGTGCGCGTTGAGATCGGCGTGCCAACCGCCGACATCGTGAAAGTGCCGGATCGTCTCGCCGATCCGCATCCAATCCTCGGTGGCAAGCGCGTGCGCACATTCGCCAAACGTGCGCGCATCTGCGATGCGTTCGGTGAGAAGATCGCCGTTGTATAGCGGGCCGCTTTTCATCACCCGTGCCGCAACCGGGCGCGGCACCGAAGCTCCGCGCTTGACCAGCTCGGCGAGCAGACGTAGTTCGCGCACCGGTCGCGAACACGGTTCGCCGAGCCAGAGATAGGAATCGCGGATGAAACGGGCGGGCAAGCCCCCGCGGTGATAATGACGCAACACCCAACGTCCGTCCGGCCCCGCGTTCACCGTTACCCCACGCCCGTGTCCGAGCGGCTCGCCCGCGCCGTGCGCCTTCCAGTAGCCGGGATCGAACCATTCGGAGGCCGGTGCGAGCCGCGCATCGGCTAGGATGAAGCCGCCCGGAACACCGGTACGCTCAAGCCGCATGGAGAGTCTCGATTTTTCCTCCCCGCCCGAACGGGTCTGCATACTGCGCCTGTCGGCGCTCGGCGATGTCTGTCATACGCTGCCCGTCGTGAATACTCTCCGCGCCGCCTGGCCGGAGACCCGGTTTACCTGGATTACCGGCAAGCTGGAGGCGAACCTGATCGGCGATGTTCCCGGCATCGAGTTCGTTCCCTTCGACAAGGCGGCGGGGCTGGTAGCTTATCGCGATTTGCGGCGCAGGCTTGCCGAACGGCGTTTCGATCTTCTGCTCCACATGCAGATGTCCTTGCGCGCAAGCGCCGCCGGTTTGTGTTTGCACACCCCGCTCCGGCTCGGCTTCGACCGCGAGCGCGCCCACGATTTCCAATGGCTGTTTACCAACCGGCGAATTCCGTATATCCCGCACGAACACGTGATGGACAGCTTCTTCGGCTTCGCCCGCGCGCTCGGAATAATGAACAAGCGTCTCGAATGGGGCATTCCGATCCCGTCCGAGGCCGAAGCACACGCACGCGAGATTATTCCCGCCGACAAGCCCACGTTGCTCCTGAGCCCGTGTGCCAACGCGCGCTTTCGCAACTGGCGCAACTGGCCTTACGAACGTTACGCTGCCGTGTGTGATTACGCGGTGCGCGAACTCGGCTGGCAGGTAATCGTCACCGGCGGGCCGAGCGATGCGGAAGCCGAGGCGGCCCGCGCGATTGTCGTCGCGACCAGCGCACCGATCCTGAATCTGCAAGGCAGGACTTCGCTCAAGGAGCTGCTCGCACTGATCGCCCGCGCCCGAGTCGTGATCACGCCCGATTCCGGCCCCGCCCACATGGCCACCGCCGTCGGAACGCCGGTGATCGGGCTCTACGCGACAACCAATCCGGACCGTGCCGGACCCTACCTCAGCCAGCAATGGCGGGTGAACCGCTACCCGGACGCCGTGCGCGAGTTTCTCGGCAAGGCAGTCGAAGACGTGACCTGGGGAACCCGCGTTCGCGATCCCCGGGCCATGCAGCTCATTACTAGCGAGGAAGTCATCGCCACTCTTGCCCGTTTTGCCTCGGAAAGGGAATAAACTTGAAGGCGGTTCCCGGCGCGAGTTTGACAGGCGAATCTCGTGCACGACTCCGAGATACCGCTCGCCGGGTAGCGACCGAGTGCAGAAACATGCCGGATGATGGATGCAGCAAAGAAAAAGACCTGCTCAGGTCTCGATGGGCAACGCTCCTCTTGTGGTGCGGCCCGTGGGCGATGGTGATCGTTGGCTCCTTCACCGGAGAAATTATCCGCACCGCGCTCTGGACCGGTGGCTTTTCCGTCGCAGGTGCAGCTTGCCTCGCGAACGCGCGTCGTTGCGGACGCCGGCATTGTTTCTACACCGGTCCTTTGTATCTCGCGGCCGCGATCGCTTCCCTGCTTTATGGCCTGCATTGGCTCCCGCTCGGCCCGAACGGTTGGAACTGGATTGCGGGCGTGGCCGTAGCGATAAGCTTGCTCGCGTGCTGCGTGCTGGAACCGATGCAGGGTAAATATCTGCTGCGCGAGCAGTGAGATGGAATAGCGGTGGTACTGGGCGAACACAGTTTTGCAGTATGGCTCACGCATTCTCAATGAAGGGATGTCCTATGGCCACAAAAATTACTTCCGCTCTCATCCTGGCACCGGTTCTGGCAAGCGCACTGACTTTGAGCGCCTGCGGCGGAGGCGGTTCGTCCACGCAACCGAAACCGCCCCCGCCTCCGCCCCCGCCTAGTGCATTGGTGCGCGTGTCGGCGGCCTCGCCTTTTGCCACCGGCTGCGGCGGCAGCATGCAAGGAAGCATCCTGTACGAGAACGCCGAGGTCGAACCTTTCGTCGCGATCAATCCGGGGAATCCCGCCAACATCATCGGCGTCTGGCAACAGGATCGCTGGTCGGACGGCGGTGCCCACGGCATCGTGGCGGGAGCGTCTTTCGACGACGGCAAGACCTGGCACCTGCACCCGCTCCTGCTGTCGCAGTGCGCCGGCGGCAATGCCGGAAACGGCGCCGATTACGCTCGCGCTTCCGATCCCTGGGTCACGATTTCGCCGAACGCGACGGCTTACGCAATCTCGATTTCATTCACCGGCAACACGTTTCAACAGGGATCACGAGGCGCGGTGCTGGTGGTGACCTCCAGCGACGGCGGCCAGACCTGGGGCAATCCGACCGCGCTCATCGTGGACGGCTCCAATGCCTTCAACGACAAGGAATCCATCGCCGCCGATCCGAACGACTCCGACTACGTCTATGCCGTGTGGGATCGGTTGACGACGGCGAATACCGGAGCCGCCACGATGGCGCGCAGCACAGACGGCGGGCAGACCTGGGAGGCTGCGCGCTCGATCTACGATCCCGGCGTGAATAATCAAACGATCAACAACCAGATCGCGGTGCTGCCCGACGGCACCGTCGTGGACTTCTACACGGAAATAGACAATGCGTTCCAGGGGACGCCGAGCGCCTTCATGGCCGTCGTGCGCTCGACCGATCACGGCGTGAACTGGTCGGCGCCGATCAAGATCGCCGACGTGGATTCGATCGGCACCTTCGATCCCGAGACCGGCCAGCAAGTCCGCGCCGGCGCCGATCTCGGCCAGATCACGGCCGGGGCGGCGGGCGAACTGGCCGTCGTCTGGCAGGATGCCCGCTTTTCCGGCGGCGAGCGCGATGACGTCTTGTTCACTCAGTCCGCCGACGGCGGGCTCAGTTGGCCCGCGCCGGTCGAAATCAACGGCGATCCGGACGTTCAAGCCTTCGAACCGGCGGTTTCGATCCGCGCCGACGGGCGCATCGGCGTGAGCTATTACGATTTTCGCAACGACACGTCCGATCCCGGTACGCTGCCGACCGATTACTGGCTGACACAATCCACGGACGGCACCCATTGGCAGGAAAGCCACATCTCGGGTTCCTTCGATCTCGACCTTGCACCCAACGCCGAAGGCCTGTTCACGGGCGACTATCAGGGCATCGGAAGCGAAGACGACCTGGGTTTCGTGCCGTTCTTCGTGCAGACCACCGGCGACGGCACGTCCAACCGCACCGACGTTTACATATTACCGCCTGGCACCGCAAATGCCGCACGCGCGCTGACGGTAGAGGCGCGCGCGTTTCCTGCGGGAACGGCGGTCAAGATGACGCCCGAATTCCGCAGCCGAGTGCAGGCCGCGCTGCTCGATCTGCTGCGGGAAGAAATACCCGGCCGCGGCGAAAACCCGCCGTCACCCGAACAACCCTAGCAGGCTGCTGAAAAACGTAGCGAGCGAAGGCAGCTTGGACGCGGCCGGAGCGCAGGAACCGCAGTTTACGAACGGGTAAATGAGGATTCCGAGCACCGCCCGCGTTCAAGATGCCGAGCGCAGTAGTTTTTCAGCAGCCTGCTATGAAATCGTGACGCGGGCGTAGCGCCTCTTGCCGACCTGAATGACATAGGTTTCCCCGGCAACAAGACGTAATTCCCGATCTTCGACGCGCTCACCGTCCACGCGCACGGCGCCTTGGGCGATCATGCGGTTGGCCTCGCTCGTGCTCGGGACCAAGCCCGCCGCCTTGAGAAGTTGCGCGAGCGCAAGCGGTCCGTTCAAACGCAGCTCGGGCATGTTTTCCGGCAGCTTGCCGCGGGCGAAGCGCGCGACAAAATCTTCCTGCGCCTTGCGTGCCGCCGCGGCGCCGTGGAAGCGCGCCGTCATTTCGCTCGCGAGCAGGAATTTCACGTCGCGCGGATTGCCTCCTTCTTCCACTTCCTGCTTCAACTTCGCCAGTTCGCCGAGCGTCCGCGAGGAAAGCAGTTCGAAATAGCGCCACATCATCTCGTCTGAGACCGACATAAGTTTTCCGAACATCTCGTCCGGCGGCTCCGCAAGACCGATCGCGTTGCCAAGCGACTTTGACATCTTCTGCACGCCGTCGAGTCCTTCGAGTATTGGCAGCGTCATCACCACCTGCGGCGCCTGACCCTGCGTGCTCTGCAACTGCCGCCCCGTGAGCAGGTTGAAACGCTGGTCGGTGCCGCCGAGTTCGACGTCGGCATGGAGCGCAATCGAATCGTAGCCTTGCACGAGCGGATAGAGAAACTCGTGCAGCGATATCGGATCGTTTGCCCGGTAGCGCTTCTCGAAGTCGTCGCGCTCGAGCATGCGTGCGACGGTCATCTGTCCGGCAAGACGCAGGAGATCGGCCGCGCCCAGCTTCCCGAGCCACTCACTGTTGCGCGCGATGCGCGTCTTTTCAAGATCGAGAATCCTGCCGACCTGTTCGGCGTAGGTTTGCGCGTTCGCGTCTATTTCTTCCGCCGTCAAGGTAGGGCGGGTCGCGCTGCGCCCGGAAGGATCGCCGATCATCCCGGTAAAGTCACCGATCACGAACACAACCTCGTGACCGCGGTCCTGAAACTGGCGCATCTTGTTCAAAAGCACCGTGTGGCCGAGATGCAGGTCCGGCGCCGTGGGGTCGAAGCCTGCCTTGATTACGAGCGGGCGGCCGAGCTTGAGACGCGCGTCCAGCTCCTCGCGCTTGAGAATGTCCGCCGTGCCGCGCGCGAGTTCGGCGAGATCCTGATGCTCGGGATGGTCGGTCATGCAGAACAAGCCGTGATTTCCCCCGGCGATTATAACGACGTTGAGGCGCTACGCCTGCATTCTCACGCCGTGCGCGACGGTACGGAATATGGATGGAGCTTGACTTCCGTCCCTATAGGCGTATTTTTTAGGGCTGCGACTTATTTGGGAGCTTCGTCATGAACGTTTCAAAAGTAACAGCGTTCTTGCTGTCGGGAGCCAGCCTTGCATTAGCGCTTCCGGCCGCGACGGCAAGCGCCGCATCCCCGGATGCCGCGGCGCACCAGCAGGTATTGGCGTCGCCGGACTCCCCTTTGTCTTCGACCTGTTTCAAGAAGCCGTCTTTCACGCCCGCGTTTCCCGGGACTACGCTATCGAGAGACTTCGAGGTGGGTAACTGGCATTATGAAATCAGTTATAAATATGACCCGCAAAAGCGGGATTGGGACGTAGCGGAATTCAAGGCTCACCGCATACGCATGAGTCACATGACTCCGGTTCCGGCATCAATGTGGGCGGCAAAAGCAGCCTCCATAGAAGCCAAAACTTGTCCGATCGATTCATTGCCCCTCGAGTAACCGCCAACCAGCGGCACCGCTCCAATTCTTGTCGACAAGATAACTATCGTTGGCCAAAGTTGCGTGACGGCATAGTCCGTATTTGCGGAAACGCCCAACGAATGCAGCACTATTTGCGCAGATAGAGATCGGTGACGGTGCCGGCGGCCACTTCGGCGGCCATGCCGACGCTTTCGGACAGCGTCGGATGCGGGTGAATGGACAAAGCGATGTCTTCGGCGTCGCAGCCCATTTCGATCGCGAGCACGAGTTCCGCAATGAGTTCGCCCGCGTTCGGTCCGACGATGCCGGCGCCGACGATGCGCCCAGTTTCCTGGTCGAACAGGAGCTTGGTCAGGCCGGAATCCACACCGAGCGTGAGCGCGCGGCCGTTGGCCAGCCATGGGAACACCGCTTTTTTGACGGCTACGTCCTGCTTCTTTGCCTCGTCTTCGGTGAGACCGGCCCAGGCCACCTCGGGATGCGTGTAGGCGACGGAAGGGATTGCGCGTGCATCGAAGTGGCTCTTTCTGCCGCAGGCGGCCTCGGCTGCAACCTTGCCTTCGTGGCTTGCCTTGTGCGCAAGCAGCGGCGGCCCGGCGATGTCACCGATCGCGAAAATGTGCGCGACGTTGGTGCGCATTTGGCTGTCGGTCGTAACAAAACCGCGTTCGTCCACGGCGATGCCCGCCGCCTCGGCCGCGATGGCATGGCCGTTCGGCCGCCGCCCGACCGCGACCAATACGCGCCCGAAGATGCCGCTCCATTCGCCGTCGGGCCCGATGCAGCGCGCATGAATGCCGTTCTTCCGGGCCTCGAATTCGGCGACGCGGGTTTCCAGACGAATGGCCTCGAATTCCTCCTCAAGCCGTTTTGCGAGCGGTTTGACGAGATCGCGGTCGGTGCCGGGCATGAGTCCGTCGGTGAGTTCGACCACCGTGACCGCGGAGCCGAGCGCGGCGTACACCTGCGCCATCTCGAGCCCGATGATGCCGCCGCCGACGACCAGCAGCTTTTTCGGAATGTCCGCGAGTTCGAGCGCACCGGTGGAATCCATGATGCGCGGATCGTCCGGTTGTCCGGGCAGACGCACGGGCTCGGAACCGGCGGCGACGATGGCCTGTTCGAATGCGAGTGTCTGCTTGCGGCCGTTCGCTTCCACTTCGACGAGATGGGGCGCGACGAAGTATCCCCGTCCTGTTACGACCTTCACCTTGCGCTGTTTGGCGAGACGCGAAATGCCGTCCGTAAGGCGCTCCACGGCCCGGTTCTCGAAGCCGCGCAGCCCTTCCAGCTTGATGTTCAGCGCATCGAAACCAAGGCCGTGTCCGCTCATGGCGCGCGCCTGTTCGATCACCTCGGCCGCATGCAGCAAGGCCTTTGACGGGATGCAACCGACGTTGAGGCACACGCCGCCCAGACGCTCGTAGCGCTCGACCAGAATTACATCGCGTCCCAGGTCTGCCGCTCGGAATGCCGCGGTATAGCCGCCCGGGCCGGAGCCGAGCACGAGCACCTCGCAGGCGAGGTCGGCACGCTTTTTCGCTTCCTCAAACGCGTGCTTGTCTTCGGGCGCAGCTTCGCGGGTCTTCTTTCCCGATTTGTCTTCCGGCTCCTGCGCTTTTGCGCCCGATTTCTGCGTGGAGCGTTCGGTCCGGCTGTCTTCATCCTGTTTCGGCTCGGCTTGACCCTCGGCTCCAGCGCCCGTTTCGTCGTCAGCTTTCTCCGATTTTTCTTTTTTTTCAGGAGCGGATTTTTTGTCCTTGCCGGCGCTCTCTTTCTCGCTATCGTCAGCGACGGCCTCGACGGTCAGGATTACGTCGCCTTCCGACACCTTGTCGCCGGTCTTGATCTTGAGTTCCTTCACGGTACCCGCAAAAGGCGCCGGTACATCCATTACCGCCTTGTCCGATTCGAGCGTGGCCAGCGAATCTTCCTTCGCGATCTTGTCGCCCGCCGCCACCAGCACGTCGATGACTTCGACGCCCTCGAAGCCGCCGATGTCGGGAACCTTGATGTCGCGTGTTTCTGCCATCGAAAGCTCCTCAGTCCCAGCGATTAGCGTTTTTCGGGAACCCGGGACGCTGTACGCGTACTACGCAAAAGCGCTGACCAGTGGGAGCCTGCATCACCACCCAGCGAGGCAGTTCTTCCATCACTTTGGCGCCGAGGTTCATGAGACGCGCCACTTCGGCGGGAATGTCATCCGTCTCGATATCGACATGGACGCGACTCTCGTGCTTCACTTTTTGTATCTGGACGATGGGTTCATCCGGCGGAGTCTCCAGCATGCGGTAATTGCCGCGGCTGCCCGGGTGCTTGTGATCCACCGGCCGGCCCAGCGCTTCACCCCAGAACCCGGCCGCTTCGTCCACATCATCGATCTTGCAGTCGATGAGCACTGCGCAGAGACGGCTATGGTGCACGGTTTCCTCCTTGCCCCGCGCCGTTCAGTCGACGAGGCCGCGCAAGGTTTCGATCGTGTCGGCAAGGTGACGCGTGAAATGCACGGCCTGGGCGCCGTCAACCACGCGATGATCGTAGGATAGCGAGAGCGGCAGCATGAGCCGCGGCTCGAAATCGCTGCCGTTCCACTTCGGCTTCATTTCCGCGCGCGACACGCCGAGGATGGCGACTTCCGGTGCATTCACGATCGGCGTGAATGCCGTGCCGCCGATACTGCCGAGACTCGTTATGGTGAAACAGGCACCCTCAATGTCGTCGCGTTTGAGCTTGCCCGCGCGCGCCTTCTCGCCAAGTTCGGCGAGTTCTTCCGCGATGGCGGTCAGATCCTTCTTGTCGGCGTTGCGGATCACCGGTACGACAAGTCCCTGATCCGTGTCCACGGCGAACCCGATGTGGAAATAACGACGTACGATCAGTTTTTCGGCGGCGGCATCGAGCGATGAATTGACATCCGGATAAGCATCGAGGGCGCGCACAACGGCGCGCACCAGAAAGGCGAGCGGGGTGAATTTGACGCCGCGGTTCCCAGCGTCCGCGTTCAGCGCCTTGCGCACGACCTCGAGCGCCGTCATGTCGGCTTCGTCGTGCTGGGTGACATGCGGCACGTTGACCCAGGCCGCCTGCAAACGCGGGCCGGAAATACGCTGAATGCGCGAGAGCGGCTTTTCTTCGACTTCGCCGAAACGCGCGAAATCCACTTCGGGTACGGTGGGAAGACCCGCCGCGCCACCCTTTAGCGCTCCCTTTACGTAGCGTTTGACATCCTCGTGGGTGACCCGCCCCTTGCTTCCAGACCCCTTGACCTGCGAGAGATTCACGCCGAGCTCGCGCGCAAACTTGCGCACCGAAGGTCCCGCATGGGCATTGACGATCCCGGCCTGCTCGACCGTGGGCGGAGAGATCGGCTTGCGACCGGAATCTGCAACGTCCCTTTTGTCTCCCGATGTCGCGCCGCCGCGATCTTCGGCCTGATCCTCTTCCTCTTCCTCGTCCTTGCTCTCGTCTTTTTTCTCTCGATCGCGTTTGCGCCCCTTGTCTTCGTCTTTCTCCTTTTCTTCTTCCTTAGATTTACTTTCACCGCTCGCCTTCGACTCGTCGGCATCTTTCGCAGACGTTCGCTTTTCTTTACTTTCTTTCTCTTCGCCGCCTTTATTTTTCTCCTCTTTGTCCCCGTCCTTCGACGATTCGCTCTTCTCTTCTTTGTCGTTGTCTTTCTCTTCGCCGTCTTCTCCGGCGGTATCGGCAATGAGAATCACGTCGCCCTCGGCCACCTTGTCGCCCGCCTTGACCTTGAGTTCCTTCACCATGCCGGAGAACGGAGCCGGCACATCCATCGCCGCCTTGTCGGATTCGAGCGTAATCAGCGAATCTTCTTTCTCGACCTTGTCGCCCTCTGAAACCAGTACATCGATGACTTCGACGCCCTCGAAGCCGCCGATGTCGGGAACCTTCATTTCCTTGGCCATGCTGCTGCTCCCTGCGCTCAGAGGACTTCGCGCGGCAGCGCGTCGGGGTCTATGCCGTAGCGTTCGATCGCCTCGGCGACCTTTTCGTGTGCAATATCGCCTTCGTCGGCGAGCGCCTTCAAGGCGTTCACGACGATGTGTTCGCGGTCCACCTCGAAGAAGCGGCGCAAGTCCTCGCGCTGATCGCTGCGTCCATAGCCGTCGGTGCCGAGCGTTACGTAATGGCGCGGCACGAATTCGCGAATCTTGTCGGCATAGAGCTTGGCGTAGTCGGTCGCGGCGATAATCGGGCCGCTGGTGTCTTTCAGGCAATGTTCGACATAGGACAGCTTGGGTTCCACGTTCACGTGATGAGTGTTTTCGCGGCGAATGCGCAAACCCTCGCGGCGAAGTTCGGAGAAGCTGGTGACGCTCCACACGTCCGCGGCGACGTTCCAGTCCTCGCTCAGCATGTCGGCCGCGGCTTCCGCCTCGCGCAGAATCGTGCCGGAGCCGAGCAGCTGCACGCGAAGCTTGTGCGAGCCTACGCTTTTCAGCTTGTACATGCCGCGGATGATGCCTTCCTCCGCACCTTGCGGCAGCGACGGATGAGCGTAGTTCTCGTTCATGCAGGTAAGGTAGTAGAAGACGCGCTCCTGCTCGACGAACATTCGCCGGATGCCTTCGCGTACGATCACCGCGATCTCATAGCCGTAAGTCGGATCGTAGGCGATGCAGTTCGGATAGGCGCTCGCGTAGATATGACTGTTGCCGTCGCAGTGCTGCAGTCCCTCGCCTTCGAGCGTGGTCCGTCCCGCAGTTCCGCCGATCAAAAATCCCCGCGCTTGGATGTCGCCGGCCGCCCAGGCGAGATCGCCGAAGCGCTGGAATCCGAACATCGAATAAAAGAAAAAGAACGGCGCCATCTGTACGCCGTGATTCGCATAGGCGGTGGCGGCCGCGATCCAGGAAGCCATCGAGCCCGCCTCGGTGATGCCTTCCTGAAGCATCTGCCCTTCCTTGCTTTCCTGATATCGCATGAGCTGGCTCGAATCTTCGGGTTCGTAGAGCTGACCCATCGGCGAGTAGATGCCGATCTGCCGGAATAGCCCCTCCATGCCGAAGGTGCGCGCCTCGTCGGGTACGATCGGCACAATCCGCGGGCCGAATTCCTTATCGCGCGTGAGCGAAGTCAGCAGACGCACCAACGCCATGGTGGTGGAAATCTCGCGCTCTTCGGAACCTTTCGTCAAAACTTCGAAACGCTCTTTTCCCGGCATCTTGAGCGGTTGCGCATCGGCGATGCGCACGGGGAGCGGGCCGCCGAGCGCAGCGCGGCGCTCGTTCAGATATTGCATCTCCTTGCTGCCTTCGCGCGGCTTCGTAAAAGGGAGCTTGTCGATTTCGTCATCCGAAACGGCGATGTCCAGACGGTCACGAAAGGCTCGCAGATCCTCGTCGTCGAGCTTTTTCGCCTGGTGGGCGATGTTCTTGCCTTGACCGGCTTCGCCCATGCCGAAGCCCTTGATGGACTTGATCAGGATGATCGTCGGCTGGCCCTTGTGCTCGACGGCGCGCTTGTAGGCGGCGTAGATCTTCACCGCATCGTTACCGCCGCGATTCAGGTGCCACACCTCCTCGTCGCTCATGTTGGCGACCATTTCCTTGAGTTCGGGATACTTGCCGAAGAAATGTTCGCGCACGTAGGCGCCGTCGCGGGATTTGAAACGCTGATAGTCGCCATCCACGCATTCTTCCATGCGCTGGCGCAGAAGCCCCGTGGCATCGCGGGCGAGCAGCGGATCCCAGCGCGAGCCCCAGACGACCTTGATCACGTTCCAGCGCGCACCGCGGAACAGCGCCTCCAATTCCTGGATGATCTTGCCGTTGCCGCGCACCGGTCCGTCGAGGCGTTGCAGGTTGCAGTTGACGACGAAAATCAGGTTGTCGAGGTTTTCGCGTGCGGCAAGATCAAGCCCGGCACGCGATTCGGGCTCGTCCATCTCGCCATCGCCGAGCATCACCCAGACCTTGCGGTCAGAAGGTTCGATGAGTCCGCGATTTTCGAGATAACGCATGAAGCGAGCCTGGTACACCGCCTGGATGCCGCCGAGCCCCATCGAAACGGTGGGAAATTGCCAATAATCGGGCATCAGCCAGGCGTGCGGATAGGAAGACAGTCCCGGAGCGAGCGCCTCGCGCCGGAAACGTTTGAGGTCGTCTTCGCTGAAGCGCCCCTCGAGATAGGAGCGGGCGTAAATGCCGGGCGAGGCATGACCCTGGATGTAGATCATGTCGCCGCGCGGCACCTTTTCGGGTCCACGCCAGAAATGGTTGAATCCGACCTCATACATCGTGGTCGCCGAAGCGTAAGTCGCGATATGGCCGCCGATGCCTGAATGCCTGCGATTGGCGAGCACGACCATCGCCATCGCGTTCCAGCGGAGATACGCTTCGATCCGCCGCTCGAGTTCGAGGTCGCCGGGATAGGGTGGCTGCTGGTTTGGGTGAATGGTGTTGAGATAGGCGGTGTTCGCGCTATAGGGCAGGTTCGCGCCGTTGCGCCGGGCCTGATCGATTAGCCGTTCGATGAGGAAATGGGCGCGCTCGAGGCCTTCGGCCGCCACGACCGAACTCAGCGAATCGAGCCATTCCCGGGTTTCGTCCGGGTCCGTGTCCTGGTTTCGCGTCGTGTCCAATGAGAATTCCTGACCTGCGGATTCAAGGCGCGGGCCGCATCGCGTCCGCGCGTGGGTGCGGCAGCCCGTGGATCTCGGCCTGAAAGGCGGATCGGGGCTACGCTGTACTATGCATTCATTATAGGACTGCGCCCGCAGCGGCGGCCAAGGAACCCGATGCGCCTGAGCCTCGCCCGTCCCGACGACTTTCACCTGCATCTGCGCGACGGTGCTGCGCTCGCGGATTTGGTGCCGGCGGTCGCGCTGCGCTTCGCGCGCGCCCTGGTCATGCCGAATCTCGACCCGCCGGTCACGACGGTGGCTGCCGCGGTCGCCTATCGCGAGCGGATTCTGGCGGCCGTGCCGATGGGGGCCAACTTCGAACCGCTGATGACGCTTTATCTCACCGAGGAAACGCCGGCGGCCGAGATCGCACGGGCGGCGGCGAGTGGCTTCGTTCATGCCGCCAAGCTTTATCCCGCCGGGGCCACTACCCATTCGGATCGAGGGGTGCGCGACGTCAAAACGATTTATCCGCTGCTCGAACGGATGAGCGCAACCGGCCTCGTGCTCGCGATTCATGGGGAGCTGGCTGATTCCGCGCTCGATCCCTACGAACGCGAGCCGCGTTTCGTCGAGACCGTGCTCACGCCGCTCGTCGAGCAGTTTCCGGCGTTAAAAATCGTGCTTGAGCATGTCAGCACGCGCATCGCGGTGGATTTCGTGACCACGGCTGGAGCCAACGTAGCCGCGACCATCACCGTGCATCACCTGCTCTGCTCGCGGCGCGAGATGTTCGCCGGCGGACTCTCGCCGCATCATTTCTGCCGCCCGGTATTGCAGACCGAAGCCGACCGCGAGGCGCTACTCGCCGCCGCGACCGGCGGCAATCCGAAGTTCTTCCTCGGCAGCGACAGCGCACCGCATCCGCGCGCGAAGAAGGAATGCGCGCACGCCGCGGCCGGCGTCTATACCGGTTACGCCGCGCTCGAACTCTATGCCGAGGCCTTCGCCGAAGTCGGTGCCTTGAATCGCCTCGAAGCCTTCGCCAGCTGTCACGGAGCTGTGTTTTACGGCCTGCCGATCAATGCCGGCCGCATCACGCTGGAAGAGGCGTCCTGGGAAGCACCCGCCGAGTTTCCGCTTGCCGGCGAGACAGTGGTGCCGCTCTGTGCTGGCGAGTCGCTGCGCTTCCGGATTACGACATGAGGACGTTCGCGGACCGCTTCCGTGGATTTCTGCCCGTCGTGGTCGACGTCGAGACCGGAGGGCTTGATGCCGCTACAGATGCGTTGCTCGAAATCGCCGCGATCGTCCTCGAAAGCGATGCCGCGGGACGCCTGCATCTCGGCGAAGCCGTGGCCCTCCAGGTCGAACCCTTCGCGGGCGCCCGCATCGTGGACAAGGCGCTCGAGATTACCGGCATCGATCCGGCGCATCCCTTGCGCCCCGCACTGCCCGAGCATGAGGCGCTTCTGCGCATTTTCCGGCCCATACACCGGGCCTTGCGCACTACGGGGTGCACCCGCGCCATTCTCGTCGGACATAACGCCTTTTTCGATCTCGGCTTCCTCAATGCGGCGGTTACCCGCACGGGCCTCAAACGCAACCCCTTCCATCCGTTCACGAGTTTCGATACCGCAACGCTTGCCGGCGTATTCCTCGGCCAGACCGTCCTTGCACGCGCGCTTGAAGTCGCGGGCATTCCCCATGATCCCGAGGCCGCCCATTCCGCCGCCTACGATGCGCGGGTGACGGCCGAACTTTTCTGTCTGCTCGTCAACCGCTGCGACGATATCTATCGCAGCGGCGCCGGCATCGTGCCGGGGCGCTGATCCCGGGCTTCGGCTTTACCAAAGCGGACCCGCTCAAACCGCGCCAACCGCTGCTGCGTTAACACCCGAATAACAGTTTCCCGTTGACGTCCGTAACGTTGGGGTTGCCGTTGGCCAGCACCCCGGGTTGCCCATCTGGTGCTGGCGCCAAGTGGACAGGTTACGCTTTGCCTATCCTGCCTCGCTCCACAACGCACGGTTTTCAGCTTACCGACGTTTCGCCTCTAAAATTACAGGGCTTACTTGTGCAAAACCAGAATCACCGGGTTTGCAGAACTCAGTTGGCCCCTGGGACGTTTGTAGCGCGTAAACCTTGGTCGAAGACACGATGTACAGGATGTATGCACCCGATGCCGTCGTTACTCGCCCATTCGATGCAACCGTGTAGGTATCCGTCCCGGTTACATCCGGACTCGGCACGCCGGATGAGTTAACGTCAAGCACGGCGGATGCGGCCGATACACCGTCGAATGTGAAAATGCCGGAGTAAATGTTGAACGCGGGAGGCGGAGAACCGGGAGTTGGAGGCGAAAGCCATGGCAACGTTCCCGTAAAATAGGCGCCCTGCAGCGAGGCATTCGTGAATGAGGATCCCGACTGCGGTTCCAGAGTGCCAAAACTCGGATCGCTTGTAATATCGGCCAGAAATACCTGGTTGGCTCCTACCAGATAGCCAACAACCGTATCCGATCCTTGCGGCGTCAGAAGAAAACGGCCATTCGACGCGGAGGTAAGGCTCCAGGTTCCGGTTCCGGTTTTAGACGAAACCCCACCGGTCGCACTGCCGCCGTTATTTACATCAAAGTCGAAGAAAACGCACTGCCCGATCCGAAAGTTACAAGTCCGAGTGTGGCACTCGGCGCTGGCATGTCGGTTTCTGATTGAACTTGGAGCACCGTCACACCACTCAGTGAAGAGCCGCTGAAGGGTCCGCCAGTCTGCTGCAATGCCTGGCCCATCTTTACGCCCGGACTGGAGGGGTCAGTGATGAAAAACAACTTGCCGGCGGAAACCACATAGAAATCGTCGGTACCTGCCGAACCACCTCCGGTTGGCGTAATGATAATCGTGCCACGACCATTCCCATTGATGCTGCTTATGCTGCCGGTAAACGCCGTCGGCGGCGTTACCATGCCCGCGTCATTTTCATCGAGCAGGCCATTACTGACCGCACCGTTGCCGGCCGTGAAACTGCCCACCGCCACATCGGGGTCGGAGTCACTGTCCCAACCCGAATCTCCGAACGCATAAGCCCCTGTCAGCGCAGAAGTGGAAAAGTCCGCCGATGTCTGCAAGGCCAGACTGCCGGTCATTTCTAGCGGGTTGGAGTCAAACTCGATCATCTGCCCTTGCGTCGCGATGCCGGCGGTAATGTCGCCGATGGCGATTGCAAAAGTGAAGCTGTTGCCGTTCGAATCCGTGTAACTCAGTGTGCCGCGACCATCGGAACCTACACTGTAGGTTCCGATGGATATGGTCAGATCCGAACCACTCAGGTTGGTAGTACCGGGTGCCAAAATATCTTCGTTCCCACCCGTAACGTTTCCATGGCCGTCGAGGGTAACGCTTCCCGCCATCCCTGAATCGTAACCGCTGACCAGAAACGCGTACTGCCCCTGCAGTGGTGTCGAAGGAGGAGCAGTAGTCACTGACAATGCCGCGGCCGGACTGGTCACGCCCTGCGCGCTGGCGGTAATGCTCGTGGTGCCGGTCGCCACGCCTGTAGCGAGGCCGGAAGCGTTGATGGTGGCAACGCCGGTGTCGCTGGACGACCAGGTAAAGCTTACCCCGCTGATCGTTGCGCCGTTGGCATCCTTCGCAACCGCCGTGAACTGCTGGGTAGCGCCTTCGGCAATGCTTGCGCTCGTCGGGGTAATGGCTATAGAACTGACTTTGGTGCCCCCGCCACCACTGCTGCTTCCGCCTCCGCCACAGCCCGACAGCGACAATAGAAGCGCACTGCCGCACACTAGCAGCATGGGAGCAAATCTCGATTTCATGGCACGCATAAAAAGCTCTCCTGAATGGCAAGAACTCTGTGGATCGCTGCTTCAAGCCATGACGACTCATGGCGCAGAAAATATTGCCGTGCAGCATAGGCCATGGCAGTTGGTACTTTTTGCGCTGATTTATGGTTTTTTGCACAAATCTTTGTCAGCTCCCGCGAGGCTACGAATGACTGCGCCTATGGGATGCGCAGTGCTCACTGGGAAGCTGACCGAGAAATTTTCTGAACGCGGCGATGAACTGCGAGTAGCCTTCAAAACCGCAGGCGTGTGCCGTGTCGGCGAGCGACGACGAGCGGCCCGCTCTTATCATGCGCATGGCTTCCTGCACACGGCATTCGAGCACAAATTGCCACAAACCCTGGCCGGTCGTTGCCCGAAAGCTGCGGCTTAGGTGATAGGGACTCAGATTGACCGCCTGCGCAATCCCGTTGAGGCCGATGTTGCGGCTCAAGTTCCGCCGGACGTGTTCTTCGACCTGAATCCGCTTCCAATGTGTCAATGTAGCGGCGCGGCTGTGTCCTTTTCTCCCGCTCCCGTAAGCACAAAGCAGATGCGCTGCAATCGTGGCCAGCAGCGACTGCTCGAACAGCCTCCCCGCCCGACGGCCTGAGTTTAAATAGCTTTCCATCGTCAATATCAGATGAGTCAGCATGGGATCGTCATGCGGCAGAATGTTCGAGACAAGTTCGGACGGAGCGCTGCATACTTCTTCGCCCAGCGCGCGGTGGATTACATCGGGGTGCACCGCAACGAAAATACACTCCAGCGTTTCGTTCCAACTGGTCGCCAAGCGATCCCCGGCGGCAAGGAATCGAAAGCGCCCCGGCTCAAATGCCCCGGTGACCTGGCGGCCGTTGAGGCGGCTGTAAAAAGGGATCGCGGCCGCATTCAGGGGAAACATAAACATATGTTCCCCGAAAACGTGCACGTTCATCTCTCCCGGCGCAACCCGATGGCGCTCGAAAACATAGCTGCCGCGGACGCCGCCTGAGACTATGGGCTCGTCCGTCAGGTAAAGCTTCTGCCGATCTTCGAACTGCGTGAATATGCGGGCGCCGTCTGATAAAGTTTTCGGTTGGGGTGGGTCCCGGTCTTGCCACGGAAAATCGTTGTTCATGTTCATAAGGAAGCGCCGCAGCGAGCAGCTATTCGAAATATCAAACTCCCTCCAGGATTCGCGTCTCAAGTCTCTGGCTTATGCTCGGTCAGCGCAAGCCCGGCACGAGCCCATAAAAAGGGGCGTAGGCCCCATGCGGCCGGTTTTGTAGCCGCGAAGGTATTCGGCTTGAGCGGTTAAAATATCCCCTCTTTGCAACTTGCTTCCGTCCATGGACAAACTCGATCCTGAGGATCTTTACGCCGTCGGCGATCTCCTCACCGACGAAGAACGTATGGCGCGCGGGACCGCCGCCCGCTTCGTGGACGAACGCGCGCTGCCGCTGATGCCAGAAGCCTTCGAAGCCGCGCGCTTTCCCGCCGAACTAGTGCCGGAAATGGCGGAGCTAGGACTTTTGGGAAGTTATTTCGAGGGCTACGGCTGCGCGGGATTGTCCGGCACGGCCTATGGCGTGATCTGCCAGGAACTGGAGCGCGGTGATTCGGGGCTGCGGAGCTTCGTTTCGGTGCAGACGAGTCTCGTCATGTATCCGATTTATGCGTACGGATCGGATGGGCAGAAGGATCGCTGGCTGCCCGAGCTTGCTGCCGGCAAGGCCATCGGCTGCTTCGGCCTGACCGAACCGCACGGCGGCTCGGATCCGAGCAACATGAAGACCGTCGCAAAGAAGAAGGGCGGTGACTGGGTGCTGAACGGTGCCAAGATGTGGATTACCAACGGTTCGATCGCCGATGTCGCCGTGGTGTGGGCCGAGACCGAAGACGGCGTGCGCGGCTTTCTGGTCGAAAAGGACATGAAGGGGTTTGCGGCGCCCGAGGTGCATCACAAGATGTCGCTGCGCGCCTCGGTGACCTCCGCGCTCTACTTCGACGACGTGCGCATGCCGGAAGCGCATGTGCTGCCGGGCGTGAAAGGGCTCAAGGGACCGCTGTCCTGCTTGACCCAGGCACGCTACGGCATCACTTGGGGCGCGATCGGTGCGGCCATCGCCTGCTACAACGAAGCGCGCAAGTACGTGCAGTCACGCGAGCTGTTCGGGCGCACGCTGGATCACATGCAGCTCACTCAGGCGCGGCTCGCCGAGATGGCGCGGCGCATCACGAGCGCGCAGTTGCTTTCCTGGCGGCTCGGCCAGTTGAAGGATCAGGGCAAACTCCACCCGACGCAAGTCTCGCTCGCCAAGTGGAACAACGTACGCATCGCGCTCGACATCGCCCGCGAGGCCCGCGATCTTCTCGGCGGCGCTGGCATCACCACCGAGTTCTGCCCGATCCGCCACGCACTCAATCTGGAATCGGTCATCACCTACGAGGGCACGGAAACCGTGCATCAACTGGTGGTCGGCAAAGAAATCACCGGTGTCAACGCTTTTTGAAGAAGCGAAGTGTCGAAATCCGAACAGGAATAATAGCTTTGGCTGAATCACCACCGAAAGCGGGGCTCGCACGCAGCGCGACGCGCGTGATCAATCGCGTGGAAATCGTGGATGCGAACTTCACCGCATTCGTCCGTGATTGGAACGATGAAGCGCCGGCGGCCGATCTAGACGCACGGATTCCCGGCACGCGGCTCAACGGCCGCGACTTCCTAGAACTTTTCGAATCGCAGATGCTCTCGCGCCATCTCGACATCGAAGCACGCGCCATGCGCGCCCGCAACGAGGGCTTTTACACCATCGGCAGCGCCGGGCACGAGGGCAACGCACTGCTCGGCCGCCTAACGCGCCACACCGACCCCGGCTTTCTGCATTACCGCAGCGGCGCCTTCTTCATCCAACGCGCCCGCCGGTTGCCGGAACTCGACCCCGTCTATCACATGGCGCTCTCCTTCTCCGCAAGCACCGAGGACCCGGCCTCGGGCGGACGACACAAGGTTTTCGGCAGCGCCCCGCTGTGGCTCCCCCCGCAGACCTCGACCATTGCGAGTCATCTGCCGAAGGCAGTCGGCACGGCGCTCGCCATCGCGCCGGCGGCGCGGGTGAAACGCCTCCCGGTGCCCGTAGACAGCATCGTCGTCTGTTCCTTCGGCGACGCCTCGGTCAATCACGCGACGGCGATGGCCGGCTTCAACACCGCCGCCTGGAGCGCGTACCGTAAACTTCCTTGCCCGATTCTGTTCGTGTGCGAGGACAACGGCATCGGCATCAGCGTCGAAACACCCACGGGCTGGATCGCGACAAACTTCGTACAGCGCGCGGGACTCGCCTACTTCCGCGCCGACGGTCTCGACATGGTGCAGGGCTACGCCGCCGTTGCCGAAGCGGTGGAGTATTGCCGCAGCCGGCGCGCACCGGTGTTCCTGCATCTCGAGTGCGTGCGCCTGCTCGGTCACGCGGGCACGGACGTCGAAGTCGAGTATCGCGGCATTGAAAAGGTAGAAGCGGACGAGGTCCGTGATCCGCTTCTGTTTTCCGCGGAAACGGCGCTCGAACTCGGCCTCGCGACGCCGGACAAACTGCTGGCCCGCTACGAGGCCTGCCGCGCACGGGTGCAGGCCGCTTCGCGACGAGCGGCGAAGCGCCCGCATCTCGCGACCCGCGATGCGGTCATGACCGCGCTCGCGCCCTACGATGCAGCGAAGGTCAAGAACGAGGCCGAGCGTAGTGATTTCGTAGCCGCGCGCGCCGAAGCATACGGAAGTATGCAGCAACTGCCGGAACACGGCCCCGCGCGCCACCTCTCGATCCAGATCAACCGTGCGCTTACCGAACTCATGGCGAAGTATCCGGAGATGACATTATTCGGCGAAGACGTCGCCGAGAAGGGTGGCGTGTACACCGTGACCAGCGGTCTTCACGCGAAATTCGGCAAGCGGCGCGTGTTCAATACTCTGCTCGACGAAACCACCATCCTCGGCCTCGCGCAGGGCCACGCCATGATGGGCCTCTTGCCGTTTCCCGAGATCCAATATCTCGCCTATCTTCACAACGCGCTGGACCAGATCCGCGGCGAGGCATCCTCGCTGCAATTTTTCTCCAACGCGAAGTTCGCGAACGGCATGGTGGTGCGCATCGCCGGGCTTGCCTACCAGAAGGGTTTCGGCGGACATTTCCATAACGACAATTCCTTTGCGGCACTACGCGACATTCCCGGCCTGATCGTCGCCTGCCCGTCGCGCGGCGACGACGCCGTCGAAATGCTGCGCACCGCGGCCGCGCTCGCGCACTTAAACGGACGCGTCGTGATCTTTCTCGAACCGATTGCGCTTTACATGACGAAGGATCTTTACGCGCCGCAGGACGGACGCTGGCTCTTTGACTATCCCGTCCCGGGTTCGGCAGTCATGCTGGGAGAGCCGCGTATCTACAACCCGCGTGCAAATGATTGGGCAATCGTCACCTACGGCAACGGCGTGCCGATGTCACTGCGTGTCGCGGAGCAAATCGAAGAAGAAATCGGCAGGAAGGCGCGTGTCATGGACCTGCGCTGGCTGAAACCTCTCAATGTCGAAGCGATCGCGAAGCACGCGAATGCCTGCGGACGCGTTCTGGTCGTGGACGAAGGCCGCTGCACCGGCGGTATCGCCGAGGAAATTTTCACCGCGATAGACGAGCGCTGTGAAGCCGGCGTCAGAAAGGTTCGCGTCGCCGGCGCCGACAGCTACATCCCACTCGGCGATGCTGCCAACCTGATTCTCGTCCAGGAAGCCGACATCCTCGAAACCGCCCGTGCCCTGCTCGCAAAGTGACTTCAAGCGGGGCCTGATAAGGAACCCCTGATTTATTCAGAGGTTCCGTGTGGCGCATGAATGCACCACCGCGAATCGAGCACGCAAGTGCTCGATTCAGCGTAAGACGAGTCCGGACACATGCCGGACTCGTCGCCTTTGAGCAATTCACCGACGAATTGATCAGAGTTTTATGGATCAGGGCCCGCTCTCCCATCTTCACCCGCAGTACAGGATGCACGCCTCAGCGCCGTCCCAATAGAAAACGGCAGTCTGGTTAAAGCGTTTGGCGAGTGCGACGGCGGCGAATTCGGCAATGCCCGGTATCGCGAAAGAAGGCTCGACGTGAACGCCGTCTTCGCTGCGTCCGTTCGCCGGCCGGTGGGCATACCCGAACCTTTCGATCTCGTCTGCAAGACGCTTGTTGGCCACCCGATTGGCACGGTCGCCGGGACGAGCGCGGCCGGGATCGCAGGCGGTCAATATGGCGAACGATCCGCTCGGGAGCGCGCCTTCGGGCGCATGCCCTACGCGGAAAATTACTATGCCTGTTTCGAGTTCGGCTTCGTATACGGCGTTCTCGTAAAGCCGATGCAAGTCCTCAGGCAGGTCACGCCTCTCGTTCATTCTCAGTCCACATCAAAACCAGCGCTTGCGCTTGAAGTAAATCAACATGAGGATGACGATCAGCGCCATCACGCCGAGCGCGTAGAAATAACCGTAGCGCCAAGTGAGTTCGGGCAGGTTCCAAGGACTCGCCTCGTGACTGAAATTCATGCCGTACACGCCGGCTACGAAGGTGAGCGGCAGAAAGATCGTCGCGATGATTGTGAGCGCCTTCATGACGTCGTTCATGCGCTGGCTCACGCTTGAGAGGTAGGTGTCGAGCAGACTCGATGCCATCTCACGGTAGGTCTCGACGAAATCTATCATCCGCACGCTGTGGTCGTAGCAGTCGCGCATGTACAGCCGCGTGGTTTCCGACAGGAATTCTTCGTCGTCGTCGCGGATCAGGCTGCTTATCACTTCGCGCTGCGGCCACCACGCGCGGCGTAGCAGTACCAGTTCGCGCTTGATGTAATGGATCTGGTTGCGTAGTTCCTGGGTAGGATTGTCCAGCACGTCGGTTTCCACCTGCTCGAGGCGTTCGCCCAGCGCATCCAGCACCGGGAAGCCCTCGTCCACGATCAAGTCGAGTAGTAAATAGAAAAGGTAGTCGGCGCTCCGCCCACGCATCATGCGCTTGTTGCGCAAGCGCTGACGGATAGGCTCGAACCGGTCGTTCGGACTTTCGTCGAGCGTGATGACGTAGCTCTTGCCTAGGAAAAAGTTGACCTGCTCCACTATTAGTTCATCATTGGTTTCCCGCCGCGGAGTGTTCAGCACCACGAAGTACTGGTTTTCGTAGGCCTCGAACTTGGTGCGCTGGCCCTGGTTGAGAACGTCTTCCAGCGCGAGAGGATGTAAGCCGTAGATCTGACCGAGTCGTTCGAGCAGTTCCGGCGTCGGCGTGCCCTGTACGTGCAGCCAGGTCACTCCATGTGCGTCTTCGGGAACGGCGCAGTCCTCAATCGTAATGCCGGACCGTTCATCGAATTCGGCCGCATCGTAGCGGATGAAACTCAATCGCGCCGGCGCGCCGGCTGCTTCGCCTGCGACAGCCTCACGCTTCAGAGTGCCCGGCGGCGTGCCGGGCTTGCGGTAGAGGCCGCGAAAGTAGCGGTTGCGGGAATAGCGAACGATCGCCCGGGCCCGGTGTGGTGTCATAAAGCGTTTCACGGCGTCAAGTATACCGAGTGAGCCCGCCGCGGGCCGCGTGCTTTTGCTTAATGCCGGATCGGCTTCTGGCCAGACGACCCAGCAAGTGCTAATCTTTTCAGGATGATTCGTTATTATTGCTTGATCGTCGCCACATTGAGCTTGGCCACCAGTACAGCGTGTTCGCATCCGAACGATGCAGCCCTGTCATCGGACGCCGCAACGACGGGTTCCGGCCGCATAGCTACGACCGGCGGCTATTCGAATCCCTTCGCCTACTGCCGCGCCGTCGGCACGATAGATCATCCCGACGGCCGCTACATTGGCTCCGAGCCACCGCCCGCCGTAATTGAGGGGCTCGAGCATGCCTTCAGGGTTTCCGCAAACGCGGCTCACGCACAGGCCTTTTCGCGAGGCACCTTCTGGCGCTGCATGGGCGGCGCCGTCTACGCCTGCAACGTTGGGGCAAATCTGCCCTGCGAATCCAGGGCGAACAGCGACCGGATACCCACGTCGGGCGAGCATCAGTATTGCAATGAAAATCACGACGCCCTGTTTATCCCCATGTACGTGACCGGGCACGATACGATCTACGATTGGCGCTGCCGGGGCGCCCTGCCCGTCGCCGACAAGACGCTCGGCAGGATAGACGAACGCGGTTATATCGCCGGCATCTGGTATCCGATCCCGCCTCCCGCCTCCACGCATCCTTGATGCAAGAGGCCCAGCCCGGTCATACATCAACGGGTCAAAGGATTACCGGTTCGGGTTCCAGAATAACGCCGAAGCGCTCGGCGACGCCGTCGCGGATACGTTCGGCGAGCGCCCAGATATCAGCGCCGGTGGCATTGCCGTGGTTGACGAGCACGAGCGCGTGCTTATCCGACACGCCCGCATCCCCTTCGCGGTGTCCTTTGTAACCGCAGGCTTCGATCAGCCAGGCGGCGGAAATTTTGACCTTGCCGCCGTGGGCTGGATAAACAGGAAGTCCTGCATGGTGGCCCTTAAGTGATTCCGCCTGACTAGGGGAAACGAGTGGATTCTTGAAGAAACTACCCGCGTTGCCGATTTCTGCCGGATTCGGCAACTTACGCAGCCGTAACCGCTCGACGGCGTGCGCGACATCCTTCGCCTCCGGCCGCACAACGCCCATCGCGGCGAGTTCCTCGCGCACGCCGGCATAATCCAGCCGTAACTGGCGCCGGCGCGGTAGGCGCAGTTCGAGCATGGTAAGGACATATCGTCCGGGCAACTGTTTGAAAATCGAATCGCGGTAACCGAAGGCGCAATCCTCCGCGCTAAGCCGCACGAATTTGCCTCGGTCCTGATCCCAGGCTTCGACACCCGGGACGAATTCGCTCAGTTCGACTCCGTAGGCACCGATGTTCTGAATCGGTGCCGCACCTACATTGCCGGGAATGAGGATAAGATTTTCAAGCCCAGCGCAACCCGCAGAGAGTGCGTGGCGTACGAAGCCGTCCCAGCTTTCGCCGGCGGCAACGCGCACTCGTGCAGCTTTATCCTCTTCGTCAAGGATTTCGATGCCACGTGTGGCAAGGCGCAGCACCAACCCGTCGAAATCACGCGTGAAGAGCACATTACTGCCGCCGCCGAGTACGAAAACGGACCTCTCGTAGGTGGCTGCCTCACGCAACGCCTCGGGTATTGCCTCCGTATTGGTGACTTTCGCCAGGGAAGCGGCTCGCGCCGGCACGCGAAACGTCGTGAGGTCGCCGAGAGCGGCGTTGCGGACAAGCGAATAGCCGGCAACGGCGGCGTGTTTTTTGGATCGCGACATGGAGGAAACCACGCAAAAGCTCGGAGAGCGGGATGGGCGTATCTCGCGCAGATTCTATCCCGCCCTAGCCGTTAGCGAAACACCGACCGGGATTTGATAATCTGGTGGGCAGGCACCTCTCAGCTTCGAAACCATGGCCATCGCAAATGAACTGCCAGAAATCCGCCTCGACTCGGGGCGTTTGTATCGTGAGGAAAGCTTTACCGACCGGCGCATGGGGGCATTGCGAAAGCTTGTCCCGGTGCACGCCGACGGTTCCGACGATCCTTCCCGCAAACCGCTGTGGGAGGGTTCGACGAGTCTCCTTACCCCGGCGGGAACGCTGCCGCTCAACTTCGAAATTGAGGCGGATACATTTTCCGAGGCGCTGGAGAAATTCCCGATGGCCGCGCGGGATATGCTCGAACACACGATGGAGGAACTGAAGGAACTCCGACGCGAGGCGGCTTCCTCGATCGTCGTACCCGGCCGCGACACGGATCTCGGTGCGGGTACGACGCCCAACGTCACCAGCCGCATTAAACTTCGTTGAGCGAGGTCGCACGCCGGCCGCGACTGCGCAAAGCCTTCGCACAGCCAGCTAGCCGTCGACTTTCTTCCTCTTTGGCCACAGGTTGAGCGGTATGCCGAGTTCACGGTTTACCTGCCACTGGATAGCCACATTGAGCATTGTGTTCAACAGGTAATAAAGCACCAGGCCGGAGGGGAAAATAGCGTAAAAGAAGGTAAAAATCAGCGGCATGAACATCATCAGTTTGGCTTGAGCGTTATCCGTGGCCTGGGGCTGAAGCCGGAACTGCAGAAGACTCGCGATACCGTAGAGAATCGGCAGCACATAGAGTGGGTCCGGTGCGGAAAGATCCTGTATCCATAGCACCCACGGCGCTTGCCGCAGTTCCACGCTATAGTCCAGCACATAGAAAAGGCCGATGAAAATCGGGATCTGGATCAACATGGGCAGACAGCCGGAAACCGGGTTAGCCCCCTCCTTGCGGTAAAGTTCCATCGTCGCCTGCGAAAGCTTCTGCTTGTCGTCCTTGTAACGCTCCTGCAAATGCTTGATGCGCGGTTGCAGCTTGCGCATCTTGGCCATGGAGCGCGCACTCATGCGCTGAGGGAAATAGAACAGGGCCTTGATGAGCAGGACAAGCAGAATCAGCGACCAGCCCCAATTACCAACAAACGCATGAATGTGAGAGAGAATCCAGAAGATCGGCACGCAAATAATAGTGGCCTTCCCGTAGTCCACGGTGCGTGAAAGGCCCGGCGCGACCTGCTCGAGGCTACCTTGCAACTTGGGGCCCAGGAATAGGGTCGCTGTGGTCGTAGCATGCGCTCCCGCGGGGACCGCAACTGCGGGCAGACGATAGCCAATGTCATAACCGTCGGCACCTGCCGGCTGGCCGAAATAGGTCGGCTTCATTGCAGCGGGGGGAATAGCCGCGGCCACGAAGTATTGATTGACGGAGGCAATCCAGCCGCCGCCGAAGGACTGGAAAATCGGTGATTCGGCCAGTGATTCGGCCGCACTCTTGTTGTAGCTGCCGTCGTAAAACGCAGGCCCGCGATAGGCCCAGTACTTGGGCAGGAAATGGTCCCAGAAGTGTTGTGATGTGAGCGGATCGCGCCCGACTATTCGCACGCCTGACGTGAGACCGATCGACGCAGTGCCGGTATTGGAGGCACGCGTCAGGATTTTCAGTGCATAGCTGCCATGTGTCAACACCAGCGTTTGTGTCAACTTGAGCCCGTTCCCGCTCCAGGCAAGCGGAACACGCAGGCTGCTTGCCCCTGGCGCCAATGTGTACGTACTCGCGGTCGTCGAATACACCGGCTCGCCGGGGATTCCCGCCCCATTGAGTTCGGGATAGGCGACAAGGAAATCGTTGGGTGCCGGCGAAAGAAGCGTCACCCGCTCCGCTTGACCCCGCTCCTGCGGATACTTGAGCAGAGTTGCGCGGATGAGGGCGGCACCCTTGAGTGCCACCGTGAGTTCGAGCACATCGGTGCGGATCGTGATGTCCGGGCCATGGGGAGGGGTGAGATTCTCTATGCGGCCCGACGGGACGGCAGCCGGCGCTGCGCCGGACGCCTCACTGGACACGGTCGCGGGCGCAGTAGTCGTCCCGCTTGCCTGGGAGGAGGCCGCAGTGGATACTGAACTGTTCTGAGCGGGTGACGCCGTGGGATGTTCGCTGCGCCACGCGGTCCACAACAGTAGCAGGATCAATCCGAGCGCGAGCAGCAGGAACAGCCGACGGGAGTCCACTCAGCGCGTCCCTCGCGGCGGCGGAACGGGATCGTAACCACCCCGATGCAAAGGATGGCACCGGGCGAACCGCCTCAGCGTGAGCCATGTGCCGCGAACTGCGCCGTGGCGTTCAAGTGCCTCCAGTGCAAAGGCGGAACAGGTTGGATGGTAGCGGCAGTGCGCGCCCAGCCAAGGACCGAGAATGGCCCGATAACCACGGATAAATAAAATCAGGATTTGTCGCATTTCCGGCTCAACTTACAAAAGCCCTGTTCCAAATCGCCGCGCAAAGTATCAATGTCAACGACATTGAGATCTGGTCGCGCCAGCACCACCACGTCCAATGCGGGTAGGGAGGCATGCCGAAAAACCTCTCGTACCATGCGCCGCAGGCGGTTACGCACCACCGCATGTCGTGCCACCCGCCGCCCGATTACTAGCCCCAGGCGCGCCCGCTCGTCCGCCGCGACGCTCAGCAAGGTGAAATAACGGGTGCGATGCCGGCGGCCCATGGCAAAGACACGATCAAAATCCGCTCGCAGGGTAATCCGCGCGCTGCGCGGGAACCGCAAGCTAGAAGAGCTATTAAGGCGTGAGACGGGCGCGACCCTTGGCGCGGCGCGCCTTGAGTACACTGCGTCCGCCCTTCGTCGCCATGCGCTGACGAAAGCCGTGGGTGCGTTTGCGATGGATTCGGCTGGGCTGAAAGGTTCGTTTCATGTTGATGTTCCGATTGCCGGCGCGCCGACACCGACACAAGGTAGATTCGTAAGCGTACATTAAAGCAGCGCCGCCCCTAGGTGTCAAGTTGGCGTCACGACTGGCGGCATAGTTTCCGGCGCGTTAGACTGTCCAGTCTTTCCTCCGTCCAGCCGACCATGGCCCGGAGCCTCTGGCAAGATTGCTTTCTTCGGCTCGAGCAAGAGTGCGATGAGCGCGACCTCAACCTGTGGTTGAGACCATTGCACGCGGAGGAAAGAGAGGATGGCTTGACGCTGCTTGCTCCCAACCGTTTTGTGTTGGAAGAGGTAGAGCGGCGTTTCCTCACGCGCATTCGCGAGATGCTGGACGGAAACGCGCCTGAGCAGCACTCGCGTGTGCGCATAGGACTTGGCTCCGGCGCTCCCAGGCCCTCGCCGGGTTCTCCTTTTGCAATACGCACAGAGGAGACGTACCGTACGCTGCCGGGCAATCCGATAGATGCCAATTACCGGTTTGATAATTTTATCGAGGGTCCATCCAACCAAATGGCGCGAGCTGCCGCGCTGTTGGTGGCAGAACAACTGGGGGGGCAATACAACCCTTTGTTTATCTACGGCGGGGTTGGGTTGGGGAAGACCCATTTGATGCACAGCCTAGCCAACCGCGTGCTTTCCGAGTATCCCGAGCGACGCGTCGCCTATGTGCAGTCGGAGCGCTTTGTCGGAGACATGATTCGCGCCCTGCAACGTGGAAGCGAAAAAATCGATGCTTTTAAACAGCAATACCGCTCGCTTGATGTACTGTTGATAGACGACATTCAGTTTTTTGCTGGTAAGGAACGTTCTCAGGAAGAGTTCTTTCACACATTCAACACTTTGATGGAGGGTAGGCATCAAATCGTGCTAACGAGTGACCGTTACCCCAAGGAAATTACGGGATTGGGCGAGCGGTTGAAATCACGCTTTGGTTGGGGCCTGATCGCAGCCGTTGAACCACCGGAACTGGAAACCAGGGTCGCCATTGTGATGAATAAAGCCCATCAGCAAGGCGTAAATCTGCCAGAACCAGTGGCTTTTTTTCTTGCGCAACGTATCAACTCAAATGTGCGTGAATTGGAAGGAGCATTGCGTCGGGTATTGGCGATGGCCCGCTTTACCTCACGACCTGTGACGCTTGATCTGGCACGTACCGCACTCAAGGATCTGCTGGCAGTGCAGCAAAAATTAATTACGATAGACAATATTCAGCGTACTGTTGCCAACTATTTTCGAATTCGTCCCACCGATTTGTCTTCAAAGAGCCGAAGCCGTTCCATCACGCGACCGCGGCAGATTGCAATGGCATTGGCTAAGGAATTTACACGCCACAGCCTGCCGGAAATCGGTGAGGCCTTTGGTGGCCGTGATCACAGCACGGTGCTGCACGCCTGTCGTAAAGTAACTGAGCTACGGAGCAATGACGCACAGGTAGACGATGATTACCGAAATTTGACGCGCTTGTTGTCAACATAATGTGGGGCAGTTGTGGATAGATTTTATTTTTTTAGTATGGGCGAAGTTATCCCCAGACCAAACACAGTACTGACAAACTTTCGCGCTGGTTTTTCTTTTTTCAACGTGTTGAATTTAAAAAATTTTTTAGACTTTTCCTCTTTGCATTAAACCGTAAATATGATTATTAGGAGATCTATATGAAGATTAAAGTAATACGGGAAGACCTCCTACGTCCTCTCCAGGGTATTGCCGGAGTTGTCGAACGCCGTCAAACTCTGCCCGTTCTGAGTAATGTCAGAATAGACGTAGAGCCGTCAGGTGCCATTAACCTGATGACGAGCGATCTCGAGGTTGAAATGACCGCGCGAATGGAAAGCGGCGGCAATGAGGAAGGCTCGACAACGGTACCTGCGCGCAAATTACTTGACATCTGCCGCGCTCTTCCGGAAGGTGTAAATGTAACCCTGCAAGCGAAAGAGGGCCGGCTCCTTGTAACGGCCAGCAAGAGCCGCTTTGCACTAGCCACCTTGGCCGCCGAAGAGTTCCCCCGCGTGGGTGAGCTTGAGGGAGGCGTGCATTTCCACATCCAGCAAGAAGTTCTGATGGATTTGTTGAAACGCACCTCTTTTGCCATGGCGCAACAGGACGTCAGGTATTACCTGACAGGCCTTTTGCTGGAAGTTGGGAAAAGGCGTATACGTGCGGTGGCCACTGATGGTCATCGCCTAGCGCTACGTGATGCGCCTGGCTTGTCGGATTTGAAGGGCGAACAATCTGTCATTGTGCCCCGTAAGGCAGTGATAGAGCTTGAACGGCTTCTTGGGCAGTCCGATGGCTTGGTGGAAATAGTGATCAACTCCCGTAATGCCAGCTTTGGATTGGGCGCATTAAAACTGACCAGTAAGCTGATTGAGGGGCAGTTTCCGGATTATGGTCGCGTAATACCAACCCAAAGTCGGCACCGGTTGCTGGCTGATCGGGAGCCTTTGCGTGAAGCACTTGCACGGGTTGCAATTCTAGCAAACGAAAAGTTTCGCGGTGTGCGCCTGGAAGTGACTGACAATAGCCTCAAGCTGGTTGCGCATAATCCAGAAAATGAAGAAGCCGAAGAAGAACTCGCCGTGCATTATGCCGGTGAGCAAATGGTGATCGCCTTCAACGCCGGCTATCTGCAGGATGCTTTAGCGGCGCTGGACACCGAAACGGTCGAATTTTCCCTTACCGACGCGAATTCAAGCGTGATGATGGGCATGCCTGGAGTGGAAAGTTGCCAGTACGTAATCATGCCGATGCGGCTCTGAGCAATCTGTCCACAGGGGGTCTCCAAACCCGTGGTCATAGCTTATCTCGGTTGGAATTAAGGAATTTACGCTGCCATCCGCAACTGGAATTAGCGTCATCTGAAGCATCGTGGGTTGTTTTGTCCGGAGGAAATGGCACGGGAAAAACAAGCATCTTCGAAGCAATCTAAGCAGTTTCCCGAGGCCGTTCTTTCCGCACGCCCGTGCCAGCGGAAATGATTCGGACAGGCTGTCAAGAAGGGAGCGTTACTTTAACCAAGGGCGCAGAGCAGCAACGTACAAGTGCGGTGTTTCGCCATAAAGGCAAGGAATTACGTTTGGAGGGGCTTAATGCGCCTAATTTGGCCGAAGTCGCGGCCGCATTGCCCGTGGAATATATTATCGGTGAAGCCCAACGTTTGGTGTTGGGCGCGCCAAGAGATCGGCGGCAGTTTCGTGATTGGGTGTTGTTCCACGTGGAACCATGGTTTCTTAATGTTTGGAGGCGTTGGCGTCGCGCACATCGTCAGCGAAACGCACTGCTGCGGGATACCTCCTTGGGGGAGATCGAGTTTTGGACAGCAGCAGTAGCGGAATGGGGAGAAGCGTTAACCAGGTTACGCTCCGATTTCGTCAAAAAAATAGACGCGTTGCTGCGTGAAAATTCTTGGATACCCTCACACACTAATGAATGTGGCTCTCCAATTTCGTTGGGTTTGGCATGCCGGAAAGCTTCATGAACCGTTGCAACGTAGTACGGGCAGGGAACGTCAGGCCGGACGCAGTGTTGTGGGCCCGCAATATGATAACTGGGAGGTAAAAGTTGCGGGGCAACCGGCGGGGTTTTATCGCGAGGCCAAGCCAAGCTGGCTGCTTTCTTCCTAATGCGCGCCTGGGCCGAGTTAATGTGCCAAGCGGGTCGCCCACTTATTCTTCTGGTGGACGACCTTACAGCTAATTTTGATGCACAAGGAGTGGCAGCGGCCATTGGGCTTCTGGGCGGTTTAGGCACACGAGTTTGGTTATCTCTCGTGGAAGAAAGAAGGGAAAAGCTTACTGCGGGGAAATGTGGTTAGGTTCCATGTGGAACCTCAGGTACTGCGGCGCTTGGGCACCAAAGGAGCGGTAATCCCCCCCGAAAGTAGCGGTATTCAGAAGTAGAATTTTCTCTTATTGGAGCGAGGAGGTTCTACGTGAAGAAGTTTCGATTCAGCGACAGTCAGATCATGGGCATTTTGAAGCAGGCCGAG
>JBOIBN010000020.1:0-36822 GCA_050739575.1 Gammaproteobacteria bacterium
TACGGGTTCGCGGCCATGTTTGCGATGGTTGGAGTTTTTGCGCTCGGCTGGGTGGACAAGTTTGTCCTCGCCTGGCTTGCCGGTTCGCGCGCCGTGGGTTTGTATCAAACGGCCGCTCAGCTCAGCGCGGCGGCGCCGGTGCTTGTACTAGGCGCTCTGGCGGCTATCGTTCTACCGGCCGCGGCGCACAGCATGGCACTCGGCGACGACGCCCACAAAAGGGCCATTTTGATCGCGAGCACGAAATGGGCTTTTTTCCTTGTTCTACCGTTCGTTGCCGTGCTCATGGCCGCCCCGGGCGATTTCATAACGAGTTTTTACGGCGGCCGCTATGCGGAGGCCGCTCCGGTGTTACGAATTCTGGCGCTCGGGCAGTTGGCGAACGGGGCGACGGGCCTGTGCGGCGCCCTCTTGACGCTGTGGGGGGGCCAGCGACTCTGGGCCGTGCTGTCACTGGGGGCCATTCTGTTCACGGTTGTGGCGGACCTTTTCGCTATTCCCCGCTGGAGCTTGATGGGAGCTGCGGTGGTGACCGCGGGGGTCAACTGGCTGCTCTACAGCGCAGGCATCATGCTCGTCGCGAAAAAAGCGGGCGGTCTTCCCTATGGGACACAATTCTTGGTCGGTCCTTTGGCGGCTCTCGTTCCCGCCTTTGCGACGTGGACGTTTTCCGCGCTGCGGCCGACCTTACATGTTGGTGCTGAGTGGATTCTCGTCGTGGCAGCGGCAAGCGGAGCTTGTTATCTGGGCATCGTGGGGCTGTTCGCCCGTGGGAATCATGACGTGCTGTTCTGGAATTGGCTGGTCGGCACTGTCCGTGACGAGCGCGGCCCATGAGCAGCGAACCGTCTGGTGCCATGCACCTGGTGATGGTGTGCGACTTTTTTGCACCGGAGCCGGGGAATCGGGCACGGCGAATGTACGAACGCGCCGCCTATCTTCGCCGGCAGGGATCCAGGGTGACAGTGATTGCGCCGTGCAGAGGAGGAAAGGCGGCGCGCAAACGAGTCGTGATCGAGCGTCGCGAGGGAATCGTCATATTGCGCGTGAAATCAATTTTCCCCCGCCTTGTTCCTTCTCTGCAGTATCACCGCCTACCGGCGTTTAGGCACCGATGGCTGCGCCCGTTCTTGCCTCTGCTCGGGTATCTGCGCTGGCTGCCAGTTGCGCTGCCGGTCGCGCTTTCGCTCGCCCGCCGGGCCGATGCCGTGCTCTACACGGCAAACAATCCCTTGTTGATGCACCTCTTCGGTGTGTGCGGGAGAAGACGTTTCAAAGGCTGGATTGCGGAGTTCCGCGATCCGATGCGGGGGTGGGAGGATCGCCGTTACTCCCTGTGGAACCCGCTGGTGTCGGTATTCGAAAGCCTCGTCATGCGGCAGGCCGACAGGATTTGCCTGCGCAAGGGTTTACCGGTGAGCCCACAGGAGCTCGCACGGCGCTATCCGACTCAGCGTAACAAAATCATTGCCCTACCGGATTACGGCGTGGACCTCGCGCCTTATACGAGATTCCCGCCACCAGCGGCTGAGGGGCCGCCAGACGGAATCAGGGGGGTTTTCGCGGGCAACTTTTATGGCAATTTCAACGGTGCGACCTTGGCCGCCGCGGTTGCTCAGGTCAACGGATGGGGCACCCGGCTCGCGGTAGAGGTTTTCGGTGCGGATGGCCGCGGTATTCCGGATGAACCCGGCGTGTCCTGCCATGAAGCGATTCCCTATTGGGACCTCATCCAAGAATACAGAAGAACCGACTTCTTGATCGCGTATGTGTGGATCGGTACGAATTCGGATCTCCGCTTCCGGCCGTCGAAGTTGGCGGAACTGATCGCCGCGCAGCGTCCACTGCTCGTAATCTTGAATCGCCCGGCGGAGGTGGGCAAAGAGGTAGAGGCGGCCGGCATAGGCGTGAGTTGTGGCGAAACAGCGAATCAGATTGCAGCCGGCTTAGTCAAGATTGTACACATGATTTCCGCCCGGTCTTTCAATTTGGGTTATCGCGAACGGGTATGGGACGCTATATCCAATGAGGCAGCAGAACGCGCCTTTCGGGAGATGCTGATGGCGGTCTCGTCCGCGAACGGACGAAGCGGGGGTGCGCGGCGCGGGAAACGCGCGGGCGAGTCGGCAGCCGTGTCACGTCGACGCTGATTGCATCGTTTCCTGCGAACGGGCTGCAGGACGGCGCACTATCAGCACAAAAGCGTAACCGGATTGACCAGACTCCGGAACGCCCCGCATACTTCGGTAATACCAGACGTGGAATCCGTGTGGCATGAATCTTGTCGTGAGCCCTTTGACGGACAAGAGGTTTGGACAGCCGATGACAAGAAGGCCGGCGTAAGCCAGGGACTGTGCCAGGTTGCTGAAGGCCCGTTCGGGATAACGCAGATGCTCAAGCACATTGAAACAAACTATGAGATCGTATTTTTGGAGGGTCAGTGCATGTTCGTCCTCCAAATCGCCCAGGATTTTTTCGTCTGCGTAGGTATTTCGTTCAAGTTGCTCCGGGCTGATGTCGAGTAACGTTACGTATTTGGAATGAGGAATCCTGATGTGAGTAAAGGAACCTCTCCCTGCCTCCGGGACCCGGATTATGCGGCCCGAAGACAGGCTGGCGTTCAGCACCTCATGGTGCAGATCGCAGAACGTCGGCTTGCCGCATTGGTTCAACTCGGCTCCACAAACGAGTTTTCAACGGGAGGACAGCTTCCGGCGGAGCAGCTCAGGTGCCAGCGCGACCATAGTCGTCCTCGAAACGGACGATATCGTCCTCGCCCAGATAGGCGCCGCGCTGTATCTCGATGACTTCGAGCGGCGACTCGCCCTTGTTGGCCAGCCGGTGACGGGTGTTCAATGGGACATGGACGGACTCGTCCTCCCGCAGCGTGAAAACATCCTCGGCGAGCGTCACCTCGGCCTCGCCCCGCACCACCAGCCAGTGCTCTGAGCGCTGGCGGTGCAGTTGCAGCGACAGGCTCGCACCAGGCATCACCTGGATGCGTTTCACCTGCATGTGCGAGTTACTGTTCAGGCACTCGTACCAGCCCCAGGGACGGTACACCCGCAGATGGCTTTCGGCTTCCCGCCATCCCTGCGCCTGCAACGTTATCACCAATTGTTTCACGTCTTGTGCACGGTTCATAGGCGCCACCAGCACCGCATCCGGCGTCTCCACCACCACCTGGTCGCGCAGCCCCACGGCAGCTACGAGGCGACCGCTGGAATAGACATAGGAACCGGATACGTCGTCGAGCAGCACATCGCCGTGGGTCGCGTTGTCGTCCGCGCCGTTGCTGCCGGCCGCCAGCAGACTCGCCCAGGAGCCGAGATCGCTCCAACCCGTATCCAGTTCCACCACTGCCACGCCGGACTTGGCATGTTCGAGCACCGCGTGTTCGATGGATGCGCCGCGACAGATCCCGAAGGCCTGACGATCCAGCCGCAGAAAGGCGCCATCCTTCTTTACATTGCGGGCTGCCGCCGCCACGGCCTGCGCGATCGCCGGCGCATGGCGTTCGAGCGCCCGCAGATAGACATCCGGCCGCAGCAGATGAATGCCGCTATTCCAGAGATAGTTCCCGTCGGCTACATACGCCGTTGCCGTCCGGACATCCGGTTTTTCCTTGAACTGCACCACCCGATACACCCCGTTCGCATCCGCAACGGGATCCTTGCGAATGTATCCGTATCCCGTATGCGGGCCGCTTGGCCTGACGCCAAACACCACCATCGTCCCCTGTTGCGCGGCGGCGATGCCCTTGTCCACCGCGGCCGCGAGGCGGGCTTCGTCTTCCACGTAATGGTCGGAAGGAAAGGCGAGAATAAGTGCATCAGGTCGCGTGCGGGCCACATGAATCGCCGCCGCCGCGAGAGCGGGTGCGGTGTTTCGCGCTACCGGTTCCAGCAGGAGTTCCGCGTCTTCCACCCCCGCTTGCGCCAGTTCGTGCAGGGCCAGAAAGCGATGCTCCTCCTGGGTTGCAATCAGCAGCGAGTGAAACGACGCCAGTTTTCGAGCCCGTAATATGGTCTCCTGAAAAAGCGATCGCTCGCCCAACAATTTGAGGAACTGTTTGGGCCGTGTCCGGCGTGAAAGCGGCCACAGCCGCGTGCCCGAGCCGCCGCACAGGATGACCGCAACAATCTCGGTATTCTTACTCGGGCTCATTCCCGCATTCCATTGGGGCGGCACAAAGAGGGCAGGATCGTTTGATTGACGGACCTCGAACTGGTTCCGTCAGCGGAAGCAAGACCCGGAACACTGCAACAAGCGATAAGGCTGTCCCGCCGTGAGCCGAAGAATGCAAGGCGGCATCAAAAATGTTCAGGCGGCTCGGCGCCGGTAGCTGCGAGCTACATAGGCCTCCACGAGTTCCTGAAACTCGGCCGCAATGGCATCGCCCTTCAAAGTCACGGTCTTTTTGCCGTCCTCGAATACGGGCGCAACCGGCTTTTCGCCGCTGCCGGGCAGACTGATGCCGATGTTGGCGTGCTTGCTTTCGCCCGGGCCGTTCACGACGCAACCCATCACGGCGACGCGCATTTCCTCCACCCCTTCGTATTCCCGCTTCCAGACCGGCATGCGTTCACGGGTATAGCGCTGGATGTCCTGCGCGAGTTCCTGAAAGTAGCTCGAAGTCGTGCGCCCGCAGCCTGGGCATGCGGTCACGGCCGGCATGAAGGCGCGCAGCCCCAAGGCCTGCAGGACTTCCTGCGCGACATGCACTTCCTTCTCGCGCGGGGCCCCCGGCTCGGGCGTGATCGAGACACGGATGGTATCGCCAATGCCCTCGGCGAGTAGTATCGAAAGCCCTGCAGTGGAGGTCACGATGCCCTTGGTGCCCATCCCGGCCTCAGTGAGACCGAGGTGCAGCGGGTAATCGCACCTGGCGGCAAGATCGCGGTACACCCGCAGCAGATCCTGCACCCGGCTCATCTTGCAGGAGAGAATGATGCGATCGTGCGCGAGGCCAATTTCTTCGGCCTGCGCCGCACTTCTGAGGGCGGATTCCACCATCGCCTCAAACATGACAGCGTTGGCGTCCTTCGGCTCCGGGCTCTTAGCATTCTCGTCCATCAAATGGGTGAGCAAGTCCTGATCCAGGCTGCCCCAGTTGACCCCGATGCGCACGGGCTTTTCGTGCTTGCAGGCGATCTCGATGATGGTCGTGAATTGCGGATCGCGCTTGGAGCCGCGACCGACATTGCCGGGGTTGACGCGCAACTTGTCGAGCGCCTCGGCGCATTCCGGATGTGCCGTCAGCAGGCGATGGCCGTTGAAGTGGAAGTCGCCGATCAGCGGTACCGAGACGCCCAGCTTCGCGAGTCCCTCGCGCACCTGCGGCACGGCAGCCGCGGCCTCGTCGGTATTCACCGTCATGCGCACCAGTTCGGAACCCGCGCGCGCGAGCTCCGCCACCTGGCGAACCGTGGCCGCAACGTCGGCGGTGTCGGTGTTGGTCATGGACTGTACGGCGATCGGGGCGCCGCCGCCGATCGTGACCACGCCCACGCGCACACCAACGGAGGCACGGCGGGGTTTGAGCGGGCTCTCTTCGTTCATCGGGGCTGAAACAATGGCCTGTCAAGTCCATCATATTTTTACATACGCCTTATGATATGGCGTGATCGGCCCGCATATTTGGGCCTTCGTGGCATCGGCGCAAGCGGCGCCCGATCCGTTTTCATCGCGAGGACTTCATGGAGCGCAAAACCCCGCTTTACGCCGAGCACGAGGCAGCGGGCGCCCGCCTGGCGCCTTTCGCCGGCTGGCTGATGCCGCTCGCCTACGGCTCGGAACTGGCCGAGCACCGCGCCGTGCGTGAAGCCGCGGGGCTATTCGATGTCTCGCACATGGGCATCGTGGACTTCGAGGGCGCGCGCACCGGGGAGCTTTTGCGCCGGCTCTATGCGAACGACGTCGGCCGCCTGACAACGCCCGGCCAGGCCCAATACGGCGTCATGCTTAACCCCGAGGGCGGCATCAAGGACGATCTCATCACCTATTATCGCGGGCCCGGGCGCTACCGCACGGTGGTGAACGCGGGCACGCGCGAGGGCGATCTCGCCTGGATTCGCCGTCACGCCGATGACTTCGGCGTGCGCGTCTCCGAGCGCGAGGATCTGGCCATGCTCGCCGTGCAAGGCCCGCGGGCGCGCGAGCTTGCGGCGGCGGTGCTGCCCGAAGCGCTCAAGGGTGGTGCGCTGGAACTCAAGCCCTTTACCGCCGCCGAAAGCGGCGACTGGCTCATCGCTCGTACCGGTTACACCGGCGAGGACGGCTGGGAGCTGATGCTGCCCGCCGGGCGCGCGGCGGGATTGTGGCGGGCTCTCGTCGAGACCGGCGTGACGCCGTGCGGGCTCATCGCGCGCGATTCGCTGCGGCTCGAGGCCGGACTCAACCTCTACGGTCAGGACATGGACGCGACCACCCATCCTTACGAATCGAACCTCGGCTGGACAGTTGCCCTGGATCCCGAAGATCGGGACTTCATCGGTCGTGCAGCCCTCGAACGTGCGCGCTCCGAACGCGACGGTCTCCGTCTCGTTGGCCTCGTACTCAAAGATCGCGGCGTGATCCGTCACGGCCAAGCGGTGCAAACGACCACGGGCGAGGGTGTGGTTACCAGCGGCGGCTTTGCGCCCACGCTGGGCCGCTCGATCGCACTCGCCCGCATTCCCGCGGGGACAGAGACCGAGGCCGCCGTCGTCATCCGCAATCGCAAGCTGTCGGCCGCAATCGTGGCACCACCTTTCGTGCGCCGGGGCAAGGTGCGCGTCAACTACGACTGACCGTCGTTCCGCAAGGAGGAAATCATGAGCGACATACCCGCCGATCTGCATTACAGCGAAACCCACGAGTGGCTGCGCGAACTTGAGGACGGCACGCTCGAACTCGGAGTAACCCAGCATGCCCAGCACGCCCTTGGCGATCTGGTCTACGTGGAATTGCCCGAAACAGGCGCCGAACTCAGCGCGGGCGAAGGCTGCGCGGTAGTGGAATCCACCAAGGCCGCTTCCGATGTCTACAGCCCGGTGGACGGCGAGGTTGCCGCAGCCAACGAGGCGCTCGCTACCAGCCCCGAACTGGTCAATCAGGATCCCTACGGCGAGGGCTGGCTGCTGCGCATTCGTCCTGCCGAAGCAGGACTGCCGAACAAGCTCATGGACGCCGAGGGCTACGCGACCTATATCGAATCCGAAAGCTGAGGCACCGCCGTCCATGCCCTTCATTCCTCATACTGAAGACGACGTCCGCGAAATGCTTTCCGCGGTCGGTGTCGGAAACATCGGCGAGTTGTTCGACGAAATCCCCCGCGAGTTGCGCATCGAACGTCTCGATGGCGTGCCGTCGGGATTGAGCGAACAGGAAATCGCCCGGCTCATGCGCGAACGTGCACGGGCCGACCGCACGCCGCTGTCCTTCCTGGGCGCCGGCGCCTACGAGCACCACATTCCGGCCGCGGTCTGGGAGATCGCGACCCGCGGCGAGTTCTACAGTTCCTATACGCCGTATCAGGCCGAGGCCAGCCAGGGCACGCTCCAGCTCATCTACGAATTTCAATCCATGATGACCGCGCTCACCGGGCTCGAGGTCTCCAACGCTTCGCTCTATGACGGCGCTTCGGCACTTGCCGAGGCGGCGCTCATGGCGCTGCGTATCCAGCGCAAGGACACGACGCGGCGCGTACTCGTTCCCGCCGCGCTCAACCCGCGCTACAAGGCGGTGCTCGAAACCATTTGTGCGCCGCAGGAAATCACGTTTCATGAAATCGCCTGGGATGCTGCGAGCGGACGCATGAGCGAGCGGGCGCTCGCCGACGCACCCCCCGCCGCGGCACTCATCGTCGCCCAGCCCAACTTCTTCGGCGTACTCGAAGACGTAGATCGACTGGAACGTTATGCGCGCGAACGTGGGCTTGCACTCGTCGGCGCGGTCAATCCGGTGAGCCTCGCGCTACTCAAACCACCGGGCGCCTGGGGCGAAGCGGGCGCCGACATCGCCTGCGGCGAAGGTCAGCCGCTCGGTGTGCCTATGAGTTCGGGTGGACCGTATTTCGGCTTCATGACCTGCCGCAAGGCGCACGTGCGCCAATTGCCGGGCCGCATCGTTGGGCGCACGACGGGCGCCCAGGGGCGCACGGGTTTCGTGCTCACATTGCAGGCGCGCGAGCAACATATCCGCCGATCCAAGGCGACTTCCAACATCTGCACCAATCAGGGGCTCGCCGTTACCGCGGCGACGATCCACATGGCGCTCGTCGGATCGCGGGGACTGCGCCAGGTCGCGGCGGCGAGCCACGAGCGTACCCGCGGGCTCATCACCCGCTGCGAAGCCATCGGGTGCAGCCGACGCTTCACGGCGCCCTTCTTTCACGAGGCCGCGATCACGCTCGGCTGCGATGCAGATGCAGTGCTCGCGCAGATGCTTGCGGCAAGCGACATCGTCGGCGGCTACGATCTCACCCATGCCGCGCCCGAACTCGCCGATTCGATGCTCGTCTGCACAACCGAGACCAAGACCGAGGACGACCTCGACCGTTACGCCGCGGCGCTCGCCGAAGCCCTGAAATCGGAGTTACCTGCCAAGGCTCGAATCGCCACCGTTTCCGTACACGACAGGAGTTAACACCATGGCCAAAATCACGCTCAAGGGCAATCCCATTCACACCATCGGAGAGCTGCCTTCGAAAGGCAAGCCCGCGCCCGACTTCAAGCTCACCAGCGGCGATCTCGCTGACGCGTCGCTTGCCAATTTCAAGGGCAAGAAAAAACTTTTGAACATCGTGCCGAGCCTCGATACGCCCGTGTGCGCGATTTCGACCAAAAAGTTCAACGACTACGCGAAGGATCACCCCGACACGGTCATGCTCGTCGTCTCGGCCGATCTGCCGTTTGCACAAAAGCGCTTTTGCGGCAACGAGGGCTTGAGCAACGTAGTACCGCTCGCCATGTTCCGCAACAAAAAATTCGCGAACGACTACGGCGTGCTCATCACCGACGGTCCGCTGGCGGGGCTCACGGCGCGCGCCGTGGTCGTGCTGGATGCCGGCAACACCGTTCGCTACACCGAACTGGTGCCGGAGATCGGGCAGGAACCCGGTTACGAAGCGGCACTCCAAGCGCTCGACGCGTGCTGATCTTCGAGCATTCACGACCGGGACGCCAGGCCCGCGCACAGGCGCCGGCAGGCGAGTTCGCGACCGATGACCTGCCTACCGCGCTGCTGCGCGAGGCGCCGCCCGCGCTGCCCGAAGTTTCCGAGATGGACGCCGTGCGCCACTACACGCGCCTTTCGCAGAAGAACTTTTCGATCGATACGCACTTTTATCCGCTCGGCTCCTGCACCATGAAGTACAACCCGCGCGCATCGAATACGCTCGCGTTGCTTCCCGGATTTCTGAATCGTCATCCGCTCGCGCCAGATTCGACCGGCCAGGGCATACTCACCTGCCTCTACGAATTGCAGGACATCCTGAAAGCCGTCTCAGGCATGCGTGCGGTGTCGCTTGCGCCAATGGCAGGGGCGCAGGGTGAATTCACCGGCGTCGCCATGATCCGCGCCTACCATCGTGCACGCGGCGATACCGAACGCACGGAGATTATCGTGCCGGACGCCGCGCACGGCACCAATCCCGCGACCGCCGCCATGTGCGGCTACACCGTGCGCGAGATCCGAACCGGCGCCGACGGCGACGTGGAGCTCGACGGACTCAAGGCCGCGGTCGGCCCGAAGACGGCCGGGATCATGCTGACGAATCCCTCTACGCTCGGGGTATTCGAACGGCACATCGCCGAGATCGCCAAAATCGTGCATGCCGCCGGCGGCATGCTCTATTACGACGGCGCCAACATGAACGCGATTCTCGGCAAGGTGCGCCCCGGCGACATGGGCTTCGACGTCATGCACTTCAACCTGCACAAGACCTTCTCCACGCCGCACGGCGGCGGCGGCCCGGGCGCGGGTGCGGTAGCCGTCGGGCCGCGGCTCGAACCCTTCCTGCCGCTGCCGCTGGTCGCGAAGGACGGCGACGCTTACTGCCTGCTCGCCGAGTCCGATCGGCCGCAATCCATCGGGCGCCTTTCCGCCTTCAACGGCAACATCGGCGTGCTGCTGCGCGCCTATGTCTACAGCCGCATGCTCGGTGTCGAAGGCATGCATCGCGTCGCCGAGTTTGCGACGCTCAATGCGGCGTATCTCGCGCAGCGCCTCGCCGACGCCGGATTCGAACTTGCCTATCCGGAGCGGCGTGCGAGCCACGAGTTCATCGTCACCCTGAAAAAGCTTGCGAAAGAGAACGGCGTGACGGCGATGGACTTCGCCAAGCGGCTGCTCGATTACGGCTTCCACGCGCCAACCACGTACTTTCCGCTGCTCGTGCCGGAATGCCTGCTGATCGAGCCGACCGAAACCGAAGCGAAGGAAACGCTCGATGCGTTCGTCGAGGCGATGGGTGCCATTCTCGCCGAAGCGCGTAGCGAACCCGACAAGCTCAAGGGCGCACCGTACACGACGCCCGTCGGACGGCTCGATGACGTCAAGGCCGCACGCGAGCTGGATCTTTCATACCAAACAGGAGGCTCCACGTGAGCGCACTAATATCCGGATCACTCGCCTACGACACCATCATGCGTTTCCCCGGACATTTTGCCGAACACATACTGCCCGACCAGATCCACAGGCTGTCGGTCGCATTCATGGTGAACGAGTTGCGGCGCGAATTCGGAGGTTGCGCGGGCAACGTCGCCTACACGCTGACATTGCTCGGCGAAAAAGCATTGCCGGTCGGGGCGGCCGGCCGCGATTTCGCTTCCTACGCGAAATGGCTGGACGAGAACGGCATCGCCCGCGGCCACATCCTCGAACTCGGCGATGTCTATACCGCTCAGGCCTACATCACTACCGATGACGACGGCAACCAGATCACCGCGTTTCATCCCGGCGCCATGTCGCGCGCCCACGAGCAGCATCTGCCCCAACTTGCCGATGCGCGCATCGGCATCGTCGCCCCCGACGGCCGCGAGGCCATGATTCAGCGCGCCGCGGAATTCTCCGCCGCGAGCCTGCCCTTCGTCTTCGATCCGGGCCAGGGACTGCCCATGTTCGACGGCTCGGAACTAGAAGGCTTCATGGAACAGGCGACATGGCTCGCCATGAACGACTACGAGGCAGGCGTCTTTTGCGAAAAGACGCGGCTGGGTTTCGAAGAAATCGCCGAACGCGTCGAAGCGCTCGTCGTAACGCGCGGCGCGCATGGTTCGATCATCTACTCCGGCGGCGAACAGTACGAGATTCCCGCGGTGGAAGCGACTGCGGTGGTGGACCCGACCGGCTGCGGTGATGCCTATCGCGCGGGGCTCCTTTACGGGCTGATGAACGACTTCGAATGGGAAACCGTCGGGCGCATCGCCTCGCTCGCGGGCTCGATCAAGATCGCGAGCGAAGGCACCCAGAATCACCGTTTCACGGCCGATGAATTCGCCGCCCGCTTCGAGGCCGCCTTCGGTTATTCCTACGCCTGAGCAGGCGACAACAAAATTTTCGAGAGCCGATCGGCAATTCGTGAACTACGTTCTGCGAATAAATGAATAACAAGCTGCCGCCCCCTGTGGGCCGCCCGCGCGTGCCGCGCCGGCTTGGCGATTTCAATGCGCATCCGCGCATGCTCCTGATCTGCGCGCTCGCGCTCGCGGTCGGCGGCGTGGCGGCACTGGTCGCCGATGCGCTTCTCAAGCTGATCGGACTCATCACCAACCTTGTGTTTTACCAGCGCGTGGCACTTTCGCTGGTCGCACCAAGCGGCGGGCACGATATGTGGTGGCTGATCGTCGCCGCGCCCGTGGTCGGCGGGTTGATCGTCGGCCTAATGGCGCGTTACGGCTCGGAAGCAATCCGCGGGCACGGCATGCCGGAGGCGATCGAAGCGATCCTGCGCGGCGGCAGCAAGATCAAGCCGCGTGTTGCGATTCTCAAACCCGTTTCTTCGGCAATCACCATTGGCACCGGCGGACCGTTCGGCGCCGAGGGACCGATCATCATGACCGGCGGTGCCTTCGGTTCCCTGCTCGCGCAGACGCTCTCGCTCACCGCCGACGAGCGCAAGACGCTGCTCGTAGCGGGCGCCGCCGCCGGCATGGCGGCCACCTTCAACGCGCCGCTTGCCTCGATCCTGCTCGCAGTGGAACTGCTGCTTTTCGAGATGCGCCCGCGCTCCTTCGTGCCGGTCACCATTGCCGTGGTCGTCGCGACGGCGATCCGCTGGCCGCTGCTCGGCTTCGCACCGATTTTCGCGACCCATTACGTGCTGGGCGCCTTCAGCCCCGCCGTGCTCGGGCTCTGCGTGGTGGCCGGGCTCATCGGCGGTTTCGTCGCGTGGCTTGCGACCGCCCTCGTGTATCTGTCCGAAGACACTTTCCGCAAACTCCCGATCCACTGGATGTGGTGGCCGGCGATCGGCGGGCTCATCATCGGCATCGGCGGTTTGTTCGAGCCGCGCGCGCTCGGCGTCGGCTACGACGTCATCCGCACCCTGCTCGAAGGCAAGGCGACGCTTTCCCTCATCATCGGCATCCTGGTGATCAAGACCCTGATCTGGAGTCTGTCGCTCGGCTCCGGCACCTCGGGCGGCGTGCTCGCGCCGGTGTTCATGATCGGCGCGGCACTCGGCGCGGTATTGAGCCTGGTCTTCCCGGCTGTGGCACCCGGGTTCTGGTCGCTGATGTGTCTCGCCGCCGTGGTAGGCGGCGTCATGCGCAGCCCCCTCACCGGCGTCATCTTCGCCATGGAACTTACCCACCAGTGGGACGCCCTGTTACCGCTGGTGATCGCTTCGACGGCGGCGTTTCTGCTCTCCGCGCTCGTGCTCAAGCGCTCGGTGCTGACCGAAAAGGTAGTGCGCAAGGGCACGCACGTCACGCGCGAATACTCGGTAGATCCGCTCGAAGTGTTTCTGACCGGCGAAATCATGCCGCGCAATTTCGTGAGCTTTCGCTCCGGCACCACTCTGCGCGAAGCGGCGACGGAAGCGGCCGGTGCCTGGTCGAGCGGCGGCAAACGCAAACTCGAACAAGGCCAGCGGCTCTATCCGGTGCTGGACGCGGACAACCTCATGATCGGCCTGATTACGCGCCATCAACTGCTCGATGCCGCATTCGAACTCGCCGCGACACCCGACACCCTGCTCGACGATGTGATGATCCGTGAGATGGTGCTTGGCTACCCGGACATGACGCTGCGCGAACTCGCGAATCTGATGGCCGAGCACGAAATCGCCAACCTGCCGATCGTCGCGCGCGACGATCCGCGCGAGGTGCTGAGCGTAATGACCATCGAACACGTCCTGCAGGGGCGGCTAATCGACCTGAACGAAGAGCGCATGACCGAACGCACGATTAACCTGCCGCTGATCCGGGCCGTGCGCGGCGGTCTGTTGGTGATGCGCCGCCGCCGCGGCTGACAAGCGGCTGCAAAACTACTGCGCTCGGCATCTTGGGCGCAGGCGGTGCTCGAAATCCTCATTTACTCACGTGTAAACTGCGGTTTCTGCGCTCCGGCTGCGCCCAAGCCGCCTTCGCTCGCTACGTTTTGCAGCCGCTTGTCGCCATACTCAACGCCTCTGCCCCCGCTTTCCGCACAGGCGGCAACGGGAAGTTCGCGGGGAATCTTTTCGATGCGGCACAATAAGGAAGTTCTGACGTTTCGAACAATGTGAAAGCCCTGCCCGATTACCGCCGCCATGAACACCGCGCTCATCGTTGACATCGTGGCATTTATCGTCTTGCTGGCGCTTTCGGCATTGGTGCGCTCGCGTTTCAGGCATCGCGGTTATTCGGCGACCGCCGCCGGCGCCATTGTGATGGCCATCGGCATCTTCGCGGACGCCTCGCTGCCGCAATTGCCGTTTTATACACCGCTCATCGCGCAGCTTGTGGCGATAGAACTTCTGGTGATCTGGATTTTTCTCGCCGGATCTTATTTCGTTTCCGCGATCAACCGGCACTTTCGCATGCACGTCGCGCATCCGCTGCGCCGTTTCGCCATCGGCACCTGGGTTGCAGGCACTGCCGTGCTTTCCGTCCTCGTTCTTCATACGCTGCCACAAGCATTACTCCTCGGCAAAGCGATCGCGCTTCTCGCGGTCGCGATTTATCTTCCCTACGTGGTGCTGTTCGTGCAGGGTTACGCCCGGCTGTGGCGTCATCCGCTCAAGCAAAACGCCAACGGGGTGATTCTGCTCGCGACCGTCTCCACGCAATCCATCGTCATCGCCCTGCACACCGCCTTCGGTGCGGCGTTTCCCGTGCCGGTGGCCATCGGCATGGTCGCATTCGACATGATCTTCCTGTGCTCTGGGCTGGTGCTCATCGCCCTGCATTACCACGCGGAAGGGAGTTGGTTGCTCGCGGTCGAATGGAAAAACACCAACTGCATCGTGCACGGCGCCGTGTCCATCACCGGTCTCGCCCTGGTGCTCACCTCGAACTTCGTCTCCGACGTGCTGCTCGGTGTGTGGGAAGTCGCGCTCGTGCTATTCGTTGTGATCGAAACGCTGGAATTCGTGCGCCTGTGCGAGCGCGAACACCGACGCGGTTTTCGCCGGGGCCTGCTCGTGTACGACACGACACAGTGGGCGCGCAACTTCACCTACGGCATGTTCTACGCCTTCAGCCTTGCGCTCTATCGCCATCTCGCCGTCGCTTCTAGTCCTACCGGCGACCTCTGGCACCCCGCGCTGCGCATCATTGCCGAATGGGGACAATACGTCGTGCTAGCCATCCTGCTCATCGAAATCGCCATCTTCTTCCGCGCCCGCCTGCATCTTTTCTGACTCGCGCCGCGGTCCGCGCATCAAGCGTAAGCGGACCAAATACGCCGTCAACTCGATCACTAGCTCCGTGGGCTCACGCTTGGCGGCCACCTTCGCTTGTCCGCATAAAGCCGCATTGCAGTTTTTAACCGCCGAGGCCGGCGGCGACTTCCAGGCTCAGCCCCCGCAGTTGCCTACGCGCTTGGCTTTTACCGTTCGGGTGGTATCTACATTCATGTTGCCGATGCGTCCCGCGGTATGGATCGTTGCGGCGTATGAAGTCAGGGACGTAAAGGTCATTTTCCCCTGGGACGTCGTCTTGTTGCCTTCGCCGGTGCACACGAGCGTGTAGGTCGCGCTGTTTCCGAATCGCATAAAGCTTTTCCGGGCACAGCTCATACCAGCAGCCGTTGCAAACCGAGGGGTGATGTTGTTTTTCACGATATGCGCTGGCGTAATGCATTGTTTGTACACGTGTTCGTCCAGAAATAGAGGCCGGTTCGCCATTGTCATCTTTGCAGTCACGGCCCACAGGCCGGGCCGCATCATGGGACCGGAGGCCCCTGCACTCAGCGGCGTCGCTAACAATGCCGCTGCTCCTGCTATAAAAATCATGTGTTTCATCGCCCGTTCTCCAGTTGATGTGTTGATCTTGTCGGCTGACGGGCAGGCCGGATACGCTGCACTGCCGCACCAGTCGCCGAAACGGCTTCTACGCGCGGGATTGACGACGGGCAAGCGGGCTCGATACTTAAGATTCGCAGGTCTAACGAACCCGGCATCCTTAAGCATCTGTCAAAAGATGAATTGATCGGAGGTTGCTTGGCAGGGAGCGCCCTATTCTGCGTTTACGCTTTTACCCCGTGTGGGTTGCGCGCCGTTCGAAACGCGCCCGCGAACCACCGCTAACGTTAAGAGCGCAATCAAGGCCAGCACGGCGACTACGATCGCGAACCAGACACCCGCCGTTCGCAGGCCGAGCTTCTCGGCCGCCACGCCCACTCCGATCACCGGGATCGAGATGGCCACGTAGAGCACGACGAAAAAAGTGGAGGCGACTTCGCCGCGACGCTCAGGCGGACTGCCCGCCGTCACTGCCGCCATGCCGGCGCGGAAGGCCAGCCCCTGACCGATCCCGGACACGACGCCGCCGGCTATCAACAGGCCGAGGGACGCAACGCCGATAGCGACGCCGAGCAGTCCGCCACCCGCAGCGAGTATCAGGCATCCGATCGGGAGCGCCCAACGCTCGGACACGTATTTGAGCGAGAGCTGGCCGAGTGTGGAGGCAGCGAAAACCACGAACACCACCCCTCCCGTCAGTGCATGGTTCGATAACTTTAGTATTTCGCCGAGGAAGGCGGGCGCAACGGCGGTGAACAACCCGAGCACGGCAAACCCCGCGAATCCGACAATGGCCGACGGCACGAACACGGCGCGCACCTGCGAAGGAACTTGCAGACGTTGCGGGCGCAGGCGCGGCCGCTTGGCGAGAGTCACGGTTTCCGGCGCGCACCAAACACCCGCCAGCGCTATGACCAGCAACGCGAGATCAACGATGAAGCAAAGTTTGAGCGGCAATGGCGTATATTGAGCGAGCAGCCCGGCCAACAGCGGACCGAGACCGAGACCGCCCATGTTCGCGGCGGTTGCGACCAGGGTAGCCCGGCCGCGACTTCCATCGGGCGCAAGCTCGACGATCGCAACCGTTCCCGTGCCGGTGACGATGCCGGCGGAAAGGCCGGAAAACACGCGCCCGATAAAAAGCGACATCAGTCCGCCCCCGGCCAGAAATACCACGGCACTGGCGCCGGACAGGACAATGCCCGCGAACAGCATTCGCCGTCTGCCGACCTGATCGGACCAGCCGCCGGCCACTATCAACGCAGCGATTACCCCGACGGCGTAGACCGCGTAGATAATCGTCACCATCAGTTCGGAAATGCCAAGGCGGGTCTGATAGAGCGGATACAGCGGAGTCGGCAGCGTAGTGCCGAGCATCGTCGCCGCGAACGCGTAGGCCATCAGGACAAAAGCGAAGCGGCGTCGACGAGTCCACTGCACCTGCCTGGGGTCATCCTGTCTGGAGATCGCGCCGATTTGTTCGTTCATCACGGCCTCGAATTTGAAGCGTCAAATTTTGCGGTGAATCTCCAGCCGCATTCACACAGCTCGAATCTCCAGCAACAGTTATCGGGCTATACGATTACTCGTCCGACTTCAAAGCGCCGGAAGATTCGAAGAAAAAACGAAATTCATTTCAAAGCCCAAGGATCCGAATTACGAAGATGCATCCTCAAAATTGAGTAATTGTACCAACGACCCGTGCCAATCGAGTGCGGATACCCGGCTGACACGTCACAAAGGCAAACCACGTCCCCGCGCATCTCCATCAGCTATTCACCGACCTGTCAGATTCGCCGCCGTTCGGTCCCCAGAAAAAGATCCAAGTGGAGAAGTCCGGCGAGAAGTTCTCGAAGCGATGCTCTATGCCGGAGCCGACAAAGAAAATTTCGCAGGGCTGGAACATGTTGCGAATGCCGTCAATCAATAACTCGCCGACGCCTGTGCGAATGATGTAAACCTCCTCTCTCGCATGAGGTTTCTGAGGATCCGCTCCGCCCGCTGCATATAGTCAACGCCGACATCGTGCCGTGAGAAAACGCGAGTGCCTAGCGTCGGCCTTCGGGCCACTCCCCCGACGGCTGGTCTGGAATGCAGGACAACAGCTCTGCCAATGATGATTTCAGAAAAACCTCCCGAAACGACATGATCCGCTCACGCCGTAATCTGTTCACAGCAGCCCTTGCACAGCATTAAACGCCTTATTTTTCTTCATGACAAGTGATTCTGCCTGGAGGAGCGACTTCGGGATACTGTTAAATGAAGTGGAACAACGCGCGCCGGCTGATTAGACACGGCACGTGGTTTGCGCATATTATTCCGGCAGGGGGCGGCGAACGAAACAGAGATGCCTTTGCAAAAAGCGTTGACGGATCTGCTCGGAAAGCTCGAAAACTGGGGTCACGGCCTGCTCCTGCTGCTGCCGAATATCGTCATAGCGCTCCTCGTCGTGCTGCTGTTCTGGCTTCTTGCCAAACTTCTGGACCGGGTGCTGCGCAAGGTACTGAGGCGTTTTTCCGTCGGCCACGAAGTCATCGACCTCACGGCGATCGCGGTCTTCATTTTCACTACGATAGCGGGTCTTTTCGTCGCGCTCGACGTGCTGGGCCTCGACAAGACGGTCACTTCGCTGCTCGCCGGAGTCGGCATCCTAGGCCTCGTGCTCGGACTTGCCTTCCAGTCCACGGGCGAGAACTACGTTGCCGGCATCTATCTATCCATCCAACGACCCTTCCGGGTCGGGCAGATCATCGGCAGCGGCGACTACTTCGGCGTGGTCGAGCGGATCGCGCTGCGCTCGACCTGGCTGCGCGTACCCGAGGGTCAGTTGGTCTATCTGCCCAACAAGAAGATTTTCGACAATGAGATTATCAATTACAGCGAAAGTGGAAAGCGTCGGATAGACCTTCAGATAGGAATTTCCTACGGTGAGAATCTGGAGAAGGTGAAGCGGGTGGCGACCGAAGCCGTCGCAGCCATCGAAAACCGCGATCAGAACCGGCAGGTCGAGTTTTTCTACGACGGCTTCGGCGACAGCTCGATAGATTTCGAGATCCGCTTCTGGATCGACTTCTACCGCCAGCCGGACTATCTCGCGGCGCGCAGCGAAGCGGTGATGCGCATCAAGCGTGCCTTCGACGAGAACGGCATCACGATCCCGTTCCCGATCCGCACGCTGGACTTCACACGCGGCATCGGCGGCGAAACACTGGCAACGCAACTCCGCGGCCTAAATCTCGCCGGCGAATCGCCGCCAGCGGACAAAAACGACGCGGGATAATGCAAGGCTGAATCGTCGCAAGGCCGCGGAAACGGCTTAATAAAGCGCCAGCCCGCGCGGCCCTTCGTATACGACGCCTCTACCCCAAAAGCGGATGCCCTTCGGGCAGGCTCTTCGAATACCAGATGGCGAGCTTGTGGCGCATGGTTTGCTGGGAAACCTGGTCCTCGGGCAGCGCCTGGATCAGCTTGTCATGCACCAGCAGGCGATAGATGTAAAGAATCTTCTCCGGAGCCGAATCCGTCGGCTCGAATATCGCCGCACGCCGGGCCTCCGCATATTTCATGCCGGCGATGATCGCCTCGTGAACCAGTTCCGTTTCATGCTTCAGTTTTTTCATCTCGTCCTCGGCCGTTCCACCAAGTCTAATGTCCCGCTTTCGCTCGGCAGCGTCAAGTTACGAGATCTTGCGCCAGAGAAATGGTTCCTGCACTTATCGACGCTGTCGATTACGCGCGCTTGCGAAGGAAGACGTGCATGGCGCGTTCGCCCGCGACGTAATTCGCGCATTCGTAGCCCAGGGCGCGCATATCGATGTCATGCAGGAGATGCTCTCCCGAACCCAGCAGAACCGGGCAGACTGCGAGATGCAGCTCGTCGATCAAGCCAGCGCGCAGGTACTGCCTGATCGTGGAAACACCACCGCCGAGACGAACATCGCGACCGCCCGCCGCAGCACCTGCCTGCTCCAGCGCGGCCTCGATGCCTTCGGTGACGAAGCAAAATTCCGTCCCACCCGCCATCTTGAGAGGCGTCCGCGGATGATGCGTCAGCACGAAGACGGGCGTGTGATACGGCGGCTCGCCACCCCACCAACCCTTCCAGTTGTCGTCCGGCCACGGTCCGCGAACCGGACCGAACATGTTGCGCCCGAGAATCCAGGCGCCGATTCCCTCGAAGCCCTGCTCCGCGATTCCGTTGTCGACACCCGTCTCGCCGTCGCCTTGGGCGTGCATCTTGCGCCACACGCGCGTATGGAAGAACCACTCCATCAACTCGGCCCCCCTGACTCCGAGCGGATTCTGGAGATCCTGATCAGGCCCGGCGCCATAACCGTCGATGGAGATCGCAAAACTGTTGACGCGAAGTTTCAGCATCGCCTTTACCGTTGCCTGTTCAGTAGGGCAAAAGGAGTCAGAACCCATTTTCTTATTTCACTTATTCCTTGTCCTTGAAGCCGAACCATTTGTACAGTTTCTTCCGGATCAGGAACAAGATCAAGGCGAAGACGATGCCTATTAATGTTCCCCAGAAAGTCAGGAAATGATCCCACGTAATTTGTCCAAGTTTCGACAGTCCACCTTCTATGACGCCTTTCTTGTTCACGCTGACCTTGACTGAGACCGATTTCGCCGATTTCGGTACCGGCGTTCCACTGCAATCCGTCGAGTCGTAAAGAGCGACGTCTGCACCGACTGTAAATGTGCCCGATTGGGTCGGGGTCAGCGTGAATCGGACTTCCGAGCCACTCGGGACGATTTTTTCACAGATACTCTCTTTGGGCTCGACGTCAATTCCAAGCGTGTACGGCGTAACCTTGGCCGTATTGCCCGAGGCCCCTAGCGCTTCCGTTTCAGAAGCCATACCCGCCTGATCGGGTTGCTGAATACAACTTGCTTCACCCGGCACGCCGATACATACGCTAAGTTCGCCCGGGGGACCGGGCATCTGCATCTGTTGGGTAGCCGAGACCGTAACGGAATATTTATCGAGATCCGCGGACGGGACTCGAGCAACTCGGTATTGCTTCGCATGTTTAGGGCCTTCGGCAGGCGGCGGCGGAGGCGGCGAAGCCGGTTCTGCGGCTGCGGGAGGCGGAGGCGCCGCTTTCTCCGACCTGCTGCAAGCGGTAATGCCGGCGGCCAGCGGTACAACGATGGCAATCGCCAAGAGTACCTTCAGAATCTTTCCCCTGTTCGTTCCGCCTTTTTTCATTGATCCCTCCATTGTATTCCAACGCCCAATTTCAACCGCTTGCTCGCGAAGCGAACATACCGGCCCCCTCCTCACCTTTTTTCATTAGCGCCTCCGACGTTGCGGATCAACCCCCGCTTCGTAATCTGGCGCTGCGCGGCAGCCTTTGCGCAGCATTAGACGCCTTATTTCACCCCCTTGCAAGCGCTACCCGCGAGACGCACGCAAGGGCGCCGCCGCGGGCCGTCATCGGTCCCCCGCAGGGGCGTTTTCCGTGACCCGATGCGGGCGTAATATAGGCATCTCCGCTACCCGATCGGCGGGAGGTTCACCATGGCCTCGATCAATCGCGGAAACCCCGGGAAACCGTTTTCGGCCATGTTGTGCCGCGGCTTGGCGTTGCCGTTCCGGTCGACTGTGGAAAGTCCAGCCCACCATCAAACTCGTCAACGCCACCGCCCTCGTCGCCATCACTGCGATGCCGGCGTTCGGCACCGACGGACCCCATTCAACCCCAACAGACAACCCTAGGAGATGGCTATGTCGAAATCAAAAGTGAATGGCTGGTACGGGTGGATACCCGACCGGCCGGATTATCGGGACAAGCTCTATGCCGCCATCGCCACACCGCCGAAGAAGCTGCCCTCAAAGGTGGATCTGAGGGCGGGCTGTTCGTCCGTGGAAAACCAGGGAAATACCAGCAGTTGCACGGCCAACGCGCTGGTCGGTAATCTGGAATTCCTCGAAAAGAAAGCCAGCCGGCCGGCGGTGAATCTGAGTCGCCTGTTCATTTATTACAACGAACGAGCGATGGAAGGCGACGTCAACTCGGATCAGGGAGCGGCTATCCGCAACGGCGTCAAATCGCTGGTCAAGCAAGGCGTCTGCCCCGAAAGCGAATGGCCCTTCAAGATCGCCATGATTAAAAGGAAGCCGTCCGCAGTCTGCTACAAGCAGGCCGCCGATCATCGGATCACATCCTACCATCGCATCATCGGATTGAAGCAGATGCGGGAGTGCCTGGCGGAGGGTTATCCGTTTGTCTTCGGCTTCACGGTTTACAGTGCATTCGAATCAGCCGCCATCATCAAAACGGGCAAGTTGAATCTGCCCAAGCCCGGCGAAAAAAGCTGCGGCGGTCATGCAATTTGTGCCGTCGGTTATAACGATGCAACGAAACGATTGCTGATCCGTAATTCCTGGGGCGCCGACTGGGGCATGAAGGGCTACTTCACGATGCCCTACGACTACGCGTCCAACAACAACCTTGCAGACGATTTCTGGACCATCCGCGCATTTGAAAACGAATGAGCCGTCAATTCGAATCCAGCCCGTTGCCGCCACAAGCATGCAAAGCGCAAACACATCGCCAAAGACCTTCGACCGACGCCTGAGCCGTTGCGATCGTCTCCCCTGCTCCTGCGGAACGGCCTGCGGAAGAGGGTAAAAAGCGACGCCGCGTGCTTATTCGTTATATCAGTTCAGGGGCGATCCTGGTAAAGGTGCAGGGCGCGTGCGCGCAGGCTATCGACGGGCGCTTCGCCAATTGCCAGTGCCTCGACCAAAGCTTCGTTTTCCCGCGCGCGCATGGCGTTGAGCGCGTTGCCGACTTCATGCGCGAGGCGGCTTAGAAGGGTTCGTTCCGCGGGGGTGTACTGTTCGGAACGGGCGCCGCAGACGAGCGCACCGAGGAGCGTCCCGCGCACCGTCATTGGAAATGCGTATCCATTCGCTCCGAGAGCGCTATGAAGCCCGTTGAGATCCTGTTCCCGTCGCTCCGCGCGCAGGGCCACGAAGGCGCGGTCGTCCAGTTTGATCAACGGTGGAAACGTTTGCGCGCCGCGATTTCGGAGTAAACGGTAACCGTCGGGCACGCGTTCGTAAAGAGCTACCCCGAGTGCGCCGATGCTGCTCGTCGTCTCGTCGACGGTCTGATCGAGCAGTTCGTTTTCGCTTTCGATGAAATGACACTGGGAGGCGAAACGTTCCAGCGCGGTCGCGGCCCGATACTGCGAGCGGAAGAACACCAGTTCGATCGCACGGTTGATGCGCCCACGCACAACGTCGAATCCAAGGCCCATCGCCACCGAGACCACGACGGTCAGGAATAGCCCCGCCTTCTGATTGAGTGCGGTGTTCTCGATGATGGTCTGGAGCAAGGCGAAGAGCCCGACGACAAGGCCGGCGCTCAGCGAGAAAGCGATCGCGCGATTGACCACGAAGGACAGCACCACCACCCGGTGGCGCAGCACGGCGTAGAGCAACCCCGTCAGAGAGACGATGGTCACCACCCACCACGCCCCGATCCCCCAAGCCGTCGTGGCGTGGGAAATGTTGTTCCAGTAGATGGATGCGATGAACAGCGCCAGGCTCCACAGAATCCATCGGATGCGCAGCCGCCGCTCGGCGGATGCCCGACGGTAGCCGGCCAGGATGGTAAGGAGAGGCAGGGTCACCGCAAGCAGGAACAGGGCGAGCGGTACGATTTTCCAGGCCGCATTTCCGAGTCCCATGTAGCCCAAGGCGACAATGGTGACATTGCCGGCGATTTGGTAGGCCGTCACGCCAATGACGGCCGCCACGAACAGGACGAGAAACGCCAGCCGCGTGCGGTGGCTCAACGCATCGCGCACCAGGGCGAGCGCGGTCAGGAACAGCCCGGCCAGCAGCAGCGGCAGGATGGCCACGTCGCTGAATAACGCTGCCGGAAGCAGGATCCCGACCGAAAAGGGCAGCGACAAGAATGTATTGCCGATGATGCCGAGCCCGAACAGGCTCAAACCCCAAGCCAGCCAGTCTCGTCCCCACCACAGGGTGACGAGCCCGAGCACGAGCAGGATGGCCATGACCAGCGCATCCAATACGCGCGCGTCGACGGGCTGATAATGCGGCGGCAGCGTAAACGTTACGGTCATCGTTGCGCCCGCCCGCCGCACGACGAAGGACAGGGGCGTACCGACCGGAGCGTGGCCTATGGCAAACAAAATGCGGGTGGCAACGGTCTGATCGCGCAGGCCGATGCGATCGCCCGCATGCAGGCCGCGCGGCATCGCGTAGTGAGGATCGGGTTGGACTACGAGAGAGTACGCCCCCGCCGGCTGCGCGTTGAAAGGGAGCACGCCGGAGCGCGGGTAAAGAAGTATGGCGAGAAAGCAGCCTACGCCGATCAGCGTCGCCAGCAGCCGGATTGTCAACAGTCGGGACATATGCGAGCCGGATCCCCGGTTCGCAGATTATCGCACGCGTGAACTGCTTGCAGTCGCTCGCCGAGATGCCGGCGAGCAACCTGATCGTGAGGTTTTGCAGAAGTCAGTTTAGATCCGGGATCAATCGAATCTGAGCTGGCTGCACATTGTCAAACTGTGCGTCGGTCGTTCAACCGTTGCCGGGCGAGAATTCGGGTTTCAAGCGAGCCGATGAGGCGTATACTGCCGCCACCGAGGGCGCAGAATAAGCCCCACGATGCAGGGAGATAATCCCGCTATGGCCGCACCCGAACCGTTCGTCATGTCCATCGGGACTTTCGTATCGAAGAATCCGGAGATCCTGCTGACGCTGCTCCTTCCCGCCGTCCACTATTGGTGGAACCGGGTCAAAAACAAATACGACACCAGCAACCGGAAGCAGTCTTTGCGGCAGCAAATCGCGGAGCTCCTCAAACAACGCGAGTCACTGGCCAAGGTCGCGGAAATGGAGCACGGCAGCACGTGCTCGACGGTATAGAAAACGACTTGAAGATGCTAATCGCTGCGCTGATTCCGGTGCAAACTGCCGCTGAAAACCACCCCAAGGCGCCGCACCGCAACATGCTGGCGCGGTGGTTATTGCTGTACAAACCTTCGGGAGTGGTTTCCTGGATACTCCACCTGCTCTTTTACGCGTATATGGCGTTTATCATCTATTGGCTGATTATCATCATTGAGCTGATGAGATTCTTTCCTCGTGGGAGGGTGGTAAGGATTCGCCCGGCGCGCTGGTAGGAGCGGCCGTGTTTCTCATTCCCGCGTATTTCCTGGTCGTGCTGACGCACTACCTCGAGCGGAAGAGATTACTGCGGACTGCCTCGGCCTAAGACGGCCGAGTTTTGCAAACTGCGTGTTTGGTGCCGGCAGCTTTCGAGCAGGAATTACTGTACGCGCGCATTTTTTCATTTTTTTCCTCACAGAATTCACACCTGTCTCTACAACTGACACGGCGTGGATAAATCGAGTCCGTCCCTCGTAATCCGAACGGTTTTCCCGCGACAGACTCCGGCACTACGTCAAGGTCCGCAGTGCGGGATCAGCTACTTGCCCGCGGCACTGCCGGGCGGGAACTTGGCGAACATCTTGACGATGCCCTCATCAAGCTTGCCGTACCCGTCACCGGCCGAGCTGGGCAAGGTATGCGTGACCGTTCCATGCCAGATGGCTTGCTTGGTTTTCGTATCGAACATGTCGAGAACCAGTGTGCCCACATCGTAGGTGGTCATCGTCGTCCGCGAACTGACCTTACTCACCCCAGCGCCGTGGTATGGGTAGCCACGGTATGGGTAGCCACCGTATCGTTGCCAGCCCCAGCCGGCGTAGGTAGTACCCGTATAGAAAGTTTGCATAGTCAGTTCCTGGTTAGTAGCCACATGCGCGACCAGGGTGACATCGCCGTTGGCGGACTCGGTCCAGCCCCTGGCCTGCAGTTGCGCGTTGATATCGGCAACGATGCGTTGTGCGGCCAGCGGATTCTTGGCCTTGGGCTTGGCGCCCCACGTGAACGAGCAATACTGGGAAAAATCCGTACCGGGCGCACTTTCCGTGGTGACCGTGGGTGAACTGCTGGCGCAGGCGGCGAGTATCAGAGGAACCAGCAAAACGGCAAGACGTTTCATCGGCGTGCACCTGCTTTTGAGGATGCCAATAGTACTGGGCAACGAAGGGCAATGCAAGGACGCCGCGCGGCGACTGCCCTATTTCACGCGTGCCAGGGCGAAGGCGATTGCGGCCCGCACTGCCGCCACCTGCGCTTCGTTGCATTGCTCGGGCGTCGCACGCGGACTGTCGGGATAGACCTCGGTGGTCGTGCGGTAGGGCGCAGCGGTGATGCCTGCGCAAAGGCCGAGCTGCCTGAGCGCGTAATTGATGACGCCGGGCGCAATCATGGGCGAGCCGATGATTTCTCCTTTCTCGTCGGCCGGGGCAATGTGCGTAACCTTCGCCACTGCCGCAATTACCGCCTGCTGGAATTCGGGTTGCGGATCCTCGCTATCGCCACACAGGTAAAAACCGTCCGGGATGGTGCCCGGCACGAACGCGACGCCATCGCGGGCGGCCAGTGCCGGACGAAACTCGGACTCGTCGGTGTCTGTGGTCTCGTGCAAGTCGATGTGCAGAACAAAGCGATCGCGGAGCGGCGCGACCAACTTCATGAGCGCCGCCGCTTCCGGCGCCGGACTGTCGGCGCGGAACGAACGGTTCGGGTCCAGCGCCTGCGGGTTCCAGCGATGAATTCGTTCGTAGCCCCAAGGACTCACGCACGGTGCGATCAACAGGTTGATGCGGCTCGCGTAATCCGCTGCATGCCGTTCAGTGAATAACAAGGCCCCGTGCACACCGCTGGTTTCGTAGCCATGCACGCCGCCCGTCACTAGCACGCAGGGCAACTCGTCACGCCAGGCGCGACTCTCGATCCCGAATAGTGGATAGGTATCGGGATCGTAGTCCAGCTGGCCGTACTGCACCACCTCGAAGCGTGCGCGCAGGGCCTCGATCCGGCTCATCACATCTGCTTCGTAGCTGCGCTTGCGCGTCTGCCGGGACCGCCACTCGGCGACCTCCGCCTCGCCCCAGGGATGTCCGGGTGTGCCGATCGGATAGTGTGCAGAAGTCGTCATCGCGTCACTCGCATTGCCGAGGCATCAGGAAAAGGCACTGTAACCCAGGATCTCGGACCGTGCAGTTTATCGGCTTGATGCCAAGTGTGAAATGTCGGGTTTGACACCACAGCGCAAATTTTTGCCGGAGACCAGTTTAGGTCCGTGATCAATCGAGTCTGCCCCCATCGATTGAACGGATTTCGCATACAAGCATTCGACACCATCGATTGAGTATGCTGGAACCGATTAACCGAGGATGCCAACAGGATTGCCATGACGACCGAATCGCTGCCCAATCAGCCTGTGTCCGCACTCGATCTCGACCGCTATGCCGGCACCTGGCACGAGATCGCCCATTTGCCCATGTACTTCCAGCGCAAGTGCAAGGACCACATTACGGCAACCTACACGCTGCGCACGGATGGCAACATCGGTGTGCGCAATGCCTGCCGCACCAAGGCCGGCAAAGAAGATGTCGCGTTGGGCATCGCCAAGTCGGCCGGCGGCCCGGCGGGTGCGCTCAAGGTGCGCTTTGCACCCGGTTGGCTGTCATGGCTGCCATGGGTTTGGGCGGACTACTGGGTAATCGAATTGGATCCGGATTACCAATGGGCGGTGGTCGGCAGTCCCAGCCGCAAATACCTGTGGGTGCTGTCGCGCAAACCGACTATGTCGCGCGACCGGTTCCAGCAACTCGTCGCGCATGCAAAGCAGCGCGGCTATCCGGTTGATCGCCTGGTGATGGCAGCGCCTCTGAACTGAGGCTATGCCCTGCTCCTCCCGAACGTGCCGATCGAATCGCGTTCAGATGCCGTCATCGCGTTACTCGCTTTTCCGAACACCGAACTTCATATAGATGCGAAGCGTGAGGCCTAACACCAGCGAGGCGCACCCGGTTACTCGTCTTCCAGGTCGCGAAACTGCCGATCGAGATCGTAACGATTCGAGGTCACGTAACCTTCCATACGCTGCATTCGCAAGTCGATGTCACGAAAACGATGCCGCAAGTCGTGAAAGCTCTCGCTCGGCGAACGGCGCACGCCGCGCCAGAACGTCTCGTCTTCGGCAGTCTCGTAGAGCCCCTGCGGTTTTTTCGGCAGCAGGAAGCCCATGATTACATAGACTACGAGCGTAATGCCCCACCAGAAAAAAAACGTCAGAACGACGACGACGCGTACCAGCGTCAGGTTCCATCCGAAATAGTCGGCGATGCCGGCGCACACACCCATGATCATGCCGCGTTCGGGATCGCGGTAAAGGCGATTCGGGCCGCGGTGCCGTCGTGAATTAAAGCTGCTCACTGTTTGATCTCCTGTTCGCCGCGCGCGTGGCGGCCGCGTGTCCAGAATGTCTGTTCGGCACCCGGGCCGCGATAGGTGAGCGGCTTGTGACGTGCCAGAATGCCGAGTGCGAAATAGACGATGACCGTCGGCAAGGTAAAGAATATGCCGGCAAGCACCGTCACAAGACGCACCAGCCACACATCGATGCCGAGAAAATCGGCCGCGCCGGCACAGACTCCCATTGCGAGCCCGGCCTCGTCATTACGATAAAAGCGACGATGCCGAACGGTTCTCTCAAAGCGTTCCCGGGCGTTCATACTTTCTTCCTCCATTCCGGAGCGCGCGCGTCGAGGATCGTCTCGAGCGCGTTGATCCGGCTTTCCATACGATTGGCGAGTTGCCAGACATCTTCAAGCATCTTCTCGTCTTCGCCGGACAGCTTGCCGTGCTGTTTTGCCTTCGAGACGTAGTGAAAAATGATCCACAACGGCGCGATGAAGATGGCGAAGATCGCGAACAGCGGCACAAGATTGTTGCCAAACATGATCGGTTCCTTTTATTTCGCTTTATCGGCCTGGGCGCCGTCGCCGGCACCCATGCGCTGTTTCAACGAGGCCAACTCCTGCTCGACCTGATCGGTCGATTCGAGATCCACGAACTCATCATTCAGGCCGCGCTTTTTACCCAGATCGTAGGATTCGACCTTGCCTTCCATGTACTCCATCTTGCGCTCGAAATATTCAAAGCGACCGAGCGCGTCGTTGATGCGCTCATCGGCAATCCGGCGGCGCACTTCGAGGCGGTGGCTCGCGGTCTGATGGCGGACCTGCAAGGATTTCTGACGATTTTTGGCGTCGGCAAGCTTCTCCTGCAACGCGGCGATGTCTTCATTGAGCTTTGCAAGGCCATCAACCACATATTTGTGCTGTTCCTTGAGCGCGGCGAGCGCATCGCTGACCCGTGCTCTTTCGGCAAGCGCCGCCCGAGCGAGATCGTCGCGATTCTTGGAGACAGCGAGCTCGGCCTTGCGCTGCCACTCGGCCTCGTCGGCACTGACAGTCACGATGCGCCGCTCGAGTTCTTTTCGATCGGCAATCGCGTGCGCTGCGGCCGAGCGCACCTGCACCAGCGTATCTTCCATTTCCTGAATAATCAGACGCACGATCTTTTCCGGATCCTCCGCCTTGTCCAGCATTGCATTGATGTTGGAATTGATAATGTCGTTCATTCTCGAAAATATACTCATGGCTTACCTCGGCTGCATTAAGCGGTTTAGCAAAACTGTCACTTGATATGCAGCAAGAACCGTGCCAAACCAGCTGTTTGGATTTAAGACTTTGATAGAAAAGAATATTTCTTTCCCTGAGCCGTTTAATCACAGCCTCAGAATATAATGATTTTACCCTATACTTAGCCTTTTGCGCTAAACTCCGCGCAATATGACCAACTTGATTAACAGCGGCGAAGCCGAGCCGATGATCGGTGAGTCGCCGAACTTTCTCAGCCTGCTCGATCAAGCGTCGAGGATGGCGCCGATCGACAAGCCGGTGCTCATCATCGGCGAGCGGGGCACCGGCAAGGAGCTGATCGCTTCGCGGCTGCACTTCCTGTCACATCGCTGGGAGGAGCCGCTGGTCAAGCTTAATTGTGCGACCTTGACCGAGTCGCTGCTCGAAACCGAACTGTTCGGGCATGAGGCCGGCGCGTTCACCGGCGCCGATCGTCAGCACATCGGTCGCTTCGAACAGGCCGACGGCGGCACCCTGTTTCTCGACGAACTCGCCAACGTATCCTTGCGTGTGCAGGAGAAAATTCTGCGTGCGGTCGAATATGGTCAGTTCGAGCGGGTCGGCGGCAGTAAAACGGTGAGCGTCAATGTACGTATCGTCGGAGCGACCAACCAGGATCTGCCCGCCGCGGTGCGTGCCGGGCGGTTTCGCGCCGATCTGCTTGACCGGCTTGCATTCGAGGTGTTGAACGTACCACCGCTGCGCGCCCGCTTCCCGGACATCCTGCCGCTCGCCGAACACTTTGCGTTCAACGTGACGCGCGAGCTCGAGCGCGAATTGTTCGCGGGCTTCAGCGCCGAAGCCCAGACGGCGCTGCAAAATTATCCCTGGCCGGGCAACATCCGTGAACTCAAAAATGTCGTCGAGCGTTCGGTTCATCGTGCCGACAGCGCAGTCGCGCCGATCGATAAAATCGTCTTCGATCCGTTCGCTTCGCCGTACCGAATCGTGAGCGAAGCGACTGCCGAAAAAGCACCGGGGCCGACAAACGCTCCGGCGCGCCCGCAAGCCGAAGCTGACTTGCCGTGCGACCTCAAAGAGGTCGTCAAGGAGATCGAAATTCATCTTATAGAGAAAGCGCTCGAAGCGGCCCGATACAATCAGAAGCAGGCTGCACCGCTGCTGAAATTAAGCTACCATCAGTTCCGCGCCTATTTACGCAAACACGATCTGATTGAGCGCTTTAGCCGGCAGCAACGCGCGGACAGGGACGCCATCGCAAGCAGTGAGTCTGACGAGTCAGCTTGATTATTGTCGGCTCCAACAGCGTACTTATTTCCCAAACAGCAATCGAAGCAGTGCATCTTTGCTCATGTCCCGCTGCTGGGCGACATCGCTCAGGATTGCCGATAAGGTTCCCAGCTTCAATAGCGAATGTTTGGGGACCGTCACTGCATGCGGTTTCGGCTGCTCGGTTTGCAGACGGATGTGGCTACCCGATTGGCGCATAACCCGATAGCCGATACTCTGCAGCGCCTTGATCAGCTCCGCAGCATCCATATCCCGCGGAAGCCTCATGCGGCCAGGACTTCATCCCTGACATAGTGCAGCCGTATGACGGACGGTCCATTGCCTTCTCCGAAATGACAGCGAACAGCGTCGCGCACCTCCTCACGCAAAACTTCGATGGAATCGGCCTGGGTGAAGATCGACTCGCCAAGCGCACGCGCCGTAAGCCCACCTTCCGAGGCTTCTTCAACGAGAAATACGATTTCGCTCATGGGACTCTCCAACCGATGGGAGGATCATACTCTTTGCACTGCTCACGGTCCAAGCAAAGGCTTGGGTGTCAAACTCTGGCTCATGCTAGCATGCAAGATCTGACTCCGAAGACATCGAAGACACGGTTCCCTAGAAAGATTTTCTGTGTCGGCGCCTGATATCCAGGATCGCGAACACGACAAAATACAACAGACAGAAAGCCAGCAGCATCCATGCCGCAATCTCGTTGCGCACCGCCTTGTCATCCACCAGGAACGCGACATTACCCGCCGCAAAGAGATAGAAGAGCGCAAACAGCACCCAGATCATCAGCTCGCGTCTTTGCCTGCCCCAGCCACCGTGACCCCCAGCGCTTTCAGTAGCCCGGCCGGTACCGAACAGGCTGCCGCATGCCAGCCACAGCCAGTTCACCGCGACCACGACGATGGCGGCGAGCCCGATTATGGGCGCCGCGAGCCGCGCCCGGTCCAGCGGTGCGAATATAAAGAGTGCGAGGTAGGCGAGCCCTGACAGCACGAGCATCCAGCCGGCAACGCGTTCGGCGGCCGTGGCTTTAACGGGATCGCAGCCCGGCGCATTCATCGGTCTGATCTTGGGCAGGAAGTTGCCGGTGACGATGATTGTGACGCCGATAAGCACGCCGATGGCGCGTTTCACGAAGACTGCGTCCAGAATGCCGAGATTGCCAGCCAACGTCAGGGCGAGCGCCAACACCGTCAGGCCGATGAAGCTCCATACCACCGCCATGACGGGGCCGGTGAAAACCTTCTGTGTGCTCATCGCTTAATAATCCTCTTTGACTTAACGCTCGAACCGGGCCGGCTGTCCCGCAGCTCCAGCCCGAAAACCTTTACGAAACCCAGCAATGCATCTTCCAGCACCGAGAGTTGCAACGCGTAAACCACGGACTTGCCCTGTTTCTCGGAGTCGATCAACCCCGCCTCCCGCAGCACCGCGAAATGCGCCGACATGGTCGGCCTCGATACCTCGAAATGCTCCGCCAGCTCCCCGGCACTCAAGGGGCCCTTGCGCAGCAATTCCAGCACCCGTCGCCGGGTGGGATCCGAAAGGGCTTTGAAGACGCCGCTCATGGTTCGATATTTAGCCAAACATCTAATTGTTTGTCAAGCCCAGAGCATTCAGGCGCTGCAGCGCGTATTTGGCGCTGGCATCTTTGGATGGGATTTGGGGTACGTCCCGTCTTCTCAAACCTGATGCTACGATGCGAGACCTGCCCCTCCGCATGTGCTCTTCTACTCTTCTACGATCCGGCACACCAGTTGTTTAAAGAACTGGGGATACCGGCTTTGTAGTGTCGCGGGGAATCAGGGACAGAAGACCGCCCTTTATCGTCAGCGAAAGCGATCGGTCGCCTCGATGAGTTCGTGCGTATTGCCGGGCTCGAAGGCTGAATGGCCGGCATCGGGCATGATGCGAAGGTCGGCCTCCGGCCACGCGCGATGCAAGTCCCACGCGCTGCGCAGCGGGCACACGACGTCGTGGCGGCCCTGCACGATAACCCCGGGGATGGCGCGGATACGATCCACGTTTCTGAGCAATTGATCGTCGTGCTCGAGAAAACCGCCGTGCACAAAGTAATGACATTCGATGCGCGCGAAAGCTACCGCGAAGGCATCCTCACCGGTGTGGGCCACATAGTCTTCGTTTTCCAACAAAAAGCTGGTGGAGCCCTCCCATACCGACCACGCGCGTGCCGCCGCCGTTCGTACGGCCTTGTCGTCGCTCGTGAGCCGGCGGTAGTACGCAGACATCATGTCGCCGCGCTCGACCTCTGGAATGGCCGCCTCATAGGTTTCCCAGGCATCCGGGTACAGCGCATTGGCGCCCGACTGATAAAACCATTCGAGTTCACTGCGCCGCAGCAGGAAGATGCCGCGCAGCACCAGTTCGCTCACGCGCTCGGGATGGGTTTCGGCATAGGCGAGCGCAAGTGTCGAGCCCCAGGAACCACCGAAGACCTGCCATCGTTCGATGCCGAGATGTTCGCGCAACCGCTCGATATCGTCCACCGAATGCCAGGTTGTGTTCTCCGTGAGTTCCGCGTTGGGCGTCGAGCGCCCGCAACCGCGCTGGTCGAACAGCACGATGCGGTAGGCCTCGGGATCGAAAAACCGTCGGCACTTCGCGTCGACTCCGCCACCGGGCCCCCCGTGAACAAACACCGCCGGCTTGCCCTCGGGGTTGCCGCATTGCTCGTAGTAGAGCGTGTGCAAATCCGAGACTTTGAGAAACCCGGTATCGAAGGGTTCGATTTCGGGATACAACTTGCGACGTTTTGCTTCCGGCATGATGGCTCCATGAAGTCAGGAATCCTTCAAGCATAGCGCATCGCTACATATGTCATTGAGCCGATGTTGCGATGCGAGAGCTTGCAATTCAAGACGGTAACCGACCACGGAATTCTTCTCAGGGCTCGCACACGATCAAGTCCAATGATTCGACGGTTACGCTCGATACCGAGGCCCGGCAAAACTACTTTGTATGGCAGGAAGTCAAGATGGGCGTACTGCAGACCCATGCAAAGCTTCACATTGTCGATACGGCCAAGGGCGAAGCCGGCGTCAGGAACTGCACGCTGGCCGCGCAGTCACTGCCGGCCTGGTTTCCCGAGCATCGGGGGCAAACTTTATATTTAAGCCGCGTAAGTGTAAGGTCTAATTTCGAGCCTTTTTTTCAATTAGTACCATGCGAGACTTGAGTCCGGAGCCTGTATGACCCCGGAGCCTCCGCCCTGCCGCATGACTTCAAGCGTTGTTGCTATTTGACGGCTTGCTTCATGCGCTTGGCCAGGACCAGATGTTCCTGGATAATGGGCAGCCCTTGCTTTGCAAACTGGCTGACCATGCCGTCGCTCTTCTCGGCTTCTGCCTTGTACAACGCGACGGCTTGCTCGTGACCCTTGACGTTGAAATCGGCATACGCCTTGTCGAATTTGGCACCGGAAAGCTTCGACATCTGCTCATACTGAGTCATTAACTTGACCGGCAGTGCACTCGGCACAGTCAGGTTTTCCGATTTTGCAGCACTTGCAAGTTGACCCTGGAGTTTGCTGTGATCGGTGATCATGCGGTGGGCAAACTGCTGGACGTCGCTATTTGTGGAATTTTGCAAAGCCAGCTTGCCGAGCTTGATTTCCAGCATGTTTGTGGCGGCGGCTTTAGTCACGAATTCCTGGGCGGAAGATTTGTTCATGGAAGCCGCCGACGCCATCATCGGCACACCGGTCAATAGCAACGCAGCGGCAAGAAACATGGAAAAACGTGAATGACTTAATTTAATCATGATTGGTCTCCTTAAACGCGTCGGATAGTGTATCTGTTTGTATATCGAGTAAGTCTTGCTTGCTCACATCCGATTATACGCTTCGGCAGGCTTGGAAATGAAGGATGGCGGGAAAGGGACCGATGCGTGAATCCGCAGGTTTTTAATTGGAAAATAGCATAAATGTTCGCCCACCGGAGATACCGGAGGTTGCCGTATATGTCTAAAAATTCGGGGCTTAGTCCGGCATCATTCCTTTGTCGCGCAACTGTTGCTTTGCATCGGCGGATTTCTTCAGATCGGCCAATCCCATCGCATTCAGCACACCTGCTGTCTTCGTAAACTGAACGTCGGCGTAGTCGATAATCTGGATGCGGTTGCTCCATGGATCGCGAAAGTCTAAAAAGCGGCCGGGCAACAATTCGACTCCTAGTTGATCCAGGCGCGCGCGTACGCCCGCCTTGTCATTGACAACCAAGCCGATGTGACGATGATCGTCGGCGGCTTGCGTGCGGCCTTCGAACAGGGCGATGAACTGGTCGCCCATGTCGATAAAAGCGCGGCCCTCGCCACGTCCGCGAAGCTTGATGTCAAACAGCTTTCCGTAGAATGCGAGCGCATCCTCGATGTTGCCCACTTCGAGCGCGACATGGTTCAGGCCGACGAGACGAGGAGATTCGGCAGTAGACGTCATAATCAGCACCCTTGCAGCGATGAAACCTCAACAATTCCGATTGTACTCCCCGTGCAAAAGGCGGACAGGAATCAATCGAGTCTGCCCCCATTGATTGTGATTGTGATTGGATCAATCACAAGCCTAGATCGACTTGACCTCGCCGCCGTCCATGCGGATCGATGATCCGGTCAGCCAGCGGGCGGCCGGCGACACCAGAAAGGCCATCAGCTCGGCGATTTCTTCCGGCGTGCCATAACGCGCGATGCCTGCTTCTTTCGGGAACCTCGCCGTGGCCTCTTCCACCGTCATGTCGTGCAACGGCGCCCAGTGCTCCAAATAGGAACGCCGGCGCCCGGTCATCACCGGCCCGGGCAACATGCTGTTGACCTGCACACCGTCCGCAATGCCCCGGTCCGAAAACGCCTTGGCCAAGGCCACGATGGCCGCATTGATGGTGCCGACCGCCGCGTAGGCCGCCTTGGGAAACACGGCGGAATTTCCCGAAATCAGCACGACCGAACCCTTCGATGCCTTCAGCGCAGGCCACGCCTCGATGGTCAGGCGACGCGCCGCATGCAGCTTGAGAGCCATACCCGCGTCCCACTGTTCGTCGGTCATCTCGAACAGATCGACTTGCGGTACGGCACCGGCGATATTGAGTAAGGCGTCGATGCGTCCGAATCGTTCCAGTGTGAGTTCGATCACCTGCTTCGCCACGGCGGGCGTGGCCAGGTCGATCGCGATGACGAACGGATCGGCGCCCGCTTTCTCGATGGCGGCCGCCGTCTCTTCCAGTTTCGCCTTGTTGCGAGCCACCAGCACCAGCGCACCAAATTCCTGGGCGAGGCGGATCGCGGTCGCCTGACCAATGCCCTGGCTGGCGCCTGTCACGATTGCAACGGTCTTGTGCATGATTGTTCTCCTTGCGGCACCGAGCAGCGCGAGTTCAAGTGGAGCTGCTGTTCGCAGCCCCTTAGTCTCCGGTCGCCCGTTGCCCGATCAGCGGACGAAAACCTCCTTGATGGCCTCAGCGATCTCGGTGGCGTGCGTTTCCAGAGCGAAGTGTCCGGTGTCGACAAAGCGCACGTCAGCATCGGGAATGTCGCGCTTGAAGGCCTCGGCGCCCGGCGGCAGGAAGAACGGATCGTTCTTGCCCCACACCGCAAGCAGAGTCGGCTTGTGGGTACGGAAATACGCTTGGAACTCCGGATACAGAGCGACATTGCTCTTGTAATCGCCGAACAGATCCAGCTGAACCTCATCTGCATCCGGCCGCGTCAGGTAGTAGTTGTCGAGCGCGATGCCATCCGGCGACACTAAAGACTCGTCCGAAACGCCATGGGTGTACTGCCACTTGGTGGTTTCAAGGGCCAAAAAGGCCCGGAGCGCCTCGCGGTTCTCCTTCGACGACTCCTTCCAGTAGGCACGGATCGGGTTCCAGCCTTCGCTCAGCCCTTCGTCGTAAGCGTTGCCGTTCTGCGAAATGATCCCGGTGACGCGGTCCGGATGCTTGGCGGCGATACGGAAGCCGACGGGCGCACCGTAGTCGAAGACATACATGAGGAAACGGTCGAAACCTACGACCTCGGTGAAGCGGTCAATGACTTCGGTGAGGTTTTCGAAGGTGTACTTGAATTCGCTCCGCGGCGGCATGGCCGATTGACCAAAACCTGGCAGGTCAGGAGCGATGATGTGAAAGTGATCGGCCAGAAGCGGGATCAGATGACGGAACATGTGACCGGCACTCGGGAAACCGTGAAGCAGCAGGAGCTTTGGCGACGTCGGCGAACCGGCTTCGCGGTAGAACACGTTGAAGCCATCGACGTCAATGGTGTGGTATTGGGTGGTGGACATGACAGTTCTCCTCAGGATCAGAATGGGAAATCAACCAACGCGGAGTCCATCGATACGGTCCACGCCTGGATACATGCTGAGATTAAACACCCAAAGCGGCCTTTTCGGCAAGCGGGACGGTAATCCCCCCCGAAAGTAGCGGTATTCAGAAGTAGAATTTTCTCTTATTGGAGCGAGGAGGTTCTACGTGAAGAAGTCTCGATTCAGCGACAGTCAGATCATGGGCATTTTGAAGCAGGCCGAG
>JBOIBN010000021.1:0-36133 GCA_050739575.1 Gammaproteobacteria bacterium
GTTGGTTATGGACCTATAATCACGAGCGGCCCAACATGGGCATCGGCGGGGTGACGCCCATGCAGAAGTTGGCCATGGCGGCCTAAACCCTACTTCTGGCTGCCGCTAATAATGGGGGGATTACCGATGGAGCGGCAACCGAGTTCCGTGCCCTGGGCCTTGAGGCGGATGATCTCCTCGCGTACCCAGTCTGGCTTGGGCGAGGTAAACCCATGCTCAGGTTGAGGGGGCATTTGGCGCCGGCCGTAGCAGACAGATGGCCGACGGTGGGTGAGAATCCAGATCAAACCCAGCAGCAGCAACAGGCCTAGTCCGATTAGGAGCACGTTGACAGCCGCCATAAGAGCTTCTTATAAGGGGTATCCGGAGCCGAGGATACGACACGGAGACGATGGGGAGATCCGGTGTCCGTACATTCCCAGCTTCAAAGGCGCTCGTTGACCGGTTCCAATGGCCGCTGCAGGCGTGCGACAGAACACCGCCCGCTTGTCTGCTTGCTCAATCGCACCCTATCCAGTATGTTGGCAGAATATGTTTTGACAGGGGTCGGCCGGCGTTTGCCGAGCGGGAGGACGCAAAAAGCGTGAAGAAATTCCAGTCGCAACCGGACGCGCCACCGGCGTTTGCCCTGTCCGTCGCCCGCTGGCGGGCCTGGGCGCCTGACGGCCCCGACGACGGGGACTGGCTGACCTGGCTCGATGCAGAGCATGGAGCCGGTGACGCGAATGCGAAACCGGATGTGAGCTTTCTGCCCGCGCTGTTGCGGCGGCGCCTGGATCGTTCCGGGCGCATGGCGCTTGCCGTTGCCGGAGGCTGTCTTGCCGAGGGTGAGGCCATGCCGGCCATCTTCGCCTCGCGACACGGTCCCTTGCACCGGACCGTGGAACTGCTGGAGACACTTGTTCGCGACGAACCGCTTTCGCCTGCCCTCTTCAGCCTCGCGGTGCACAACGGCGTCGCTGGTCTGTTTTCCATCGCCCGCGCAGACACCAGTCCGAACACGTCGGTTGCGGCCGGACCGGCGACGCTTGCCGCCGCATTCTGGGAGGCGGCCGGTCAGCTCGCCGACGGCGCCAGGACAGTTCTGTTGGTCTATGTAAGTGAACCCGTGCTCGACATCTATAAACCCTGCATTGCCGCCGACGAACCGCTTTTTGCATGGGCCGCCGTACTCGGCGCCGCCGCGCCGGGGACATCGGCGTGGACGCTTTCGCCGTGCGCGGAAGATATGGCGCAAGAGCCGGAGTATGCGTTACTGCGGGCGCTCTGCGGGCAAACAACCAGCGCACAACTCGCACCCGGCTGGGCCCTCACACGGACGAGCACTTATGACTGAATCACGTCTGGGTGGCTGGTGGCGTGCGGCCGCAACCGGCCTCTGCTTTCTCGCCTACTGGCTGCTCTGCCTGGTGGCGGCGCCTACCGTGCTTCTCCTGTTGCTCATCAGTACCCGCGACCCGGCGTTGCGGGTGCGCCGCGTGCGGAAACTCGTGAGCCTTTCCTTCCGTTGGCTGCTCGCCTGGAGCAAGGCTCTGGGCATCGGGCATTTCGAGATCGAAGGTGAAGAATGGCTCGCCGCGACGGCCGGACGTCTCGTGGTGGCGAATCATCCCTCGTTTCTCGACGTGGCGGCGTTGCTTTCGCGGCTGCCGAATGCGAATTGCGTGGTCAAACGTGCGCTCCGGCGTCACCCGCTGCTCGCCCCCTTCGTGTGCGCCTGCGGCTACATCGCCAACGACGCCGAACCGCCCGTCTTTCTCGCTGCCTGCCGCGCAGCCAAGGCGCGCGGCGAGGCTCTGGTGATGTTCCCGGAAGGCACGCGCACGGCGGCGGACGCACCGCTCAGCTTCCGGCGCGGCGCCGCACAAATCGCGCTCCGCGCCGGGATGGAAATCCTGCCGGTCACGGTGCGCTGCGACCCGCCGCTGCTCAGCAAGGAACGGCATTGGTACCAAGGGCCGCGACGCCGGGTGCGTCACTTGGTAAAATTTCACGCTCCTTTGAGGGCGGAGACCCTGGCTCCCGTGACCGGAGTCGAACCGCCAATCGCGGCCCGACGGCTTACGCGCGGGCTCCAGTCCTATTTTCAGAAAGAGCTCGCATCACCATGAACACAGACATCGCGATGACCACCCTGATCGATGAACTCAAGACCCTGATCGTCGAGACGCTCGAGCTCGAAGACATTACGCCCGCCGATATCGATCCCGAGGCTCCGTTGTTTGGAGACGGCCTCGGACTCGATTCGATAGACGCGCTGGAACTGGGCGTCGCCTTGCAGAAACGCTATCGCATCCGCCTCGAGGAAGAGGCGGGTGCCAACCGCGAGCATTTCAGTTCCGTCGCGGCCCTCGCCCGCTTCGTCGAGGAGCGACGTGCGTCGGACATCGCGCAGTGAAACGCGAATCGCTCTACGCACAATTGCGCGGCATCCTCGCCGCGCAGTTCGAAATCGATCCCGCTCGCATCACGCCCGAGGCGCGGCTCTACGAGGATCTCGATCTCGACAGCATTGACGCCGTGGATCTCGTCATTCACATCCAGGAACTCACGGGCCGCAAGATTCGTCCGCAGCAATTCCGCGGCGTGCGCACCGTCGCCGACGTGCAGTGCGAAATCGAAAAACTGCTCACGGAGACGGATGAGGCCTGAATTCGCGACGCGGGCAAGCGCCGCGGCACTCCTGTGTTTTCCTCTTGCGGTATGGTTCGGCGAAGGACGCTTGGAAAACCGTTTCCTGGTCGCGATTCTGCTCGGCCTGATAAGCCTGCGTCTCTCTCTCGGCGCCATTGCCGTGCACCGCAAGTTGCTTTTCGCCGGGGCCGCACTCGCGGCGGCCGGGGCACTCGTTTGTGCGCTCGTACCGTGGCCCGAACCGGTTCCGGTGCGCTATTACCCGGTGGCGATAAACGGCGCCATCGCCGCGGTTTTCCTCGGCTCGTTCCTGACGCCGCGGCCGCTGGTCGAACGCATCGCGCGCCTGAGCGAACCCGACCTGCCGCCGCAGGGTCTCGCCTATTGCCGGCGCCTGAACTGGATCTGGACGGCCGTGCTCATCGCCAATACGGCGATGGCGTTCGCGACCGCGCGCTGGGGGAGCCTCGTCCTGTGGACGCTCTACAATGGCTTGCTGTCCTATCTGCTGATCGGCACGCTGTGGGGCGGCGAATACCTTTTCCGCCGCCGAGTTCGCCGTCATTGGGCCGAGACATGATGCCGCACCACCCGACTCCGCTCGGATCCCTGCTCGCCGCGGCGGCGGGATCGCAGGATCCGTTCGCCTTGACCCCGACGGGTCCCGTGAGCCGGGAGCGCTTTTCCTTCGAGACGCGGGTGCTTGCGGGACTCCTCGCCGCACGATCCGAGCGCCGCTGGGCTCTCGTTGCGGAAGACACGGCGGTTTTTGCCCGCGGTTTCTTCGCGCTTGCCGCCGCGGGTAAAACGATTCTTCTCCCCCAGGGAACAGCACGGGAGGCGATCAACGCCACCGATGCCGAGGCGCTGCTCAGCGACGGCGCCGAAGGTCCGACCAAGCTCCCGCGCCTTTCGCTTACTCCCCCCGCCGAAGCCGAACCTCTCCGCGACGGCGACTTCGATCCCACGGCCGTCACCCTCAGCCTGCATACCTCGGGCAGCACAGCCCAACCCAAGCGGGTAACGAAAACACTCGCGCAGGTTGATGCCGAAATTTCCGCCCTCGAGCGCCAATGGGGGGTGATGCTCGGCGCGGCGCCGGTGATGGCTAGCGTGCCACATCACCATCTTTACGGGATACTGGTGCGGATACTCTGGCCGCTGGCCGCGGGGCGGCCCTTCCATGCTGCCACCGTCGCCTCGCCCGCCGCACTCGGCGCAAGCCCCCCTGGGGCCATCCTGGTGTCGAGCCCCGCCTTTCTTACCCGGATCGCGGAACCCGCGGCTTTCGGCACATTTGCACCCCGGGCGATCTTCAGCTCCGGCGCGCCGCTGCCCGCGGCGACGGCACTCGCCATCGGGCAGGCACTGGGCACCGCGCCGATCGAGATCTACGGCAGCACCGAAACCGGCGGCATTGCCTGGCGCACCCGCAGCAGCGCCGACGAGGCGGACGCCGCTTGGCAGACGCTGCCCGGCATGGAGTTGCGGTTCGACGAAGAAGGCGCAGGCAAGCGTCTGGTCGTACGTTCACCGTGGACAACGGCCGGCGAATGGATGGTGACGGGCGATCTGGCAACGCCGATCGCAGACGCCCGTTTCCTGCTCGCCGGTCGCGCCGACGGCGTGGTCAAGCTCGAAGACAAGCGCATCAATCTGGAGGAACTCGCGGCACGCCTGGAGACCCACGCCAACGTAGAACGGGCGCGCGTCATCGTGCTCGAAGGATCGAGCCGGCAACGCTTGGGTGCCGTGATCGTGCCGACGCCGGCGGGTGCGCAATTGCTCGCGAACGAGGGCAAGGCCGCCTTCGTCGCGCGGCTCGACGCCCTGCTCACCGAGCACTACGAACGGGTGCTGGTGCCGCGCAAGTGGCGGATCGTGCCGGCGCTTCCGGTCAATGCCATGGGCAAAATCGAGCGCATACGGCTCGAAGCCTTGTTCGCACGGGAGGCGTCGTGAAGTTGCCACGCGTCATCGCGCGCGAGACGACGTCCGAGCATCTGCGTCTTACACTTGCACTGGATCCCGAACTCGAATGGTTCGCCGGCCACTTTCCCGGCCACCCCGTGCTACCCGGCGTCGCGCAGGTGGGTTGGGCCATTGTCTTCGCCCGGGAAAGCTTCGGCTTCGCCGCCGATCCGCTCTCCATCGACCACGTCAAGTTCCTGCGCCCGCTTGCACCCGGCGTCACCGTGACACTCGAACTCCACAGGACCGACGCAGCGGGCCGGGTCAATTACCGCCTGAGCATCGCCGGTGAATTGGCCGGCAGCGGGAGACTCGACTTCGGTTCCGGCGGAACGCCGTGACCCCGCACGCCTGCGCCCTGATTCCGGTTTACAACCACCATCGCGAACTGGAGCGATTGGTCGGGCGGCTTGTTGCCCAGCATTTGTTCGTCATCCTGATGGACGACGGAAGTGGCGCCGAGACGCGCGCGGCACTCGATGCCCTCGCGGCCGCATATCCGCACGACATAAAACTGACAAGACTGGATCGCAACCGGGGCAAGGGCGCCGCCGTACTCGCCGGTCTCGCAGAAGCTGCTGCGCAGGGCTACACGCATGCGCTCCAGATCGATGCCGACGGCCAGCACGATCCGGCCGACGCCGCGGCGCTGCTCGCTCTCGCGCACAAAACGCCAGCAGCTTTGATTTCCGGCGTGCCGCGTTTCGACGACTCGGTGCCACGCATACGTTTTTACGGCCGCTACCTGACGCACGCTCTGGTGTGGCTGGAGACATTGTCATTCGCCATTCCGGATTCGATGTGCGGCTTTCGAATTTATCCCGTCGCGGCGACACTCGCCGTCGCCCGTCATGCGCACGTCGGCCGGCACATGGACTTCGATACCGATGTCATGGTACGGCTGTACTGGAACGGTACTCCGGTACGTTTCCATCCGGTCGCGGTGCACTACCCGGTCGACGGTATTTCCCACTTCCGGATGGTCGCCGACAATGCGCTGTTGACCTGGATGCACATCCGCCTCGTCGGCGGAATGTTCATACGTTCGCCGCGACTCCTTTTCCGGCGCCGCACCCGGCGCTGGGACGAAGTCACAGAGGCCGGCTCCTACACCGGACTGCGCGTACTCGCATTAGCCTGGCGCTGGGGCGGGCGGACTCTGGTGCAGGCGATGCTCCTGCCGGCCGTCGCCTGGTTCTTCATCGTTCACGGGGAGGTGCGGCGAGGTTCACGCACCTATCTCGCCGCCGTTCACGACAAGGTCGAGCCGCAACTGCGGCGCCACACCCGGCCGACGAGTGCCAACGTGCTCCGCCATCTGTGGCGCTTCGCGACGGCGGCGCTTGACAAGTACGCGCTATGGGCCGGCCTCGCCGCGCCGCCCGTGCATTTTCCGCATCAGGAAATTTTTCTCGCCGAGGTGCGTAAGGGCCGCGGTGTGCTGCTGCTGTCTGCGCATCTCGGCAACTTTGAGGTTTCCCGCGCGGTCGTCGTCAACTGGCCGGAGGTGCGGCTGAACGCCCTCTTCTACACCGGCAACGCGCGTAAATTCTCCCGCTTCATGGAACAGAGCAGCGCCCGTTACCGCGTGCGGTTGATCGAAGCGGACCAGCCGGACGTTCAGCTCGGCATGCTGCTCGCCGAACGCATCGCCGCAGGAGAAGTGATTGCGCTGGTCGGCGATCGGACCCCGCGTGGGGCACGCGGCGAAGTCGTCTACGTTCCCTTCCTCGGCCGTACGGCCGCCTTTCCCGTCGGCCCCTATGTGCTCGCGCACGCGCTCGGTTGCCCCGTATATCTTTCCTTCTGCCTGCGCGAAGACGAGGGCTATAGCGTGTATTGCGAACCCTTTGCCGAGCGCATCGCACTTACCCGAACCGCGCGCAGGAGCGACCTCGAAGCACTCGCTACCCGTTATGCTGGGCGTCTGGAACATTACACAAGGAGTCATCCGCTGGACTGGTTCAACTTCTTCGACTTCTGGCAGCCGATGCCGGAGGCCGCGCGGCATGGCTAGGAGGACTGTGATCGTCGGCGATGGCTCGCTCGCGCTCGAGGATTTCGGCGCCACCGCGGACGGTGTGGCGGTGCGTCTCAGCGACAATCCGGATTTCGTTCATCGTATCGAGGCCGGCGCAGCCGCGATTGCCGAGGCACTCGCCGACGGACGGCCGATCTACGGCGTCACTACCGGTTATGGGGACTCCTGCAACACGATAGTACCGCCGACACTGCTTGCGGAGCTGCCGGTGCAGATCAGCCGTTACCACGGCTGCGGCCTCGGCCGCCACTTCGATCCCGCCAGCACGCGGGTGATCCTTCTAGCCCGCCTCGTCTCGCTTGCGCACGGCTATTCCGGCGTGCGCATCGAAGTGCTGCAACGGCTGGCCGAGCTGATCACGAACGACATTCTGCCGCTGATCCCCGAGGAAGGCTCGGTCGGCGCCAGCGGCGATCTCACGCCGCTCTCCTATGTCGTCGCGGCACTCATCGGCGAGCGTGAGGTTTCGTACCGCGACCAGCGCATGTCCGCCGCCGAGGCGCTCACCGCCGTCGGAATTGCACCGCTCACGCTTGCGCCGAAGGAGGGACTCGCGCTCATGAACGGCACCGCGGTAATGAGTGCGCTCGCCGCGCTCGCGTGGCTGCGCGCGGATTATCTTGCCCGTCTCGCCGCACGCATTAGCGCGCTCGCCACATTGGCGATGCGCGGGAATGCGGAACACTTCCGCGCCGAGCTTTTCGCGGCCAAACCCCATCCGGGCCAGGCGCGGATCGCCGCCCTCATTCACGACGATCTCACGGCGAACGGCGAACATGATCAGCCGGCGCGCATCCAGGACCGCTACTCGATCCGCTGCGCGCCGCACGTGATCGGAGTGCTCGCCGATGCGCTGCCGTGGATGCGCACGCAACTCGAAACTGAACTCAACAGCGCGAACGACAATCCGCTGGTGAATCCGGACACGGGTGAGATTTACCATGGCGGCCACTTTTACGGCGGCCACGTCGCCTTCGTCGCCGACGCACTCAAGACCGCGGTCGCGAACGTGGCCGATCTGCTCGACCGCCAGCTCGCGCTAATGGTGGACACGCACTACAACCACGGCCTGCCACGCAACCTCTCCGGCGTCAAGGGCGAACGCAGCGCGCTCAATCACGGCTTCAAGGCGGTGCAGATCGCGGTCTCGGCCTGGACGGCGGAAGCCCTCAAGCTCACCATGCCGGCCAGCGTTTTCTCGCGCTCCACCGAATGCCACAATCAGGACAAGGTAAGCATGGGCACCATCGCCGCGCGCGATGCGCTGCGCGTGCTCGAACTCACCGAGCAGGTGGCTGTCGCCTGTCTCTATGCCGCGTGTCAGGCGACGGCGCTTGCCGAACGCGACAACGGATTCGCGCTGCGCGCGCCCGCGCTTGCCGCGCTGCGCGCGGACGTTTTCTCGCTCGCGCCGTTTCTCGCCGAGGATCGTCCGCTGGAAGCCGAGTTGCGCGCGCTTGTCGCGGCGCTCCGCGCCCGGCGCTGGCAGCTCGGAGAAACGCTCGCGTGACCCCGCTGCTCGCGGTGACGGTGGACGTGGAGGTGCCATTCCAGGATCTCGATCCGCTCGCGATTGCCTGGCACGGCAACTATTTCCGCTATTTCGAGGCGGCGCGCACGGCTCTCTTCCGGCGTATGGATTACGATTATCCTGCGATGGAGGTCTCGGGTTATGCGTGGCCGATCATCGAGATCAAGGCACGCTACCTGCGCTCCGCCCGCTACGGACAGCATCTCGCGGTGAAAGCGGAATTGCTCGAATGGGAGAATCGCATCAAGATCGCCTATTGCATCACCGACGCCGCCGGCGGCGAACGCATGACCACCGGCTACAGCATCCAGTGTGCGGTAAACGCCGCGGGCGAGTTACAACTGGTCACGCCGCCCGCGCTGCGCGAACGCCTGGCGCGCTTCCTGTGATTCGCCGTCTCGTTTATTGCGGCCTCTGCGCTGCAATTCTCATGACATGCACGCCGGCCTTTGCGGCGGGTCACTACGTCGCCGATTTTACCGAGACGCGCACGCTCGCCGGCATGAGCGAGCCTCTGGTGCTTTACGGACATCTGGATTTCTCGCCCGGCAAGCAGCTCCTGTGGGAAATCAATCGTCCTTATCACTACAGCTTCGAGATCCGTGATCAACGAATCGAAGAGACGCTGCCCGACGGCAGCCGGAACACGAGCCCGCTCGATAAAACGCCGTGGGCGGAGGCGCTTTTCAGCCTGTTTTCGGCGCTGTTCAGCGGCGATGCGAATGCCCTTTCCCGCTACTTCGCCGTCACTCACGATGCGAATGGCCTGATCCTCGTGCCGCGCAGCGAGATGCTCGCAAAATCGGTCAACCGCATCACGGTCGTCGGCACGCCTGTTCCGCAAACGGTGACGATCGAGGAAGCCGGCGGCAACCGGACGCAGCTCGCCTTCACTCCCCAAGGACCGTTGCCGCCGATTACGGCCGGCGCCCCGGCGAGCGCGGGCAGACAATGATCCGCAGGCGCGTGGTGGGCACGCTCGAGGCGTGGCTGCACACGCTTGCCGTGCGCGCCGACAGCGGACGCAAGCGTTATGCGTTCGCGTGGTATCTGGCGCTCGCGATCCTCGTCGCGGGCGCAGCCGTTCGCGTCGGCGTCGGCGGCGGGGCGATCTTCAGCTCGAATCTCCTGAACCTGCTCCCCGGCATGCGCCAAGACCCGTTGCTTACGCAGGCCACGGATCGCAACCGCGACACTTTTTTGAGCAGCCTGCTGATCGCGGTCGCGGGTGACAATGCCGATGCGACCGCGGCAGCGGCAGGCGCGGTTCGCGCGCGCCTCGTCAAGGCCGGCTACAAAGTCGAAGACACCGGCAAGTCGGGCGATGCCCTGCTCGATCTTTATCGCAGCCACCGTTTCTCTTTGCTTACGCCGACCGACGCCGCGGCGCTGGCTACCCGTCCGGATGAGACGTTCATCACCCAACTGGAAGCAGGGCTTGCAAGTCCGGCGAGTCCCGCCGGCAGCCCGGCGGACCCCGGCGGCTTTCTGACCCGCTTCCTCCTTACGCTGCCGCGGCCGTTCCCCGACCTGGTGCCGGAAAACGGACTGCTCGCCGCGCCTGCGGCACCGCGCCCCACCTATCTGCTGCCGGTAACGCTGGCTGCGGAGGCCTTCGGCGAGTCGGGAGAGTCGCGCGCCGAGGAAGCGGTGCGGCTCGCCCGTACGAGCGTCGCAACCCGCTGTCCACACTGCACGGTAACCGCGAGTGCGGCGGCGCTTTATTCGGCCGCTGAGCGGCGTGAGGCGAAACAAGAAATCAATTGGCTCAGCACCGGTTCTCTCGTCATCATCGTGCTGCTCGTGCTCGGCTTCTTCCGCAGTCTGCGTCCGCTTGTGCTCGCCGTCGTGTGCATCGCAAGCGGCCTCGCCGCCGGCGGTGCCGTAACCCTGCTCGTCTTCGGCGTCATCAATCTGCTCACGCTGGTCTTCGGCACCACGCTGCTCGGCATTGCGGTGGATTACGCGTTTTACTTCCTGACCGACCGGCGCCTGAACGGGCGCGGCGGTACGCTCACGCGCATCGCCTCCGGCCTGACGCTCGCGATGCTCATGAGCGTCACCGCCTATGCCTTTCTCGCGGCGGCGCCGTTTCCCGCGCTGCGCCAGATGGCGGTCTTCCTGATTGCCGGACTGGTGGGTGCCTACCTGACCGTGTTCACGCTGTTCCCGCTCGCCGCCTGGCAGGGCACGGGGAAAGTGCCGGCGGCGCTGCGCCGGCTCGCGCACGGCGTTTCCGGCGGCGGCCGGCGCTGGCGTCTGATCGCAACCGCGGTGCTCGTCCTCGCCGCCGCGGGCGGACTTGCCCGGCTGCACGCAAATGACAACCTGAGCGAACTTCAGGCCACACCGCCCGATCTCGTCGCAGCAACGCTGCATGTAAACACGCTGCTCGGCACGCCGCCCGAGAGCGGCTTCTTCTTCGTACGCGGGCCGACGCTCGACGCCGCGCTCGATCGCGAACGCGCATTGGCGGCGAACGCCCGCAAGCAAGCGCCGGAGCTGAACCTGCTCGGGCTCGCGGGCTTCGTTCCGTCGCCGGCGGCGCAGGCACAGGCCCGCGCCGCGTGGGCGAAACTACTCGGCGACGGCGGCGACACACTGCGTACCGCACTGACTGCGCAGGGACTGCCGGCGGCACTCGTCTCGCCGCTGATAAAGGCCTGGAAAACGAACAAAGACACGGCGCTCGATGCGGCCGAACTTCTGCACGCGGTTCCGGCACTGGGAGACTTTGCGCTCGTCGGTCACGACGAGACGGGGCTTACCGTGCAAGCCTACGGCAATGCCTCCAATGCCACGCTCGCCGCGCTCGCGGCGGCCACGCCCGGCGTGCAGTACGTGTATCCGCTCGGACAGCTCGATGCGGCGTTTACCCACATCCGCCGCGTGGCCACGCTCTGGGTGATCATCGGCTATCTGATGATCATGATCCTGCTCATGTTGCGCCATGGCTTTGGCGGCATTATGGTGGCCATGCCGGCAATCGCCGCCGCCCTCGTCACGTTGGGGCTGCTGGGATGGCTGGGGCAACCCGTCAACGTCTTTGTCGTCGTCGCATTGATACTGGTCGCCGGCATCGGAGGGGATTATGCCGTGTTTCTGCGCGAAGGAAAGGGATATCTGTCGGCGACGGCGCCGGCCGTCACGCTCGCCGCGGCAACTACGCTCGCCTCCTTCGGTCTGCTCGCGGCAAGCCGCATCCCGGCGCTGCATGCCTTCGGTCTCACGGTGGCAAGCGGGATCATCGTCGCTTGGATTGCGGCACCGCTCGCGCTGATCGGCGTGAGGCGCCCGGCATGAGTCGACGCCTAGGCTTAGCCGCCGTCATCGGCTTTGCGCTGGGAGGTTGCGCCAGCGCACCGACCCCGAGTTGCGCGCGGCTCGCGCTCAGCGGCTGGTTCTGTCCGCTGCCGCCGGACGCGCTCGCGCCGCGAACGGGCGTCGCACTCATCACGGTGCAGCAGGACACGCACAAGAGTGTCTATGTCGGTCAGCTTGCGATCACGGCGACGGCGCTGCGGCTTGCGCTCGCGAATCCGGCCGGTGTGCCCCTTGCAACGCTCGTTTGGGACGGCAGCACGGCGAGCGTCAATCCCTCCGGCACGGGGCTCCAGCCCAAGTTGCTGCTGGCGCTGCTCGAGTTGACCTACACGAATCCCGAGAGACTGCAATCCGGCCTGCACGGATTGAGCCTCGACAAGGTCAAGACGCCCGCCGGAGCCCGGCGTATGCTCAGGGCGGAAGGGGCAATAGTGGCCGTGGTTGAATACTCGGGTGAAAATGTCCGGGTGAACGTGCCGCGCGCCCATCTGACCGTGACCATTCAGCCGCTCGCCGGCGAGCGCTGAAATGCCTGTATTTCTTAATGCACTTGGAGTCGTGAACGCCCTCGGTTGCGGAACCGCGGCGGTGCGCGCCGCGCTTGCCGACCCTCCCGCCGAGGCGCTCGGCGAGCGTCGCGACTTGCTTTCCGGGCACAGCGTCCACGTCGGCGAAGTACGTACCGAGCTGCCGCCGATTCCGTCCTCCTTGCGCCGCTACGCGAGCCGCAACAACCGCCTGCTGCTCGCGGCCTTCTCCGAAATCGAAGCTGCGGTAAATGCAGCCCGTGAGCGCTACGGCCCCGGACGGATTGCCGTGGTGCTTGGCACCGGCACCTCGGGTGCAAACGAGGGTGTAGCCGCAATCAAGAGCCTGCGTAAAAAGGGCGCCTTCCCGCCGGAATACGATTATGTCCAGCAGGAGATAGCAAGCCCCTCGGAGTTTTTAACCCGCTATCTCGACCTGGCGGGACCGGCGTGGACGATTTCCACCGCCTGTACCTCGGGCGCCAAGGCGCTCGCTTCGGCGCGGCGCCTGATCCGAGCCGGCTTTGCCGATGCGGCGATTACCGGCGATGCCGACACCCTGGCCACGCTCACCGTTCGCGGTTTCGGTGCGCTGGAGTCGCTGTCGGCAGGCGTGGCCAATCCCTTCAGCGCGAATCGCGACGGCATCAACATTGGCGAAGGTGCGGCCCTGTTCCTGATGACGCGCGAGACGGGACCGGTGGAGTTGGCCGGCGCCGGCGAATCCTCCGACGCGCATCACATCTCGGCGCCCGATCCCACGGGCCGCGGCGCCGAGACCGCGATGCGCGCCGCGCTCGCCGATGCCGGTATGGAGCCGGCGGCGGTGGATTATCTCAACCTGCACGGCACCGGCACGGTCCAGAACGATCTGATGGAAAGCCATGCGGTCGCCCGGGTGTTCGGAACTCGCATCGCGACGAGTTCCACCAAGCCGTTGACCGGGCATACGCTGGGCGCGGCCGGTGCGACCGAAGCGGCCTTCTGCTGGCTCGGTCTCACCGGAAAGGATCCCGACGATGCACCGCTGCCCGTGCATCGCTGGGACGGCGAACGCGATCCGGCGCTCGCGCCGCTCAGATTTGTGGAACCTGGCGAACAGGGGCGTTGCCGCGTCGCGATGAGCAGCAGTTTCGCCTTCGGCGGTTCCAATGCCGTTCTCGTGCTCAGACGTCATGACGGCTGAACCGTCCATGCCGGCGGTCGCCGAACTGCTGCCGCACGGCGCCGAAGCCTTGTGCCTGGACGCCCTCGCCGAGTACGTGGCGGGCGAGCGGGTTACAGCCCGTCTTGCCGTGCGTGCCGGACTCCCCCTCTACGATGAAAAACTGGGCGGTATTCCAGCCTGGGCCGGAATTGAGATCATGGCGCAAACGGCAGGACTTTTTGTAGGAATGGACGCGATCGCAGCCGGCGGCATCCCCCGCGTCGGTTATCTCATCGGTGTGCGGCGTTTTCGCGCCCGGTGCGGGCTGTACGAGGCCGGTCTCGAACTCGTTATCGAGGCGAACAGCCGCTGCTCCGAATCGGTCGGACTCGGGTGCTTCGTATGCCGGATCGAAGCCGGATCTAAGCCGCTTGCAAGTGCCACGATTTCCGTCTGGCGGCCTCCGCACAAAGAACCATCGGGAAAACCGCTCGCATGAATACGGAGCGAAGAGTACTCGTCACGGGCGCAAGCCGCGGCATCGGACGCGCGGTCGCCTTGCACCTTGCCGCCGACGGCTTTGCCGTAACCGTGCACTACCGCAGCAATGGCGCAGCGGCAACGGAAACGGTCGAACAAATACGTGCGGCCGGCGGCGTAGCCGCAACACTTGCCTTCGACGTGGCCGACCGCGAGGCGGCCCGGGAGGCGTTGGGAAAAGAGGTCGCGGAGCACGGGGCATATTGGGGCATCGTCGCCAATGCCGGCGTCACGGCCGACGCAAGTTTTGCCGCCATGCCGCCTGAGGATTGGGATCGGGTACTCACGACCAATCTCGACGGCTTCTACAACGTGGTGCAGCCGCTCGTCATGCCGATGGTGCGGTTGCGTTCGGGCGGGCGCATCGTCGCACTCTCTTCCGTCGCCGGAATCACGGGTAACCGCGGGCAGGTGAACTACAGTGCCGCGAAGGCCGGCATCATCGGCGCTGCGAAGGCGCTTGCGGTGGAACTCGCGAGCCGCGGCATTACCGTCAACTGTGTCGCGCCGGGCTTCATCGCGACCGACATGGTGAAAGATCTGCCGCTGGAGCAGATCAGCGCGCAAATTCCGGCGCGCCGGCTCGGCACGGCCGAGGAAGTGGCCGCGCTCGTCGCGTTCCTGTTCGACGAATCGGCCGCCTACATCACGCGCCAGGTAATCGGCGTCAACGGCGGGCTCGTCTGATGCGCCGCGTCGTCGTCACCGGCTGCGGCGCACTCACGGCGCTCGGTCACGACTGGCCGACGATCCACACGGGACTCGCGGCCGGACGCAGCGGCGTCGTGCACATGAGCGAATGGGAGCGTTACGACGAACTCAATACCCGGCTCGGTGCGCCGGTTGCGCCATTCGAACTGCCGCCGCACTACGATCGCAAAATGCTGCGCAGCATGGGCCGCGTCGGTCGGCTCGCTACGCGCGCCTCGGAACTCGCGCTCGAAGATGCGGGACTGCTCGGCAAACCCGTGCTCGCCTCGGGACGCACCGGAATCGCCTACGGATCCTCGGCCGGCAGCATCCAGCCGATCATCGCCGCCGGGCGTTTCGCCGAACTCGGCAGCCTGCGCGGCGCACCTACCGGCAGCTACGTGCAGATGATGGCGCACACCGGCGCGGTCAACATCGGCGTGTTTTTCGGGGTCACCGGCCGCCTCATTCCCACATGCAGCGCCTGCACCTCCGGCAGCCAGGGCATCGGCTACGGTTACGAGACGATTCGCGAGGGGCTGCAAGACATCATGATTACGGGTGGGGCCGATGAACTTTCCGTGGTAAGCGCCGTGGTATTCGACATGCTCTACGCAACCAGCACGCGCAACGAGACTCCCGAGTCCTCTCCCCGACCCTTCGACCGCGACCGCGACGGCCTCGTAATCGGCGAAGGCGGTGCGACGCTGATCCTCGAGGATCTCGAACATGCACGGGCACGCGGCGCGCGCATTTACGCCGAGGTCGTCGGCTTCGGCACCAATACCGACGGCACCCACATTACCCAGCCCAATGCGCAAACCATGGCCGCGGTGATGCGCCTTGCGCTCGCCGACGCCGGCATCGAACCCGCCGCCATCGGCTACGTGAGTGCGCACGGTACCGGAACCGAACGCGGCGATCTCGCCGAGTCGCAGGCGACTTTCGAGGTGCTGGGCGACCGCGTGCCGATCAGTTCGATGAAGGGCAATTTCGGCCACACCATCGGCGCCTGCGGTGCGCTCGAAGCCTGGCTCGCAATCGAGATGATGAACGCCGGCTGGTTCGCGCCCACGCTGAATCTCGAGCATCCCGATCCGGCCTGCACGCCGCTCAATTACGTGCAACGCGAAGGGATCCACGCCGAAGCCGAGTATGTCATGAGTAACAACTTCGCATTCGGCGGCATCAACACCAGCCTCATCTTCCGTCGCTGGGGATAACCGTGCACAAGGAACACTGCGACGTGCTCGTGATCGGCGCCGGCCCCGCCGGAACGCTTGCCGCGGCCATGCTCAACCGGGCCGGTCTCACGGTGAGGATCGTAGAGAAACAGAAGTTCCCCCGTTTCATGATCGGGGAAAGCCTGCTGCCTCGAAGCATGGAGCATCTGCAGGAAGCCGGGCTTTTCGAAGCCGTCGCCAATTTCGGCTTCCAAAAAAAGCTTGGCGCCCGCCTAATCAAGCACGGCAAGATCTGCATGATCGACTTCGACGATCAATACAGCGCCGGTTGGAAGTGGACCTGGCAGGTTCCGAGGGCAGATTTCGACAAGCTGCTGGCGGATGAAGTCGAGAAGCGCGGCGTTGCCATCGCCTACGAGACGGCGGTGACCGACGTGCGCTTCGAGGGAACCGATTCCGTGACCCGGACGAAGGCCGATGACGGCAAAGAAGGAGAAATCGGCGCCCGCTTCCTGATCGATGCCAGCGGCGCAGGCCGGGTCATTCCCCGCGCGCTCGGCCTCGTCAAACCTTCCGGGCTGCCGCCGCGCTCGGCCTTCTTTGTACACGCGAGAGACGGCAAGCGCCCATCCGGATCCGAAGGCACGCAGATCACCTTCATGGTTCCGCGCACAGACGCCTGGTTCTGGGTTATTCCCTTTTCCAACGGCGTCACTTCGCTCGGTTTCGCGGGCAGCAGCGAGTTTTTTGACGGTTTTCCCGACAGGGACGAGACGGATTTCAGAAACGCCGTGCGAACCGACGAACACTATGCGGAACGCTTCGAAGGCGCCGAGTATGTCTTTGCGCCGCGATTCGTCGAGGCTTACGCGAACTCCGTCGCGCGATTGCATGGCGACGGTTACGCCATCGCCGGCAACAGCGCGGAATTCCTCGATCCCATCTTTTCCTCCGGTGTCGCCTTCGCGACCGAAAGCGGCTGCCTCGCGGCTAAACTTGCTGTGAGACAGCTCGGCGGGGAGGTGGTGGATTGGGAAGCGGAATACGCTGCTCACATGAAGGCCGGGATCGACGTGTTCCGGCATTACGTAAATGCCTGGTACGACGGCTCGTTGCAGGACATTTTTTTTGCCGATGGAGTCAACGTCGAAATCAAACGGCAGATTTGTTCGGTGCTGGCCGGCTATGTATGGGATACCTCCAATCCCTTCGTCGCCCAATGCGAAAGAGCGAGCCGCGCCGTGGCCGACGCGATCAGAGCGCGCACGTCGCAGTCCGGATGAAGGGGGGAATCCGAGGGCCTCGGCAACGCAAGCGTCACTGGGCCGAACTCGAGGAACGCGGCTCGCTGCTCGGAATGCGCATACTGGCGGCGATATATTCCGCCTTCGGCCTGCGTCTGTGCCGCATGCTGCTGGTGCCGATCGCGGCATATTTTTTTCTTACCTCAACACATGCGCGCCGCGCCTCGCACGAATTTCTTTCGGCCGTGCAACCCTTTACCGATCCGGCCGCCGCCCGTGATACGCGCCCGACCCGGCGCAACGTATTCCGGCACTTCCTGCGCTTCGCCGCAGCCAATCTGGACACTCTCGTCGCCTGGCGCGATCCCGCGCGGATAACGGTGCGCTTTCCCCAAAGAGATCAATTCATCGCCGCCGCTGCCCGCCGCCAGGGACTGTTGCTCATCAGTGCACATCTGGGAAACGTGGAGGTATCGCGGGCGCTGGTCGCCCTGATGCCGAAGCTGCGGATCAACGCGCTCGTCTACACCCAACATGCGCAAAAATCGAACACGCTGTTCGATGAGCTCAGCAACTATTACGGGTTGAGATTGATCCATGTGCAGACGATCGGGCCCGACACGGCGATAATGCTGCGCGAGAAAATCGCGGACGGCGAGGTGGCGGTGATCGTAGGCGACCGCATCCCGGTTTCAGCCGCAAGCCCCGTTGTTCAGGCGGACTTTCTCGGCCGGCCTGCGCCCTTTGCCGCCGGACCGTATATTCTCGCGCACGTACTGCAGTGTCCCGTTCGCCTCTTTTTCTGCATGGCGGAAGACAGGGAGTATACGGCCTATCTCGAACCGTTCGCCGAACGCATTCAGTTGCCGCGACGCGGCCGCGAAGCAGCGCTTCAGGAACTCGCACAACGCTACGCGGCACGGCTTGGAGATTATGCGGCCCGCTTTCCTTTGCAGTGGTACAACTTCTACGATTTCTGGGCCGATTCGCGCATGCCGCCGCAAGACGGCGAGGGATAAAAACTCTTCGCATGGGCGATAAATTGATCGAACGAAAGACCGAAGCGCTTTTCGTAAAACAATTCACCCGCGTGCGGCGGCTTCGAATAATCCCGGTCGGCAGGCGCCGGTCGGTAGCTCTGACGAGCCGACCACAGCAGCCGCACAAGCGAAGCCGGCAACAGGCCGAGAAACGTCCGACGCTGCGTCTTGTAGTTCCATGCCGAAAAGAAGACTTTCATGGCCCGCAGCCGGTCGGGCGACGTCGCCAGGGTCGTGCCGGCGTCGTCAATGAACTTCATGACGTGAAACCGGTTGTAGGCAGGGAATTCGTAAAGCCGCTCCGCGAGATTTCTTTCGCGCGCGAACGCGACGCCGATCAGGTGCGCCGCATCGTGATCGGGATGACCGCCCTCCCAGGCCGGCACGTAAAGGCGCTCGATCCGGATCGTGTCAAGCGCGGCGCAAAGGCCTTCATAGGCATCGGCCATTCTTTCGTGCAGCTTCAAATCGAATATGTCCGCCTGATAGCCAATCGTGAGCATATCGGAATGGCTCGCACCCAGACCACGCAAGGCCCGGGCGCTCTCCTCGATGCGGACCTTCGAATCGGCCCCGTAGATGCTGCCGTGCGTCAGGTAGGCGACCCATACCCGGCTACCGAGCCGGACCTCCTCGCCGATCCGCAGCGCGACGAAATATTCATCGTCGTTATGCGCGAGCAGAACGAGAACGTTCGCACCGGACTGTTTGCGCATCGGAAGCCCTGATTGAACCCTTCGGAACCCGATCAGTGTACCCGGCCGCCCGGGCATGGGCTGACCCCTATCGGAGCGAATTCGACTCCGGCGTCCGCCGGTCGTACAATTGGCGGGTATCAAACAGCGCCGGGAAGGCGCGAGCCGGTGCGTAAAACCGACATCACGAAACCGGATTACTTCCACAAGGTGGTGGACTGCCAGTGGGCCTGTCCCACGCACACCAACGTGCCCGAATACATCCGCATGATTGCCGCCGGGCGCTACACCGACGCCTTCATGCTCAACTGGTACTCGAACGTGTTTCCGGGCATTCTCGGGCGCACCTGCGACCGCCCTTGCGAGCCCGCCTGCCGGCGCGCGCGGGTGGAGGATGCCCCGGTCGCGATCTGCCGGCTGAAGCGCGTCGCCGCCGATCTCAAGGGGGAGATCAAACAGTTCATTCCCGAGGTGCCGAAGAAGAAGAACGGCAAGCGCATCGCCCTGATCGGTGGCGGCCCGGCCTCGCTCACCGTTGCCCGCGATCTCCTGCCGCTCGGCTACGAGATTGTGGTCTACGACGAGGACGCCAAGGGCGGCGGCATGATGCGAAGCCAGATTCCCGCCTTTCGTCTGCCCGTCGAAGTGCTGGACGAGGAAGTGAACCTGGTGCTCGACATGGGCGTCGAATGCCGCTTCGGCCAACGCATAGACAGTTTGAAGGCATTGCTCGACGAAGATTACGACGCCGTGTTCGTCGGCACCGGCGCGCCGCGCGGGCGCGATCTCGACATTCCCGGCCGCGCGGAAGCAGATGCCAACGTGCATATCGGCGTGGACTGGCTGGCGAGCGTCGCCTTCGGCCACGTCACCAGCGTCGGCAAGCACGTGGTGGTCGTCGGCGGCGGCAACACCGCGATGGATTGCTGCCGCAGCGCACTCCGGCTCGGCGGCAAGGAGGTCGTCGTCACTGTGCGCAGCGGCTTCGACGAGATGAAGGCGCATCCCTGGGAAAAGGAGGAAGCGATCGCGGAGGACCTGCCGATCCTCAACTGGCACAATCCGCATTCCTTCGTGATGAAGAACGGCCGCCTCGCTGCGATGCTCTTCGACAAGGTGCGCGCCGAACACAAGGACGGACGGCGCAAGCTGGTGCCGACCGGCGAGCGCATCGAAATTCCCTGCGACGATGCGCTGCTCGCGATCGGCCAGGACGCCGTGTTTCCCTGGATCGAGCCCGAACTCGGCATCGAGATCGGAGACAACGGCCTACCCGTGCTCGATCCGGTCACCTTCGAATCCACGCGCCCAGGCGTGTTCTTCGGCGGCGATGCGGCACTCGGCCCCGACAACATCGTCTCCGCGGCGGCACACGGCCATGCGGCGGCCATCTCGATCGATCTCATGTGTCAAGGCAAAGACATCCACCGCGACCGGCTGCCGCCGGGACTCAATCTCGTCAGCCAGAAGATGGGCCTGCACGAATGGGGCTACGGCAACGACTACGACGAGGCTCTGCGCGTCGCTGTGCCGCATGCGAAAAAATCCGATGCGCTCGCCAACATCAAGGTCGAAGTCGAACTCGGCTACGACGTCAAGCTGGCGGTCGAGGAATCGGCGCGCTGTCTCAACTGCGACGTACAGACCGTGTTCGTGCCCAAGCTCTGCATCGAGTGCGACGCCTGTGTGGACATCTGCCCGATGGACTGCATCAACTTCACCGCCAACGGCGAGGAAGACGAGCTGCGTGCGCGCCTGCGGGTGCCTGCCGAAGACAAAGCGCAGGACGTATACGTGGACGGACCGCTGCCGACGGGACGCATCATGGCGAAGGACGAAAATCTATGCCTGCACTGCGGACTGTGCGCCGAGCGCTGCCCGACCGGTGCCTGGGACATGCAGAAGTCCACCATTCATCTTCCCCAGGCCGGCGGCGCCTGCTATGAATAAGATGCAGCTTCGCTGCACATTGATTTTTCGTGGGCGCTCCGCCCCACACCCCAGGCCCATTTTCTTTGCTCGTCCAAAGAAAACAGGCGAAAAGAAAAGACGCCCGGCGGGCGTGCTGATCCTGCGCTCCGCGGCTTTGGTTCCCGCGCCGGCCGACGCGGCTGTCCTGCCGCAACGGCCGGAGGCGGACATCGTGTCCGCCTCCCTTTCGGGCGCAAGCCCAAAGCCTTGCGGTGCTCGGGCACGCCCGACGGGGATCCGAAGAGAAGAAGGACGCAGCGAAGCTGCGCTGCTCGTATCTCCTGGTAGGCGCCTAATCCATGAATGACGTAGTGGGAAGGGGCGGAAAATCGATCGGGCGTCTCAATGAATTTGTCATTCGCTGCGCGAATGTCAACGGGACCGGTTCGGCGAGCGCGAACAACCTGCTCGCAAAGGCGTTCTACCGCATGGGTCTTCCCATCGCGGCGAAGAACATGTTCCCCTCGAACATCCAGGGCCTGCCGACCTGGTTCGAGATCCGCGTAAGCGAGGCTGGGCACACCGGCCGGCGCGGCAGCGTGGATCTCGTCGTCGCCATGAATCCACAGAGCTTCAAGGACGACGTCGCAAGCGTCTGCCCCGGCGGTTACGTGCTCTATGACTCGACCAAGCCGCTGAATCCCGCGATGAAGCGCGGCGACGTGCATTTTCTTGGTCTGCCGTTCATCGAAATGGTGCAGCAGCATACGGATCAACGCAAACGTCTGCTATTCAAGAACATCTGCTACGTCGGCGCGCTCTCCGCGCTGCTCGACATCGAGCTCGACGTGCTCAAGCAACTGCTCGGCGAACAGTTCAAAGGCAAGGAGAAACTCGTCGCGCCCAACATCGAGGCGCTCGAAGCGGGCCGCAAGGCAGCACTGGAAACTTTCGATTGTCCGCTTGCAATCCGCGCCAAACGCCGCGACATCGTCGGCGAAAAAATCCTCATCACCGGCAACGAGGCCGCGGCCATTGGCTGCGTATACGCAGGCGCGACCGTCGCCGCCTGGTACCCGATCACGCCCTCGACCTCACTCGCCGAGGCCTTCGGAGAGTATTGTGCGCAGTTGCGTGTGGACGAAGCGAGCGGGCGCAACAAGTTCGCCGTTGTGCAGGTGGAGGACGAACTCGCGGCGATCGGTGTCGTCATCGGCGCGACCTGGAATGGTGCGCGCGCCTTCACCGCGACCAGCGGACCGGGCGTTTCGTTGATGGGCGAGTTTATCGGACTCGCCTATTACGCCGAAATCCCGGTGGTGCTCTTCGACATTCAGCGCGCGGGGCCGTCGACCGGCATGCCGACGCGCACGCAGCAGTGCGACATTCTCGCCGCCGCCTACGCTTCGCACGGCGACACCAAGCACTTGCTTCTGTTTCCGTCCACGCCGACCGAATGCTTCGACTTCGCCGTCGTTGCCTTCGATCTCGCCGAGCGTCTGCAAACGCCGGTGACCGTGATGAGCGATCTCGATCTCGGCATGAACACCTGGCTCACCGAACCCTTCGCTTGGGACGAAACCTACGCGCCGGATCGCGGCAAGCTGCTCGATCGCGAAGCGCTCGAATCGGGCACGCCCTTTTACCGTTATCTCGACGTGGACGGCGACGCCATTCCGTATCGCACGCTGCCGGGAACGCATCCGTCGCGTGGCGCCTATTTCACTCGTGGTTCCGGCCACGACAAGTACGGTCTTTACACCGAAGACAGCGAAAAATATCAGGATAATCTGGATCGGTTAAGACGCAAATTCGACACGGCAGCGAAGCTCGTGCCGAAGCCGCTGATCGAAGCCGCGCCCGGGAGCGACGCCGCCGCGCTCTACTTCGGAACCACGGCCGAACCGATGCGCGAGGCGCTCGAAGGACTGGAGGCTCGCGGCGTTGCGCTCGATGCAATGCGCCTGCTCGCCTTCCCGTTCGGCGAGGAAGTCCGCCGCTTCATCGAAGCGCACGAAACCGTGTTCGTGGTCGAACAGAATCGCGACGCGCAGCTGCGCACATTGTTGCTTGCCGAAGGCGGCTTCGCACCGGAGAAACTAGTTTCCGTGCTTCACTACGGCGGGCTGCCCGTTACCGCCGACTTTCTCATCGAGTTCGTGCTCGAACATTTGGTGTCGAATAAGGTGCTGCCTGTCGCGGGGATTGCATCATGACCTACATCGCCAAACCGCGGGTCCATCATCCGGCGCTGCCGAAGAACGCGCTCGGCCTCACGCGCCGCGCCTACGAGGGCAAGATCTCGACGCTTTGCGCGGGCTGCGGTCACGACTCGATCAGCGCCGCGCTCATCCAAGCCTGTTTCGATCTCGAACTCGAACCGTACCGGATCGCCAAGCTTTCGGGCATCGGCTGCTCGGCGAAAACGCCGACGTATTTTCTCGGTGCCGCGCACGGCTTCAACGGCGTCCACGGGCGCATGCCGTCGCTCGCGACCGGCGCCAACCTCGCCAACCGCGATCTGATCTACATCGGCATTTCGGGCGACGGCGATACCGCCTCGATCGGTCTCGGCCAGTTCGTGCACGCGATCCGCCGCGGCGTGAACATGCTCTACATGGTCGAGAACAACGGCACCTACGGGTTGACCAAGGGCCAGTTCTCCGCCACCGCCGACGTCGGCTCGACCAGCAAGGGCGGCGAGACGAATCCCTACGCGCCAATCGATCTCGTGCGTCTCGCGCTCGACATGGGCGCAGGCTTTGTCGCCCGCGGCTTCTCCGGCGACAAGGACCAGCTCGTGCCGCTCATCCGCGCCGCGCTCACCTATCCCGGCTTCGCCTACATAGATTGCCTCTCGCCCTGCGTCACCTTCAACAATCACGAAGGTTCAACCAAGAGCTACACCTATGTGCGCGAGCACGAGTTGCAGATTGCCGATCTCGTGCCACCCGAAGAGGAAATCACCGTCTCCTACGCACCCGGTGAACGCAAGGCCGTCACGCTGCACGACGGCTCGCGTCTCGTGCTCCGCAAGCTCGCTGAAGACTACGATCCCGGCGACCGCGGCGCGGCGCTGGATCTCCTCGCGACGCATCGCAAGCGCGGCGAAATCGTGACCGGCCTGCTTTATCTCGACGCCAAAGGCACGGACATGCACGCCTACCTGAACACGGTAGAGGCGCCGCTCAACGCACTTGCCTACGAAACACTCTATCCCGGCACCGCCGCCCTCGAAAAGATCAACGAGTCATTGCGTTAGTGCGACGCAGCGGCAAAGACGCCTGTCCCGTGGTGACGTTGCAGACAGACCGCGAGATCGAAACCGGACTCGGCCGCTCCCGCCCGCGTCAAGGCATCGCCAAGCGTCATGCCGTCACGGCAGGCGCCTAGAAAGGCGAACTCGCCGGGAGCCAATGCCAACGTTTCCACCGCATCATGCGGCCGCACGACGAGCACCCGCTCGCCGTTGTCCAGAGCCGGCGGTTCGCCGGGTTCATCCTCCATGCAATACAGCCAGAGAGTGAGCACCGGGTAGGCGGACGCAATCAAGCGCGCACTCGGATGCAGCGCGAGACGCGATCCGGCATCGCCGCCGCCGAGCGTGACCGGATCCAGTGAGTCGGCATCGGCCGCGAGGAGTGCTTCCTGACACGCCCATTCCAGACGCGCAACGTCGGCGAGATAAGCAACACTCGCGGCCTCCGGGAACGCGGCAAGGAAATCGGCAAAGCCCGCGCCATAGTGTTGAAGATTGCCCGAGGTCGAAGGATGCATTCGAATGAAGCGCGCGGCCGCTGCCTCGAAAAAATCCTCACCGACAAGACGCAAAACGGCGGGATAGCTGGTGCCGAGCGCTTCGGTCAGATTGCCGAGGAGATTATTGCGGTAGATATCGAGGCGTTCGGCGGACGTGAGCCCCGCGCCGCGCACCGACGCAAGCGCCTGCGGATCGTCCTCGCCGCGCACATGGCGGGCGAAGGCACGTTGCAGATCAGGCAGCCCATGCATGAAGCTCTTCCAGCAGCCGCCCGGCATGCGCCGCTTCGCCGAGCAGCGTCGCGAGCGGCGGAATGTCGCGGTCCCACTCGATCAACGTCGGCTTTGGCCCCAGCCGCGAGAGCGCATAGGCATAAAGTGCCCACACCGGCTCGGCCACCGGGCGGTTGTGGCTGTCTATCAGCAGCGGCACGCCCTGCGGATCCTTGCGGGTAAAACCCGCGAGATGGATTTCCCCGACCGCCGCCGCCGGCATCGCATCCACATAGCAGTAGGGATCGAAGCCGTGGTTGACGGCGTTGACATAGACGTTGTTTACATCGAACAGGATGCCGCAGCCGGTACGGGCGGCGAGTTCGGCGAGAAACTCCCACTCCGGAATCGTCGAATCCGTGAACTCGAGATAACTCGACACGTTCTCGACCAAGATGCGCCGGTCGAGAAATTCCTGCGCCTCACACACCCGCTTGCCCACGTGAGCAAGCGCTTCTTCCGTATAGGGTAGCGGCAGAAGATCGTTCAGATGTGCGCCGCCGATCGCGCACCAGCACAAATGCTCGGAAACGAGTGCCGGGTCGATGCGTTCGGCGAGCGCTTTCAAGTGCCCGAGGTGCACGCGATCCAGCGGATCGGCCGAACCCAGCGAGAGCCCTACTCCATGCAAACTGACGGGATATTCGTTGCGCACCGCTTCGAGCGTGCGCAACGCCGGGCCGCCGGTGCAGAAGAAATTTTCGCTGTGCACCTCGATGAACGGCAGCGCTGGCCGCTCCACGAGAATCTGCTCGTAATGCGGGGGCCGGAGACCGATCCCGGCTTGCGCCGGGACCGGTTCCGGAGCGCGACGCGAGGCAGTTCGCGCCCTCCGCATCGTCAGCCCCCTTGACCCTTGGTCGTGCTGCCGCCGGCGATCTTGGCGCACAGCCCCGCGGGCATATTCACATAGGCGTTGGGGTCGCGCGCCTTCTTGTCCAGTCCGGCGCAGGAATGACCCGGCGTATGGCAGTCGTTCTTGTTCGTGGCATTGACTCCGTAGCATTTCACCATGCTCTGAGTCGTGTTCTTCGGGCTATTTTGCATGCTGCCGGCACTGGCGCTTTGGACGACTCCGAAGCTACCCGCGGCGAGGAGTCCGGCAAGGGCCGAAGTGATGGCAAGGGAACGTTTATCCATGAGAAATACTCCTTAAGGGTTGAAAAACACACACGCCGTTCGCCGGTCCGGGCCCGGCTCGCGGCTACCGGACTGTCGGAAGAGCAACGAATTCCTTACACGGAAATCGGTACGGTCGCCGACGCCCTATCGGCGCAGCCGGAAATCGCACCTACGTTGACATTGACCGGCCGCTGGCCGCGATGTTCAATATGTCGAATCGACAAGAGATCAAAGCCGCCGTTCTGTTATACTGCATACGCTTCGGACGCCTTTGGTCTGCGTTCGTCTCCTCGCTCAGCGCCCTTCGGTCGCCGCGAAAATCATCAAAAACGACCTTGCCCGGCGCTCCAGTTCTTCATGCTTCTGGGCCGCCACCCAGGAGTTTGTATATGTCTTTCGATCATCTCGGCCTTTCGGCCGCGGTCTTGCGTGCCGTAGCCGAAAAAGGCTACGCCGAACCCACCCCGGTCCAGCAGCATGCCATTCCGGTCGTGCTTGCAGGGCGCGATCTCATGGCCGGCGCCCAGACCGGCACCGGCAAGACCGCCGGATTCGCACTGCCGATCCTGCATCGCCTGAATGAAAATCCCGTCCGCGGAACACGCCGGATCCGCTGCCTCGTTCTCACGCCCACGCGCGAACTTGCCGCCCAGGTCGAGGAAAGTTTTCACGACTACGGCAAATATCTGCCGCTGAAATCCACCGTCGTATTCGGCGGCGTCAGCATCGTCCCGCAAATCAGCGCGCTCCGTCGCGGTGTGGACATTCTTGTCGCGACGCCGGGCCGGCTGCTCGATCATCTGGGCCAGCGCACCGTGGATCTGTCGCAGGTCGAAATCCTGGTGCTCGACGAGGCCGACCGCATGCTCGACATGGGCTTCATCCGCGACGTGCGCCGGATCATGCAGGCTCTCCCGAAACGGCGCCAGAACCTGCTCTTCTCCGCCACGTTTTCCGCCGAGATCAAACACCTCGCCGCCGATCTGCTCGATGCCCCCGAACGGATCGAGATGACACGCGACAATACCCCCGTCGAACTCGTCTCCCAGGTAATCCACCCCGTGGACAAGCATCGCAAACGCGAACTGCTCTCCTGGCTGATCGGATCCGGGAACTGGCGCCAGGTGCTGGTATTCACGCGGACCAAGCACGGCGCGAATCGTCTCGCCGGGCAGCTCGAAGAGGACGGCCTGAAGGCCGCCGCCATTCACGGCAACAAGAGCCAGGGCGCACGCACGCGAGCACTTGCCGATTTCAAGGCCGGGCGCGTACGCGTGCTGGTTGCCACCGACATTGCCGCGCGCGGGCTTGACATAGATCAGCTCCCGCATGTCGTGAACTACGAATTGCCGAACGTGCCCGAAGATTATGTGCACCGCATCGGGCGCACCGGACGCGCCGGCAACGAGGGCGAAGCCGTATCGCTCGTCTGCGCCGAAGAGCGCCAACATCTCCGCGACATCGAGCGCCTGCTCAAGCGCGATCTGCCGAAGCTGGTGCAACCGGGTTACGAGCCCGATCCCAACGCTGCGCGAAGCACGCCCAAGCCGGTGCAAGGTCGCCGCGGACACGGTACGCAAGCGGTGCAGCCAAGCCATTCACGCCCTCGTCGGCAAAACCGGGATCACCGGCAGGGCAAAGCCCGTCAGCGCTAAACGCAACCTGCGAGTAAAGTTCGCTCGCATCGCCCGGGAGCGCGGATTGGATTTCCGGAGCTTTCAGGTTTCATGCGAAGTGTAGCTATACGGCGCGTTGCTCCAGGGCGAGCAGCTTGCGCTTGCGCGGCAATCCGCCGCCGTAGCCGGTGAGCGTGCCGTTGCTGCCGATGACACGGTGACAGGGAACAATGACAGGCAACGGATTGGCGCCGTTGGCCGCACCCACGGCGCGCACCGCCTTCGGCCTGCCGATTCTCCGCGCGATGTCCCCGTACGATTGCGTCTTCCCGTAGGGGATGTCGCGCAGCGCCCGCCAGACGTCGCGCTGAAACGGCGTACCGTTCGAAGCGAGCGGTAGATCGAAGGTTTTGCGCCGGCCGGCAAAGTATTCGTCCAGTTGCCGCTTCGCGGTCTTCAAAACCGGATGGGTCGGCCGTTCCTTCCAGTCGCTGCCGATCACCGGACGATCGTGTCCGTCTTCGAAATAAATGCCGGTGAGCGCGGCATCATCGGCCGTCAGCAGCAGACTGCCGACCGGGCTTTCCATCTGCGTGTAATACATCATCATGTTTTCTCCTTGACAGGTAATGAATTCCATAGATGCATGGCGGCATAGGCGCGCCACGGCCGCCAGCGTTCTGCAATCTCGATCACGCGCCGCGGCGCCGTTTCGCCGAGCGCCTTCATGACGGCGTAATCCGTATGCGGAAACGCATCCGGCCATGCGAGCGCGCGCATCGCCACATACTGCGTCGTCCATTCGCCGACGCCGGGCAGCGCACGCAAGTTCGTGAGCATGCGTTCCACGTCCGCGCCGGGTTCGAGGACGAGTTCGCCCGAGGCACAGGCCGCCGCGAGCGCCTGGATCGCCCGTTGACGCGAGCGGATGATGCCGAGGCGGCCCAGTTCGTCGCCGCTCGCAGCGGCAAGTCGTTCCGGCGCCGGAAACGTGCGATTCAGGCTTGCGAACGGCGTTTCCACCGCTTCCCCGAACGTCTGCGCGATGCGCCCGGCGAGCGTGCGCGCCGCCGCGACCGTAATCTGCTGTCCGAGTACGGCGCGCACGGCCATCTCGAAGCCATTGAAGGCGCCGGGCACGCGAAGGCCCGGCGTTTCCGCTGCGAGGTCGCCGAGATGGAGCGCGATTTCGTCCGGGCGGCAGGCGAGATCGAACACATGCTTCACCCGCCCGAGCACCTCCGGGACGACGCGAGCGAGCGAACCGGAAAGCGTCACGCGGAGCGTGCGTCGGCGCGCACGATGTTCGACGGCGATCCAGCCATAATGTGTCTGTGCGTCGCGCGCGACCGCGACGGTGCGGAGATACCGCTTCGCCGTCACCGATTCGACGCCTTCGGTGCACCGCGCGCCGAGAAAGGCGAGGAGCGGTTCCCATGCATACGGAGGCCGATATGACAATTCGAAAACAAGTTCATTACGCTCCGCCGCCTCCGGCGTTTTGCGCAATTGGCGCGGCTCCAGGCGGTAGCGTTCGCGAAAAAGGGCGTTGAAGCGGCGAAGACTTCCGAATCCCGCCGCCATCGCAATCTCGATCACCGGCAATGCCGTGTCGGTCAGCAGCCTCTTCGCAAGCAATAGTCGTTGCGTCTGCGCGTATGCTACGGGCGAAACGCCGAACTCGGCCGCGAACACGCGCCGGAGATGCCGGTCCGTCGTCCCGAGACGGTCCGCAAGATTCCCAAGCCCGCTTTCAGTCAGCGCACCGTCTTCGATCAGGCTCGCCGCCGAGCGGGCGAGACGCCTGCTCGCATCTACGCTGGCATGGCCCGGCGCCAACTCCGGCCGGCAACGCAGACATGGCCGATACCCGTCGCCCTCGGCCGCCGCGGCGCTCGGATAGAACGAACAGTTTTCCCGCTTCGGCCGCCGTACGGTGCAGACGGGCCGGCAATAGATGCCGGTCGAGGAAACGCCGACGAAAAACTGCCCGTCGAAGCGCGCGTCGTGCGCCGCGAGCGCCGTATAGCAGGTATCGCTATCGATCCACATGGGCACCATCATAGACCGCCTCCGGCTCCAATACTAGCCGTTTTCGGACATTGAAATTGGGCCGGAGATCACGGCGGCTATGTAGGCGCTCAACCGACTTGCCGGAGAAAGCTCGGCCTCCTCATGATCCGCTGCGCCCCCTGTGGCAAGCAGGTCGTGCGCTGGCTCCCGCTCTTCATCGTCGACCACGACCAGGTCGATCAGGCCGTCGACACCTTCCGCAAGGCCCTCGACGCCACGAAACCTCGACCGAGCACTTCCGGCCCAAACTGGACAGCCACCATTTCCAGTGATAATGTCGGAGTAGCGCTGAAGCCGATAATCTGCAGACTAGAAACTTGTGCCTATGAAACGCATATGAAAAACGCGCTCTTTTCCTTCCGTCCCAGAGTCGACAGCATGGAAGGGTATGCCTGAACTCTCAGCTGAAATACTTCTGAGGTCAACCCGCATTGGCTTCCTCACCTCGCCAACCGACTTGACATCGGTCCGCAAGATCATGCGCGCTTGCACCTGCCTGTGGGGTGGGGTCTTCAATCCGATCATTCCCGTCTTTACGATCACCCCCAAAGAGTGGCGAGGCGAGATTTACCGACGCCTCAAAGGCACAGATGTCGCAAAGGGTTATGTGGAGTTTTTTGAGCCTGATGTCTATGCGGAAAGCAAGAAGGGATTGCTGGAGAAAGCCGGGTTGGGAGCCCTCCGCGAAGGGAACAAATTTCACCCGCAAACCACCACATTGAAAAAGTTCCTGGCGCCTGAACGAGGCCGTAATTGGTCTGAACCAGTGTTTGGCTTAAACATTCATGATGTCCTCACCCATATCTATAAAACCGAGCAGAAATTTGTCCAGCGTGACGCGCGGGAGAGTCTGTATGTGTCACCTGAACGGGAAAATGCCACTGCGGATGCTATTTTTGGCCTCTACCCTGCGACCCATTCTGTCAAATACATCGAACAGGCCTATTGGGATGTCTATCATCCCGACAAAGTAAAATCCAGCCCTGACACTTGGCGACGTGTTTTCTTAAAGGGCGCCACGACTCCGTTACGCGTGACGCAGTACAGCCTTGATACACAACGGGACTGGCACCACGATTTCCTCATCTTTGTATTCGATCCCACGCGGGCAACTGATTTGATTGACCTGTGGAATCTTAGGCTTGAACCTCAACCTGTTTTGCCGGTCCCGCTCGAATGGTTTGAAGTGCTGGGAGACGATATTCAAAAATTCTAAAGACAGAATATCGCCCGGTTATTGGCAACCCGAACGGTGTGATGCACAACGCTACGATCGAATTTAGCCGCTCGATCCAGAGGGCGAAGGCGGAAAGTCTCATACATAGCATCAAGACAGGGCTTCCGAAGGATGCTCTCGTCGTCAAGCACTGGCGCAATCCAATTTGGGTGGAGCATCGTCGCGACCAGGTTCATCGTGATAACCGTCTCAGAGTGGTATCCAAGGAACGTCGAATCGAACTTGTCCTTAAGAAGGGCCATGAACTTCATACTACGTTCGAACCTTTGAAACCAGAGTTTGCCAAGCATTACGGTAGAAGTAGTCACCGGTGGGTTAATGTATTGAACATCTCCAATTACGGCAATCTCAACATCGCGACGGTGTTGCCATTCAACACGTTCGACCGCTCATGGCCCCGGCTCAGCATTGACCGCGGACTCGATCCAGTCGGCAGCGAGGGATGGGTTTTCCCGCAAAAATACACAAATTTTGGACAATATGTGTCTCTGCTGAATACCAAGGATGCAATCATTGGCTCACTACGGTTGTTTGGACTCAAGGCTGAACTATCGGAACCCGGCCATATAGCCAGGCAAATGCTGGAGCAACTCGGTGGACTTTGGGGTGTTCATCTGCTCGCCGATATCGATACGCTTCAGCTTCTGAACAAGATGGCAGGCGGCATGCGGCGCAGGAGCAACGAAATAGACATGATAGAAGAAACCTTTGGGCTTCGGACCGCTCCGCTCAAAGACTGGACCGATCTCATCGCGGCGCGAAAGGCCAAACGCGCTCTCGATCCTAACCTCAAAGATTTCACAAGACGAAATGTCATTCGGCTCGGCTTGGAGACAGACTGTCCGCATTGCAGTGCCAAGAACTGGAGCACGCTGACGGACGTAGATTATCATGTGACGTGCGAAAGGTGTCTCAAGCCCTATGACTTCCCGCAGGCCTCCCTGCGGGAACACAATCGCAATTTCACCTATCGCGTCATCGGCCCATTCTCTGTACCAGACTACGGCCGTGGCTCCTACAGTGCATTGCTGACATTGCGCCTATTAGAAAGTTTTCACCCATCGACGTGTGACATGACGTTTTCTACGGCGATGAACCTGTCTTTCGACGATGTGCAGCGCGAAGTAGACTTCGTCGCATGGCGCGGCGATAAGGGTTTGGGTCACGAGAACCGGCAGCCTCCGCAACTTATCATTGGTGAAACCAAATCGCTCGGGCAAGGCGAGCTGATCACGGCGCGCGGCCTTGCCAAGCTAAAATCGGTGATCGCGAAACTCCCGGATGCTATCGTCGTCATTTCGGTTTTGCGCGAGGATTTCACAAGCGCTGAGAAACAGCTTCTCGAAAAGTTCGTGAATTGGGGGCGTCGCGTGAATGTCCACGGCGAACCGACGAACCCAGTGCTGCTTCTCACTGCGCACGAACTCACCATGGATCATTTGATATCGGCGACTTGGAAAGACCTCGGCGGCGCACATGCCCGCTTTGCTGATTATGAGCACACCCATACTTTGCTGGATTTTGCCGATACAACCCAGCAAATCTATTTGGGCTTACCCTCTTTCCATCAGGCACGCAGGGGGTACTGGGACAAGCAGCTTGCGCGGCGAAACGCGGCACAAAAAGAAGCATGATCGGTACTCCTTTCCCGGCAATCATAGCAGCATTTGGCGTAGCGCTCAGCAAAGTCAGCTCCTGGCCGCATCGTGGCGTCGTTAAAACCCACACAAATTAGTCGTGGCTGAGTAGCTCGAGGGGTGGTCCGAAATTGAACATACGAGTCAACATCTTCGTGGGCTTGTGCTTGCTGATAGTGATTTCAGCCGCTGGCTGCAGTAAATCGCAGAGCGGATCTGACTGCGATCAACCTGGAAGAACAGCTAAGGCATTCCGGTCCGCAATACGAACGCACAACCCTCAGTGGAGTGACGAATTGAAGCTCCGGGTGGTACTGGCAGACAAGGGCAGCTATTGGCATGTTTGGTTTCAGTTGCCGGAAGGCACGATAGGTGGCACTGCGGAGGCGAATGTCGACAAGAAGACCTGCCTAGTGTGGAAGGTTGGACACAGCCAGTAGGCGCATAATCGCCTTGGATCCGGACGTTCGATAGTGGCGGACCCGTGTGGGAATGGCGGTTTTTGATTAACCAAATGGACGGCCAGCTTTGGCCGAAGTCGGTCAGCGGTAAGTAGCCGGCACCAAAACTTCTACTTCCGGTGATTCCCGCGTAGTCAGGCTGACAGCTGGAGGCTGACGAAGTGCAATTCGGTCATTTACTTGATGGTGCAGGCCGGGCCCTCGCACTGCGGCGTTGGCGCGCGTCTCGCCAGGCGATGACCGGCAGTACGAGCGCGAGCACGAGGCAGCCGCCGACGGCGTAGACCATGATGGGATACAGGGAGTAGCCGGGCAGCAGGATCTTCACGCCGCCGAATGCGGAGGCGAGCGCGAACAGCACGGCGTAAATCGCGATCGCGAACGCGACTCCACCGGCGGCGCGGCGGACCGGCTCTACCACACGCGCCTGCGGTTCGCGCCTCGGCCGCAGCATGAGCGACAGTCCGATCATGAGCACGGCGGAGACGCCGAGTGCGATGAGGTCGCCGGTGCCGTCGAAGCCGAAAGCCATCAGCGTGCCGCCGACCGCAAGGCAGGCGACGATGGACCAGAAGGCGGCGCGGGCATTCGCGCGCGGCCAAGTCAGGCCGAGCACCAGCGGCACCAGCAGCGCGATGTGCACGGCGCTGTTGATGACCAGGAAATGCAGGATGCTCTTCACGCCGAGCGCGCCGACGATGCCGATCAGGCCGAGCGCCACCTGCAGACCGAAGCTGAGCCAGACGGCGCGGCGCCCGCTCGCATGCACGCCGAAGTAGCGGTCGAGCACGTCGAACTGCACGATCGAGGCGATGTTGTTGATGACCGCGTCGCCGGTGGAGAACACGAGCGCCAGTCCGCCGAGCAGGAAAAGCACCGCAGCCCAGCCCGGGAACAGTGCTACTACCAGGCGGGTCGCGGCCTGATCGGGCGCGATCTGCGGCATCACTTGGTAGGCGATCATTCCCATCACGCCCGAGCCCAGCGCGAAGGGAATCCACAGCGCCGGGAACCCCATCATCGCGCGCGCCGCGCTCTTGTCGTCGCGCGCCGAGAACATGCGCTGCCACAGCACGGGATTGGCGATCGCGAGCGCCGCCAGCGCCAGGAAGAAATCGAGCATCTTGGTCGGCCCCCAGGCCACGAGGTTGCGCTGCGCCGGCGCCAGCTCCGCGACGAAGTGCGGGAGATCCACGCGGTATGCGGCGAGCGCCAGGCTCACGGCAACGGCCAGCCCCGCGATCACGAGCTGGTAGACGTGCGCGCGCGCCGTGCCCTCGTAGCCGCCGAGCGCCGTATAGAGAATCAGCACGCCGCCGCCGATCAGGCTTGCGACCCGTGCGTCGATATTGAGCAGCGATGCGAGGACGATGCCGATCGCCACGACCACCGAAATCACCACCAGCACGCTCGCGAGCAGCACGGTGAGCAACGCGGCGAGGCGGGTGCGCTCGTCGTAACGTGCGCCGTAATATTCGACCAGCGTCACGCCGCGCGGCAGCGCCCGTCGCATGCGCGAGATGAGATTCACCGGCCACACGAAGAACACGAGCGGCAGTGCGACACCCAGCGCGTACCAGATCGGGCCGGAAAGGCCGTAGCGAAAGCCGCTCTCGGCGGCGGCCAGCAGCGTGTAGTTGCTGGCGTAGACAGCGACCAGCGTCGCGATCAGCGCGCCGGTGCCGAAATCGCGGTGCCCGACGTAGGCCACCTCCTCGGCCTGCTTGCCGCCGCGGCTGCGCAGGAAATTGCGCAGGTTCCAGGCGAGCAGGCACAGGAAGTACACACCCACCACGATCGTCACTCCGCTCCGCATCCGTATCTTTCCGCGCCGGGCGAATCAGCGGACGATTATGCCTGCTTGCGCCGCGGTCACGTTGACGCGGTCCGCCGCACGCCCTAGCATGCCCATACGTCTTGCAGCACCAAAGCGCCGGGAGCCCGAATGAAAAATCCGCCCGACCACCTGCCCGCACCCGCCTTCGCCCCCGGCTTTGCTGGCGGCCCGATCGGCTTCTAAGCGATGGGAAACCGCGGACTCTTCGCCGCGCTGCGGTCGTTCTTCCTTCTCGAACCGGCCGCGGGGATCATCCTGCTCGGCGCCGCCGTGCTGGCGATCGCGCTCGCCAACTCGCCTCTCGCGCACTACTACAGCCTTCTGATCAACGTGCCGGTAGAGATACGGGCCGGCACGTTCGAGATCGCCAAGCCGGTGCTGCTGTGGATCAACGACGGCCTCATGGCGATCTTCTTCTTCCAGATCGGACTCGAACTCAAACGCGAAGTGCGCGAAGGCGAACTCTCAAGCCTGCGCAACGTGGCGCTTCCTGCCATCGGTGCCGTCGGCGGCATGGCCGTGCCGGCGCTCTTCTACGTGCTGATCAATACCGGCAACGCGACGGCCCTTCAGGGCTGGGCCATCCCCGCCGCGACCGACATCGCCTTCGCGCTCGGAATTCTCTCACTCTTCGGGCGCCGCGTTCCGACCGGGCTCAAGATTTTCCTCGTCTCGATCGCCATCTTCGACGACATCGGCGCGATCCTCATCATCGCGTTCTTCTACACGCACGACCTGTCGCTTGTTGCGCTCGCCGTAGCGGGCGGCTGCCTGATCGTGCTCTACATTCTCAACCGCCGCGGCATCGTCTCCGTCGTCCCGTATCTGCTCGTCGGCCTTGTCATGTGGGTTGCCGTGCTCAAATCCGGCGTGCACGCCACCCTCGCCGGCGTTCTGCTCGCCCTGTTCATACCGCTGCGCGACCGGAACAATCCCGAGCGTTCGCCTCTGCTCAAACTCGAACACGATCTCGGCCCCTCGGTTTCCTTCGTGATTCTGCCGCTGTTCGCCTTCGCCAATGCCGGGGTTCCGCTCGGCGCGCTCGGTGCCGCCCAGTTGCTGCATCCGGTCACGCTCGGCATCGCCGCCGGACTCTTCCTCGGCAAGCAGTTGGGCGTGTTTTCCTTCTGCTGGCTCGGGATCAAGCTCAGGATCGCAAAGCTACCGCCTGGGACGAACTGGGCCGCCTTTTACGGCGCGGCGCTGCTCTGCGGCGTCGGATTCACCATGAGCCTTTTCATCGCCGCCCTTGCGTTCGAGGAAGGCGCCGGCGCCTATGAAGGTCTCGACCGGCTCGGCATTCTGATCGGATCATTCGCCTCGGGCATCGTCGGCTACCTGGTGCTCCGCTTCGCGCTGCGCAACCGTACCGGTGGCGCCGGGCTTACTCCTTCCCCAATCCAATCCCACTCCGAAACCTGACGTTACCGGACATCGGATTCAAGGCGGATTCTGCCGGGAATTTGCAGCCCGCCACGGCAGACGCGGCGGAACGCGCCACCACAAGAACAACACGTAGAGCCAGACGACGACATAGAGCACGGCGAACACCCACAACGGCAACGGCAGATAAATCACCCGTTCGATCCAGCCCGCAATGAGCGGAGTGGGTTTCCCTCCGCCCCCGAGATCGGCCTGC
>JBOIBN010000022.1:0-36051 GCA_050739575.1 Gammaproteobacteria bacterium
TTGGTTATGGACCTATAATCACGAGCGGCCCAACATGGGCATCGGCGGGGTGACGCCCATGCAGAAGTTGGCCATGGCGGCCTAAACCCTACTTCTGGCTGCCGCTAATAATGGGGGGATTACCGGACGGACAAGGTGAGAGAATCGAACACCGTCCGCGGAGCTAGCGCAGAACGTCTACTAAGCTTACCGAACCAGTGATCGGGACGGAGCCGGCGGTGCCGCGGCAAAGTTGGCATCGGCGGAGGACTTTCGCCGGATAGCGGTCGAGGACTTCGCCTCAAGCAGTGGGCTGAGTTGGATAGGCGTAGATCAATCGAGCCTGCCCCCATTGATTCATGTTGGTTGCGAAAGCCGCATTCCGTGATCGGTCCAAGCGTGCCATTTTTGTGCATTGACGCCGGCAATGAGAAGCCATAGGCAGAGAGTCAATTCTGACAGGCCGGCCGGCACTAACAGCCAAGGGAATCCGGGCGTTTGCAAGTTAAGGAAGTCCATCAAACTATTTGAAATGTAGCAAAAGCCGGCGAGCGTCATAAGTACGCCAAGGAAACGCGGCAGGAAGCGGGACCTAAAAATCAGATAGCCATACAACAGGCAAGTTATGCCGAAAAACATAAAGCTTATATTGAGTGTGGTGTCGTGCAGATCGATAGCAAGTGACGCCCAGGCTTGCAACTGGTGTGTCGGCAACCCGCTCAACGAGCCTTGTCCCTCAAGAAGGCGTATGGCAGCGAAGTAACCCAGGTTACCCAGAGTTTCAATGGCAAGACTCAGCAGGTTGAAAAATACTGCCAGCAGGGTAACGTTCCGCTGCACGGGACGTAATAACAGAAACTCGAACAGCAACTGGGCAAGAGCACAAGCCACCACGATCAACGCGGCTACGATTCCGATACGCCACAAGAGTTCGTGAGACAGTATGTTGTTTGCTGTGACGGCTGCGTTATCCGATACCAGCTTGCCGGGGACATAGCCGTAGGCGAAGCCGCCAAGCACAATGACTACCAAATACAGCAGTCCGGCCGCGCGGGCGTAAATCTGGGGAATGCGGGCAGCGTTCATGTTATCGCCTCAATTGAGACCGGGAATGGTGGACAGAGCCCCTTTTTGCAAACTCGGCCGCCGGCTGGCTAATTTACAAGCATGTGATATGTAAGATCGGACGCCAAGTTCCCGTTGGTCGCGCTGGCCATCACCATTTGGCCTTCGGAGATCCCATTGCGCTACTCCGGCACCATTCCTTTGTCGCGCAACTCTTGTTTTGCATCGGCGGATTTCTTCAGATCGGACAGTCCCATCGCATTCAACACACCCGCTGTCTTCGTAAACTGAACGTCGGCGTAGTCAATAATCTGGATGCGGTTGCTCCATGGATCGCGAAAGTCTAAAAAGCGGCCGGGCAACAGCTCGACTCCCAGTTGATCGAGGCGCGCGCGTACGGCTGCCTTGTCATTGACAACCAAACCGATATGACGATGATCATCGGTGGCTTGCGTGCGGCCTTCGAACAGGGCGATGAACTGGTCGCCCATGTCGATAAAAGCGCGGCCCTCGCCACGTCCGCGAAGCTTGATGTCGAACAGCTTTCCATAGAATACGAGCGCATCCTCGATGTTGCCCACTTCGAGCGCGACATGGTTCACGCCCACGAGACGAGGAGACTCGGCGTTAGACATCATAATTGGCCTCCCCGCAGCGGCGGGACTTCAACAAGTTTGATTGTACTCCCGTGCAAAAAATCAGATAGGTATCAATCGAGTCTGACCCCATTGATTCGCACGGATTCGGGATCGGGTCCTACATCCGACGCGCTTTAATTTGCAGACCAAGTTCCCAAGAGGTTCGTCGCTCTTTGACCAAGCGGATCTTCACTGCGTACCGGGCTGCGACTCTACTGCATGAGCCCACGCCACAATTCCCGATTTCACCGTATCGATATCATCTGAGGCCTGATATTCACGCACCAACTGCAATTCGTACAGGTCGCTACCCTTCAAAATGAGTGTGAAACCGTTAACCTTGATGTTGTGGTAAGTGCTTCCTGCAACCGTTATGTCGCGCGGGCGAACCGAAACTACGATGAAGGCCCGGGCGTCAAGTCGCCTTATTAACACCAGAATGGGCTTGAGAACTTTCATTCCAGAAGAATGCTTGCCCTGCACAGGTGCTTGGTTCAAAAGCGCATTAACTCGCTTTTGATAGCTCGGATTTCCGTTCTTCCAGGTTTTATCTACATTTCTCCACTCGGACTTGCTCTTTGCAAGCATATCGCTGATATCCGTGGCGCTAAACGATTTTCCTTGAGGTGGCGAATGTCTAATTACTGAGGCAAAGCTGCGGGGAATAGTGAGCGTATGTGTAGCGCCCTGAAGGGTTACGAATTCGCCTGAAACGAAGCAGCCGTCATATGTACCATATCGTGCCGCAGCGTCCTTGGTTACTTTGAGCATGGGGTTGTTTGGTCCACAAGCCTGCAAACCCTGTGGTGTCGGAATAGCGAAGCTGTCCGCCCTGGCGGATGCCAAGAAAATGGGCAGGGTGATTGCAAGCAGTAACAGAATTTTTATAGTGGCTATTCGCAAACGGTATTCCAGAGACGCTGTGTTAAGCGTTGTCATAGATACTTCACCAAGTCAGTGATTTCAAAAGGGCGGGCTGAGAAGAGTGTGAAGATCATGTCTCGCATTGTACGACTTCGAGCAGGAAATTACCCGGCTTCGGATCCGGCCCTTGCATTTGACGCGCTGTGGATCGCAACGTCAGACCCCATAAGTTGGCCATTGGACCAATGTTACGATGCGAGACCCAACCCCGAATCTCTCCGCGAATCCCTTCCGAGACTTGATCCTCGGCCCTCCGCGCGCTTTATTACGTTATTTCGCTCTGTTCAGGTAGGAAAGGGCCTGAAGAATTCCAACAAAAGCTTTACTGATGTTGTTCTTTGGGAATGATAGAAATTCCGTATCACCGAGCATTCCAGAATCTATTTCTGCGCCTTCTTCCTTTAAAACTAGAATCGGAAGCTTCCGCCCCCTTGCAACTCCTATTTCTTGATGAAGCCACGCAGAATCACCGGAGTCACCGAGCAAAATAACGAAGATATTTAAGGGCTCAGAAAGTCTTTCAAGAACCTTCTCGGATATTGAGCGCGGCTCAAATCCAAGGCCCGATACAAAATCCAATCCCACAAGCCCCATGAATTCCTTTAGTTCAAAAGTCAAGGCCTTACTGTGATCATCAAACCTAAATGACACGAAACAACGCATTACGTTGAGGTTACTTTCCGTGCTCAATTTTTGCCTTTTTGAGATTTCGTCAACTAGATCATAGACCTTCCACAGCAGGTCACTAATTGCCGGTAAGGAGTAAAACTGCCTGTGGTCCATTCCAGTTGGCTCAGTTAAATTTAGTGACTCTCTAATTAACCGATGCACCTCACGAGAGGTTGTTTCGCTGAAACCTTCCGTATCAACAAAGAAAATCGAGTCGTGGAACGCAAATGAGACTATTTGAGCGGTATGATCGCCTTTAAAACTTAGTTTAATTGGGAATTCTTCGGAGTCCAGATCCTTCAAGAACTCTAGAGGGGCTGCTTCTATCAGGACACCACCGTATCCTTTATTGATATTTACCTCTGAATATTTAACTATTTTACAAAGCGATTCAAAACAGATCGGGAACCTTGATAGAGTTACCGACTTCGCCGAATAAGCTTTTCTCATAGTTGCTTCTCGTCTAGCCAACCCTTGCTAGAAGTCATTAGGGATGGCACATATAATCGAATAATCAACGGATCTAACGAAATTTTAGCACCGATTGCGGCACCTGCATTCATCCTACTCCTCTAAAGCATGCCTTCTCACACTCCTTGTGACCATGCTCTGTTAGCATCGGCCCATCCCCAAAACCGTCGGCCTGAGCCAACCCCCCTCATGCGTTTGCGGTTAATTACGGGCAACGACCGATATTCTGCAATTTCTTTGAAAGGGAGACTCCAAACCCAAGAGCGGACTGTGAATCGAGAATGTTCTTCCTCAGCGCATCATTGATCCTAAGGTGGGATCGTTCAACCCAAATAAACAAGTTCTGGCCCGCGAAAACGGGCGACACAATGTCGAAATATTCATTCCGCCTAATACTGACATAAAGCGGGGCTCTGGCATTGAGTGCTTCCACTAGACTGTCATACGATAATATTTTAAAGTCGTTAGTTTCCTTCGAACGTATAAGACCCGTCTTTACCTCATTGCCTTCGAATTCATTTCTTCTCCCATGTACGAGGACGTATTTTAAGTGGCATGGGTTACGTCTCATCGGCACCGGGACGCGTATAGGCGCAATCGTGTTGTCGATAAATGCGTTACGGTTGCTTGGGTTGTCGAACCAAATCCTCCAGCGCGAGATTTGGTCCAAGGCTTTCAAGAAGTCGACGTGAAGTTCGCCTTTCGCATTCTTGAAATAACGAGATTGTGGCTTCTCAATCTCTACAAATACTAGGTTCCAGTCACCCGAACTTTTCGACATATAGAAGAAATCAGTAGTATAGTTTCCTCCCAGCGAAAGCTTTCTGACTACAAGATCAAAATGCACCCCGTGGTTTTGAAGAAATTCCCTAGGAATAAGCTCGGTATTATGCTCCAAGAAATCCTGATATTTCTGTTCGCTCAACTCTTCGTCAAGAAGGTTTAGAAAATCCTTTCTTAGCAATTCGGCTCTGTTTCCGTCAAGCATCACATGGCCATTATTAGCTTGAAATCAAAAAATCAATTGAGTCAGACTCACTGCTGTCCCATAAACTTTTCATACTAGGCATAGCTGAGGACTTTGCATTTTGTTTTCGTCCGGCGGATCGTCTCGAAGCAAGGCCATCAGGTCCCGGCGCATGAACAAGTTGAGTTGCAAGAGGCGAAGCATTTTCTGCAATGACCAACCGAGCTTCGAGCTGAATTTCAAATAGGCCAATAGTAGGCAGCCGCACAAGGCGATCCAGATCTGCGTCATGACCGCGTTCTTGCTGTTACCGAGAAAGGCTTTGATCTTGAGGTTCTGCTTGAGCCATTTGAAAAACAATTCGACTTGCCAACGCTGTTTGTAAATGTCTGCGATCGTTTGCGCGGCCAAGTGGAAGTTGTTGGTGAGAAACTCGTAGTGCCGACCGCTCTCGGGGTCGCGATAGCCGACGCGCCGTAGCGGCGGCAATCCCAGCTTCTGCGGTTTGATGCCCGTCAAGCGGATGGTCTGGTCGCTGCGCAAGCCGCATGAGCGATCCACCGCGCGGCGGGCCTCGACCCGCCAGCGAGCATTACGGCGAAGGCGCGTGACAAAGAAAATCCCTTTGGCATTCAATTGCTTGAACCAGCTGTAATCGGTATATCCTTTGTCGAATACCACCACGCTGCCCTTGCCAAAGTTCAGCGTCCGCCCAATCTCGATGTCGGCCGTCTTGCCTTCGGTGATGGCGGCGAACGCCAGCAGATGCCCGCCGTGATCGAGCCCCACATGCAACTTCATCGCGGCCTTGCCCAAGGCGTAGTGCGCCCAGGGGAAAATCCTGAGCGATAAATCGATCAGCGAAGCATCCAGCGAATAGAGTTTGTTGTGAAAGCGAAAACCATGCCCCGGAGTCAGGTGTTGACAGCGCGCATACAAGCGGGCGAACAAGGCCTCGTAGAGATGATAGGGCTGACGCTCATTTAACCGCGCCAGGCTGGAGCGGGCGAGCGGACGTGCTCCCAAGTGATAAAGCCGGCGCTGCTGCGCTTTCATGTTCGCCTCAATATCGCGCAAACTCTGGCGCCCCGCCATCTGCCCCAGCATCAGCGCCACGAACTGCGACCAGCGGCTGGTCTGACGCAATTTCCGCCCGACATGATGCGCCATCGCCAAGCGCTCAAACTCATGTCTCGGCACCCGTTTCAGCAATTGCGCGAAAACCGTATTACAACGTATTACAATGGGCCATGGCTTGAATCTCCTTGCCGTTACAGTGTTTGGTGGTACATCCATTGTAACAACGCAGCGGGATTCAAGCCTTTTTATTCCCTGTTTATGGGACAGCAGTGAGTCAGACTCCATTGATATGATCGGTGCCTGGATATAGGTTGGAATTAAACACCAATAGCAGCCTTTTGGCAAGCGGTCCGGACGGTCGAGAATCGAACACCCCCACATAACTAGCACAGAACATCTACTAAGGCTTCAGGGCCAGTAATCGAGGCGGAGCAGGCGGTGCCGCGGCAGACGTAGGCGACGGCGGGTCCGCGGGCGGCGTAGCGGTCGAGGCCTCGATCGGGCGCGGCGGGGCCGAGTTGGATGATGCGGGCGCGCGGTTCGGCGCGTGCTGTCTTGGCGGCCCATTCGGCGATGCGTTCGTCGCCGCGCAGCACGACCAGCGGAGGCGGATTCAGCCATTCGTCGAGGGCGAGCAGGAGCGTCGGATGCGCATCCGGCGTGCGCTCGATTTCCGACTTCGCGGTGCGGAGTACGCCTTCGGCGGCATCGAGATATTTCGGTTCGGCGAGCAGATGTCCGAGTGCAATCAGGACGCGCACGGCGGTGCCGGCGCCGGAGGGCACTGCATCGTCGGCGTAGCGACGCGGGCGATACAAAACTGTTTCGCCGCCGTCCGCCGTCATCGCGAGGCCGCCGCCTTCGGTGCGGAAGCGTGCGAGCAGTGCATCCGCGAGACGGGTTGCGAGCGATACGGCCGCGGCGCCGTCGGTGACGGCGGCGACCGCGAGTGCGGCTTCGGCGAGGAACGCATAGTCTTCGAGGAAGCCGGGTTGATAAGCTTCGCCCGCAAGCGCACAGGCGAAGAGTCGGTCGCCTTGCATTACGGTGCGTTCGAGTACGGCGAGCGTTTCCACGGCACGGGCCGCGAGCACGCGTTCGCCGAGGAGCAGCGCGGTGCGGGCGAGTGCGGTTACCGCGAGCGCGTTCCAGCTCGTGAGCAGTTTGTCGTCGCGCTCCGGGCGTTTGCGCGGGGCACACGCCTTCGCGAGCGTCGCCAGTTCTTTTTCGAAGCCGCCGTGGCCGCCGTCGGTGCGCGCGAGATGCCAGCGGCCTTCGACTTGCGCCGGTTCGTCCAGTCCGAACGCTTGCGCGAACGCCGGGTAGCGTTCGTCGCCGAGCAGCTTGCGTACCTCGTCGCGATCCCAGATATAAAAGCCGCCTTCTTCGCCGCCGGCTTCGGCGTTGAGGCTCGATGCGTAGCCGCCGCCGGGCAGCGCGAGTTCGGCGTCGAGGAAGCGCGCGGTCGCGAGTGCGGTTTCCTTGAATTCGCCGGAGTCGAAACGGACCGCGCCTTCCGCATAGAGCGTCAACAACTGCGCATTGTCGTAAAGCATTTTCTCGAAGTGCGGCACGCGCCAGGCGGCGTCCATGGTGTAGCGGAAGAAGCCGCCGCCGAGATGGTCGAAAAGTCCGCCGCGGGCCATCGCCGCGAGCGTTCGGCGCAGGCCTTCGGATTCGCCGCCTGCTTGCGCGCCACGCGCAGGCAAGCGCCCGAGCAGGAACGCGAGTTGCGGGCTTTGCGGAAACTTGGGCGCGCCGCCGAAGCCGCCGTTGACGGGATCGAAATGGGCGGCGAGATTCGCCGCGGCGGCACGGACCGGTGCGCCGGAGAGTGCGCCGGCTGCGGGTGCGGCGTCGGCGCCGAGACGTTCGGCGAGCATCGCTTGCAGGCGTTCGCCCTGTTCGCCGAGCACCGCGCGCTTTTCGGCATAGAAGGCGAGGATGCGTTGCAGGAGGTCGGCGAATCCGGGCATGCCGTAGCGCGGCGCGAGCGGAAAGTAGGTGCCGGCGAAAAATGGCGTCAGCTTTTCCGGTTCCAGGAATATGCTGAGCGGCCAGCCGCCGCCACGACCGGCGAGCGCCTGGTGCGCGGTCTGGAACACGGTGTCGAGATCGGGGCGCTCTTCGCGATCGATCTTGATGCTGACGAAGTGGTCGTTCAAGATGCGTGCGACTTCGGGATCGCTGAACGCCTCGCGCGCCATGACGTGGCACCAGTGGCAGGCGGAATAGCCGACGGAGACGAACAGCGGCCGGTCTTCGGCGCGCGCCCGTTCGAGCGCCGCCGGATTCCACGTCTGCCAGTCCACGGGATTGCCCGCGTGACCGCGCAGATAGGGGCTTTTGGCGTCGGCTAGTACGTTCGGCATCGATCCGCAAACGGAGCAAACTCTCATGGTACACTCGCGCCCACTAAGCGCGGCGCTGCACATGCTGGTTTATCCCGAGATCAATCCCGTCCTGGTTCAGTTGGGGCCGGTTGCCGTGCACTGGTACGGGCTGATGTATCTCATCGGCATTTTCGGCGGGTGGTTCCTGCTCGTTCGCCGCTCGCGCAAGCCCGAGGTGCACTGGACGCCGAACCAGATCGCCGACGTGGCCTTTTACGGCGCGATCGGAATTGTCGCCGGCGGTCGTCTCGGCTACGTGCTGTTCTACAACTTCCCTTATTACTTCGCCAACCCGGTACGCATCGTCCAGGTCTGGGACGGCGGCATGTCCTTCCACGGCGGCCTGATCGGCGTGCTGATCGCCTGCTGGCTGTATGGATGGCGCCGTCACCGGCGCTTGTTCGACGTCGTGGATTTCATCGCGCCAGTGGTGCCGATCGGGCTGCTCGCCGGGCGCATCGGCAACTTCATCAACGGCGAACTGTGGGGCAAGGTCGCGAACCTGCCGTGGTCCATGCGGCTGCCCTGCGCCGATCCGCGGTTCACCGCATATTGCACCGCGCATCCGGGCGTCGGCTATTCGCCGCCGCATCAGCCCTCGCAGCTTTACGAAGCGCTGTTCGAAGGAGTGATCCTGTTCACGATCCTGTGGTGGTTTTCTGCCAAGCCGCGCCCGCGCATGGCGGTCGCCGGGCTGTTCGGGCTCGGCTACGGCGTGTTCCGCTTCGCGGTGGAATTCGTGCGCCTGCCCGATCCGCAACTCGGCTACGTCGCCTTCGGCTGGCTCACCATGGGACAGATCTTGTCGCTGCCGCTGATTCTCGCCGGCATCGTGCTGCTGGTGCTGGCCTACCGGCGACGTACACCGGCCGAGGCATGAAGCCTTATCTCGATCTTCTGCGGCGCATTCTCGACGAAGGCGTGGAAAAGCCGGACCGCACCGGCACCGGAACGCGCTCCGTATTCGGCCACCAGATGCGCTTCGATCTCGCCGCCGGTTTTCCGCTGGTGACGACCAAGCGGCTGCACACGAAGTCGATTGTTTACGAGTTGCTGTGGTTCCTGCGCGGCGACACCAACGTCAAATGGCTGAACGAACACGGCGTTTCCATCTGGGACGAATGGGCCGACGCGAACGGCAATCTCGGCCCGATCTACGGGCGCCAGTGGCGGTCGTGGCCGACGCCGGACGGCGGCAGCATAGATCAGCTTGCGGAGCTGGTTGCGAATCTCGGCTCGCATCCGCACTCGCGCCGCCACGTCGTGAGCGCCTGGAACGTCGGCGAACTTAATCAGATGCGGCTCGCGCCCTGCCACATCCTGTTCCAGTTCTGGGTCGGCGACGGACGCCTGTCCTGTCAGCTCTATCAGCGCAGCGCGGATGTGTTTCTCGGCGTGCCGTTCAACATCGCCTCCTATGCGCTGCTCACGCATCTGGTCGCCGCGCAAACCGGTTATGCGCCGGGTGAGTTTATCTGGACCGGCGGCGACTGCCACCTTTATGCAAACCATCTCGAACAGGCGCGCCTGCAACTGGCGCGTGAACCGTTCGCGCCGCCGCATCTCGTATTAAAAAGAAAACCGGCTTCGCTATTCCATTACGAATACGAGGACATCGCGTTCGAGAACTATCGTCATCATCCACAAATTCCCGCACCGGTCGCGGTATAGCAGATTGGCGAAAAACTACTGCGCTCGACACCTTGAACGCGGGCGGTGCTCGCAATCCTCATGTACTCATCTGTACACTTCGGTTGCTGCGCTCCGGCCGCGTGCAACCTGTCTTCGCTCGCTACGTTTTTCGACAATCTGCCGGAGAGATCAATGATGACAACCATCGCGCTCGTCGTCGCGGCGGCTGAGAACAACGTCATCGGCCGCGAAGGCGTCATGCCCTGGCATCTGCCGGCCGATCTCGCGCACTTCAAGCGGATCACGATGGGCAAGCCGATCGTCATGGGCCGGCGTACCTTCGAGACGCTCGGGCGCGCGCTTCCCGGACGACGCAACATTGTCGTCAGCCTTAACGCGAAATTCACGGCGCCGGGCATCGAGCGCGCAGCGAGCATGGAGATGGCGCTCACGCTCGCAGGCGATGTCGAAGAAGTCATGGTAATCGGCGGCGGCCTGATCTACCTCTTAGCGCTCCCGCTGGCGCAGCGCATCTACCTCACGCGTGTTCACACGCAGATCGACGGCGACACCTTCTTCCCCAACATCGATCTCGGAGAGTGGCGCGAAGTCGCACGCGAAGAACGCGACGCCGACGATCGCAACGTCTACGCGCTCACATTCCTGATCCTCGAACGCAAGCAAGTTTCGTCGAATTAAGCGCAAGCGTCTTGTCGGTAACGGGCTGTGTCAGTATCCCTAATTCGCTACCAGCCATAAGTAGAGACAGACGTTGCTGTGACAGCGTTGCGTGAACGCCTTCGGTGGCGTCAGCCGCGTGAATTTGCTCGGGTGTCGATGGAGATATTTGAGCTCCTCGACCAGAGCGGCAAGCTCCAGAATCGCAGTTTCGTGCGGCGCGCGCGGGTACTTGACTTATAATTAACCGTATGGTGAACTATTCACCCATTTGAGAAGGAAATGGCCATGAATGATCCATTCCGTCGTCCGAGCCTGGGTTCGGGCGTGTTCTACAAAGACCCGTCGGCGGCGCTTGACTGACTGGAAAAGGCGTTTGGCTTCGAACGCAGCATGGTGATCAGCGATAAAGACGGCAATTTTGCCCACGCTGAGATGCGGTTCGGTGACGGCTACATCATGCTTGGCTCCGAATGGGCCGATTTCATCGCGAGCCCCGCCTCCGTCGGCGGCAAGAATACCCAGTCAGTGCATGTGCAACTTCAAGAAGGAATCGATGCCCATTGCGATCAGGCAAAAAAGGCGGGGGCAGTGATCCTTCAAGAACCCACGGACGAGTTCTATGGTGACCGCACCTATCGCGCCCGAGATCCGGAGGGTCATGTCTGGACCTTCGGCCAGACCGTCCGCCAGGTGTCGCGCGAGGATGCTGAGAAGGCCAGCGGCCTGACGATTGACGGCTGGCATTGAACGTTGCCGTCGACCTCGACCGGACGCTCGCCGCGTTGGCCGATCCGCGTCGCCGCCGGATCGTCGAATTACTGGGCGACCAGCCACGGCGAGCCGGTGAGATCGCAGACGCTGTCGGTCTCAGTCCGCCAGCACTCAGCCGGCACCTGCGGACCTTGAAGGCGAGCGGCCTGATCGAAGATGCCCACCCCGCATTCGATACCCGCGTACGTATCTACACCCTGAGGCCAGAGCCAATGGCGAATCTCAAAGCGTGGCTTGAGCAGACCGAGCAACTTTGGACTGCGCAGCTCGCTGCGTTTAAGACGCATCTCGAGCGGGGATCGTGACGTCGCGCATCCTCGTATCCTTGCATGTCGGCGCGAGCCCGGAGCGAGCGTTCGAAGTATTCGTCCGCGACATCGGTGCATGGTGGCAGCCGAACGAGCTTTTCTGCTTTACCCCACGTTCGCCAGGCCGTTTGACCTTCGAGCCCGAACTGGGCGGGCGGTTCATGGAAACATTCCCTGACGGCGAGGTCTTTGAGATCGGCCGTATTACCGATTGGGAACCAAGCACGCGCCTTGCCTTCACGTGGCGACAGGCAAGTTTCGCGTCCGATCAAGACACGCGGGTTGAGGTGCGATTCGAAGCTGTCGGCACGGAAACACGCGTAACGGTTACACATTCCGGATGGGATACGGTCCCGCAGGACCACCTCGCGCGGCATCATTTTCCCGATGCGATCTTCCTTCATCGCCACGCGGAGTGGTGGCAAGTACTCCTGGCTGAGTTGGCGCAAAGGAGCGCGAAGTAATGACGACACTTATTCCGAACCTGACCGGAACCGGATCGGTGGATCCATATATTCAACATTTTAGCCATAGGAGAAACCGATGAAACGCACGTGGACAATTATTGGTGTTGCCGATGTTGCGCTCAGCTTCAAGTGGTATCAGTCACTGTTCGGTCAACCAGAAACCCGTCCCGGACATGATGACTGGGGACAAATCCTCGACACGGATGGAACAGTTCTGCTTTGTCTCCACGAGTGGGGTGCACACAAGCATCCATCGTTGACCAGCCCCGACCACCCGGAACCTGGCAATGGGCTACTCTTGTTCTTCCGTGTGGATGATTTTGACGAGGCACTGCCTAGGGCCCGCGCTCTCGTTACAGGACTTGAAGAGGAGCCTCGCGTAAACCCCAGCACGGGTACCAGAGAGTTTGCGCTGCGTGATCCTGACGGGTATTACGTCATGATCAGTGCGCTCGATGCGGCCTGACAATTAATTCAAGCCTAACCACGCTTCGTGGGTCGGCTTAACTCAGGCTTCAGGCGACCAGCATACGCCCTTGGAAGATCATATCTTTTTTGTGATCGTCGAGAAAGGGGCGGAATCCGTCGTTCAAAACGTGGGAAAGCAATCGGGTTTCCTAGAGCGAGGAGAGCGGGGCAAGTTTGCGGGTGACTTCGCGTTCGGCGGCGGCGAGGTCGACGTCGGCGAGACGGCTTTTATCTTTTGTTAAGCGCATGAGCAAGTCGCGCTGGACGGCGCCGCGGCGTTCGGCCTCGGCGTAGGGCAGATGATGGAACATCACCATTGAGTAGCGCGGCACGAAGCGGTCGGGGCAACGTCGTTCGAGCGCGAAGCCGAGTTCCTTGCGTAACGCGAAACCGGGATCGCGGACCGTGTCGCGCATTTCCACGTAATTTTCTAATGCCATGCGCGCGATCGCGTCCGCATCGGGTTTGCGCGTGCGCGAGAATTCCGCGAACACAGCAGCGACGTCGGCGTCGGGCGCGAGCCGTTCGGCGAGCAGGCGGCAATCCTCGAAGGCGGCGTTCATGCCCTGGCCGTGGAAGGGCACGACCGCATGCGCGGCGTCGCCGATCAAAAGTGCGTTGCCGCCGGCGTGCCAGGGTTCGGCATAGACGGTGCCGAGCGCGCCGGTCGGATTAGCGAAGAATTCCTCTGTGAGTTGGGGCATGAGCGCGAGCGCGTCCGGAAATTCGCGAGCGAAGAATTCGCGCACTGCCTCGGGCGTTGCGAGCGAAGCGAAACATTGTTCGCCCTCGCGCGCAAGAAAGAGCGTCACTGTAAAACTGCCATCGGTGTTCGGCAATGCAATCAGCATGAAGCCGCCCCGCGGCCAGATATGGAGCGCCTCGCGTTCGAGTTGGTGGCTGCCATTCTTTCCCGGCGGAATAGAGAGTTCTTTGTAAGCGTGATCGAGCATGTCCTCGCGCGTTTCGATCAGGCCGCGCCCGACAAGTGCGTTTCTGAGCGCCGAACCCGCGCCGTCCGCAACGATTATTACTTTTGCCTTTTGCGTTTTACTGCGGCCTTCGGAATCGAGCAGCGTCAGCGTGTTGCTTTCGGGATCGAAGTCTTCGAGCGTGCGTCCGAACCTAAATTCCACGCGGCCGGTGGCCGCCGCTGCGTCCACCAGCAGCCGGTTGAGTCCCGCGCGCGATACGGAGTAAATGACTTCCTGCGGACGCTGGCCGTAGGGCAGCAACTCGGTCTTCCCTTCGCGGCTGTGTGTCAGGCGCCCGCGCATGGGAATCAACAGCGGTTTCACGTCGGCTTCGAGTCCGCCCGCAGCAAGCGCGCGCAGTCCGCGTTCGGCTAGCGCAAGGTTGATCGAGCGACCTCCCGCGAATTCGCCCGCACGCGGATCACCCCGGCGCTCGATCACCGTCACCGGCCAACCTTTGCGTGCGAGCAGCAACGCCGCGAGCGGCCCTGCGAGCCCGGCGCCCGCGATCATGATTTCAGCCGGCACGGCGCAGCGTTTCGTGGAGCGCTTCGACCAGACGCGCACAATCCTCGTAACGATTGTAAAGCGGCGCGGGTGCGACACGGATCACGTTCGGCTCGCGCCAGTCGGCGATGACGCCGTGCGCGGCGAGCGCCTCGAAGGCGGCGTGCGCCACACCACGTTCTTTGTGCAGGCGCAGCGAAAGTTGCGCGCCGTGGGCAGCCGGTTCTTCCGGCGTGATGATTTCGACGGCGTCGCCGAGTTCGACGACGAGCGCATCGCAAAGGAAGCCGGTGAGCGCAAGCGAACGGGTGCGCAGATTTGCAATGCCGGCTTCGTCGAAGATGCGTAGAGACGCGAGCAGCGGTGCAAGCGCGAACACCGGCGGATTGGACAGTTGCCAACCTTCGGCGCCGGGAATGGGCACGAATTCCGGGCCCATCGCAAAGCGCGATTGCTTGTCGTGACCCCACCAGCCGGCGAAGCGCGGGCCTTTGAAATCCAGGCCGTGACGTTCGTGCACGAAGCAGCCGCCGGGCGCACCGGGACCGCCGTTCAGATACTTGTAGCTGCACCAGACGGCGAAGTCTGCGTCGGCGTCGTGCAACGAAAGTACAAGGTTGCCGATGGCGTGGGCGAGATCGAAACCCGCGAGTGCGCCCGCTGCGTGCGCGGCGCGGGCGATGCGCGCGAGATCGAAGGCCTGGCCGGTTAGGTATTGCACGCCCGGCCAGAGCACGAGGGCAACACGTCCGCCTTCACGGACGATGGCGGCTTCGATGTCTTCTTCTCGCAGCGTCGTTTCGCCTTCGCGCGGCGCAAGCTCGATCAATGCATCGTCGGCACGATAGCCGTGGTATTCGAGCTGCGAAACGACGGCTTGACGATCGGACGGGAAGGCGCTTTTTTCGATCACGATCGCGCGACGTTCGCGCGTCGGACGATAAAAGGACACCATCATCAGATGCAGATTAGTGCTGAGCGAGTTCATCGCAACGACTTCCCGTTCGCGCGCGCCGACAAGCCGCGCCAACGCGCCGGTGAGTTCTTCGTGATAACTCACCCAGGGGCGGTGCGCCTGCGTGTGCGCCTCGACGCCGAGCGTAGCCCAGTCCTCGAACTCTTCCTCCACCAGTTCGCGCGCCGTCTTCGGACACAGGCCAAGCGAATGTCCGCACAAATAAGCGGCGGGCCGCCCGTCCGCACCGAGTGGAACATAGAAACGTTCGCGTAGCGCCGCAAGTGGATCTTTCGCATCGTGCTCGCGTGCGAGCTGCGTCCAGTCTTCTTTCATCATTCTTTCTCCTGCAATAGCTCGGCAGGTATGACGAGCGGTCGACTGGGCACGGCTTCGAGTTGCCAGCGCGGCACTTGAAGATCGAGCAGATACAGACCGTCGGCGATTTCGTCGGGCGCGTAGATGAATTCGGTCACGGTGGCCGCGCGACGTTTCGCATCGCGTGCGTTGCGACTTCCGGCGGGCAGGCCGAAAAAGGCGCGATGCGCGGGAAGCGCCGGATCGTCGAGACAATCGAGCGAAGGGAGATCGACCAGCAGGTGCGAGATGTCTGCCGCTGCGATCGCCGCCGCGGTTTCCAGTGCGAGAAAGGCGGGCGGATTGTCTTTGCCGTAGTGACGCGCGAGTTTACTCGCATCGTTGGGTTGCGTACGCAGGATGAAGGTGGCGCAATTGTGCGTTTTCGCATCGGCAAGTGCATCCGAGATCGCCTCGGGCGGTATCGCGTCGCTTTCGGCCGCGACGCTCGCGAGCCAGGCCGGCATCCAGCCCTCCGCGAGCAACAGCGGCACGCCCGGTCCGCCGTCGGTAAGATGCGCGACGCTTTCGGTGTGCGTGCCGTTGCCGTGCGGCGTAATAGTCAGCACCGAAGCGTTGCAGCTTGCGCCGGTCGCAACGCGTCCGCTGAAATCAGGTGCAATAAGCGCATCGGCATGCGCTACGTTTGCGCCGAAGGCGCGCGGGTCGCCGCCGTCAAAACTCAGCGGAATTGCGAGATCGCAAGCCACGGCCGCACGACTCCGGTAACGCCGCCCGTTCCATTCAACTTCAATCATGGCGAAAGCGTTCGGCCGCAAGTCCCAGCCATTCGAGTGCCGTACCTGCGCGCAGCCGCGCCTCGGTGGTTTCGTCAAAACTCATCGAAGCGATCAGCTCACCGGGTTCGAGTTCTCCGAGCGGAAAGGGATAATCGGTGCCGAGACAGACGTGCTCGGGTCCCGCGAGTTCGAGCAGGTAGCGGAATGCCGCCGGATCGTGTACCAACGAATCGTAGTAGATGTGGCGCACGTATTCGCGCGGGTTGACGTCGTTCGCAACCGCGCACAGATCCGGGCGCACCTCGAAGCCGTGCGCAATGCGTCCGACGGTGTGCGGAAAAGCGCCGCCGCCGTGGGCGAAGGCGAAACGTATCTTCGGATGACGTTCGAGTACGCCGCCGAAGATAAGCGAACAGATTGCGCGGCTGGTTTCAGCGGGCATGCCGACCAGCCAGGGCAGCCAGTATTTCGGCATGTCGCGTCGGCCCATCATGTCCCAGGGATGCACGAACACGGCGGCATCGAGCGTTTCGCAGGCCGCCCAGAAGGGTTCGAAACGCGGATCGTCGAGGTTCCATTCCTCGATGTGCGTGCCAATCTCCACACCGGCGAGACCAAGTTCGCCGACCGCGCGTTCGAGTTCTCGTGCTGCGAGTTCGGGCGATTGCAGCGGCACCGTCGCAAGTCCGACGAAGCGGCGCGGGTGCGCGGCAACGACGCCCGCGATGTGATCGTTCAGCCGTTTGGCGAGATCGAGCGCATGTTCTGCTTTGGCCCAGTAGGAAAACATGACCGGCACAGTGGAGAGCACCTGCACGTCCACGCCGGCGGCGTCGCAGTCTTTGAGACGTGCTCCGGGTTCCCAGCAGTTGGCCTCGATGTCGCGGAACTTCTTGCCGTCCTGCATCATGCGCGCGCAGCCAGTGCCGTGCTGCTCGATCGCGATGAAGCCGCCGTAGCCGTACTGCGCCGCAAGATCGGGCAGTTCCGCAGGCAGGATGTGAGTATGGACGTCGATCGTCAACACGATAGAAGCTTTACGATCCGTTATTCGGGCGGCTGCATGACGGCGCCACAGTTTTTGCAGCTGCGGTTTTCCTTGCTGCCGAAGAAGCGGTCGAACACCGGCGGGAAATCCTTCTCGATGTCATGCAACACGAAGTATTCTTCGTAGAGTTTTGCGTGGCAGTTTTCGCAGAACCAGAGCAGACCGTCCAGTTCGCCGGATTGCCGTCTGCGCTCGACGACGAGCCCTACGGAGTCGGGGAAGCGCAGCGGTGAATGCGGCACGGTGCCCGGCAGAAGCAGCATCTCGCCCGCGCGGATCGGAATGTCCACGGGCTTGCCGTCCTGCATCGTCTTCAGGAGCATTTCTCCTTCGAGCTGGTAAAACAACTCGGGTCCGGCGTCGTAGTGATAATCCTTGCGACTGTTCGGACCTCCGACCGCCATCACGATGAACTCGTCGTTCTCGAAGATCTGCTTGTTGCCGACGGGCGGCTTGAGCAGGTGCCGATGTTTGTCTATCCACGCCTTGAGCGGAAACGGTTTGAGCGTGTCCATATCAATCCTCCGGCCAAGCGGCGATGCATTTCAACTCGATCGCGATTGGTGTCGGCAGCGCACCCACTTCGACAGTAGTGCGGCAGGGCGGATTTTCGGGGAAGCGCTCCGCCCACAAACGGTTGAAGGTGGGGAAGTCGCGTTTCATGTCGGTGAGGAACACGGTCACGTCCACAAGATCCGCGAGACCGAGCCCCGCCGATTCGAGAATCGCTTCCACATTTTCGAACACTGAGCGCGTCTGCGCGACGATGTCGCAGCTTGCAATCCCGCTGTCGGCATCGCCGAGTTTGACGCCCAGAATCTCCCGCGTGCCGGGTTTCCGCGGACCGACGCCCGACAGAAACAGAAGCCCGCCGAGCCGGCGCGCATGAGGGTAGTTTCCCACCGGCGGGGGTGCCGCCTCGCTCTGGAACACCTTGTTCATGGCCGCCTCAGGTTATCCGATCTTCCATGATACCGGCTGTACGACTAACGGAAGCTCTCGATCCGCCTCAACGCCTTGGCTGGCGGAATGGTTGGACTTATTCGGCGGTGGTGAAGCTCGCAGCGGTGGTCGTCGCGACCGGAGCCCGTTTCCCGTAGCGTTTCAGCAGGGCCCGAAAATCCGGATCGCGGCGGATAAGATCCCAGCCCGGATCGAGTCTGAGCAGCGGCACCGAAACGACTCTCCCCGCCAGCATGGCAAGCAGCCGGGCGAGCAGCTTCACGGCCTGATCGGGTTCGCTGAGTCGGGCATATATTTGCGCGAGCGTCGCGAGATAGAAGGGTCCGGCGAGAACATCTTTGGATACGGGAAACAATTGCGTCGCATGCCGGCCGTCGCGCAGCGCCGCGTCTTTTTCTCCGAGTCCAGCTTCGGCCTCACCGAGCACGCTCCACAAATCCGGGTTGTCGGGCTCGCGGTGCACCGCCGCCTGCAGCGTGGCGCAGGCATCTGTGTAGGACTGGCGCGCGTGCGCCGCATCGCCCTTCAGGTTCCAGGCTTCGGCCCGGAGCAGGCTTGCGGGTACTTCGCCCAGAGTATCGGGCCCCTGCATCATGACGGGGGCGCCGGTGAGCGCGGCGAGCGCCCGGTCGGGCTCGCGGGCGAGGAAGGCGGACTCGTAGCGGATACCGGAAATCAGCCCCTGCGGATCGTCGCCGGCGGGGATTTTCGCGAGCACCCGGCGGGCCTGCACGAATTCGCCGGCGAGAAAAAGCGTTCTGATTTTGCGCGTGAGGACGTAATAGTTATCAGGTTCGATCGCGAGTGCCCGATCGAATTGCTGCCCGGCCTCGCCGTAACGGCGGAGCGCCATGAGCGTCACGCCGCTCTCGTCGGGCCAGCGCGGATTGCGCGGATCGAGTTCGGTCGCCTGTTGAAGCTCCGCCAGCGCCTGCCGCCATTTGCCCTGGCGGCGGTGTATGAAGGCGATCGCCGCAATCGCCGCGGCGTTATTGGGCAGACTCTGATGCACCCGTTCAAACTGGGCGAGGGCGCCGGCATAGTCGCGCTTGCCGTAGTAGTCGGCGTAGCCCGTCGCAAGCTGCGCCTGCGGGAGATCGGGCGCGAGCGCAAGCGCCTGTTTTGCCGCCTGTTCGGCCGCAGCAATGCGCGCCGGCGCGGGATCGAGTTCATACCACCAGGCATAGCTTTCGAGCAGCGAGAGCCGCGCTCAAGCGAGGGCGAAGCGGGGATCCCGAGCAAGCGCCTGCCGGTAAAGCGCTGCGGCTTGGCTCAGGGCGACGACGGGATCCATCCTGCCGTCTCTGTCGTAGACCCGGTCGGTGTAGTACTCAGCCTTCAAAAACAGATCGTAGGCTTGCGGATCGTTGGTTGGGACGCGCGCGAGGCGGGCGACCTCCGCCGGCAACAGCTTTGCTGCGAGGGCCGCGGCCACCTGCGCGGCCACCGCATTCTCAGCCTCGATAACGTTTCCCAGCGTGCGGGCATAGGTCATGGCCCAGATATGGTCGTCGGTCCGGACATCAATGAGCCGCACGTTGATCAACACTTGGTTACCCGCTTTCTGCACGCTACCTTCGAGTATCGCCATAACGCCCAGTTGTCCCGCCACCTTCTTCAGATCCTGCGGGTTGCTCGGGTACCGTTCTGCGGCGGCGCGCGAGGCCACGCGCAAGCTGCCGATTCCGGCGAGCTTGGTGAGGATCGTGTCATGGATACCGTCAACGAAATAGACGTCACCCTTGTCCGCACTCAGATTCTCGAACGGCAACACGGCGATGGCGGGAACGGAGGCGGACGCCATCCGTCCGTTCGGCGCGTACAGAACGAGACGCCACACAAGCACGGCGGCAACCACTATCGCGACCAGCATCACGACGCCACCTCCGATCCGACGCCAACGTCGGCGCGGTCCGTCGGCGACCGGCTGCGTGTCCGCCGGCCCGGGCGTCGCATCCTCGATCGTAATCGGCGCGATGAAACGATAGCCGTGGCCGCGCGCGGTCTGTATGTAGCGCGGGGTCTCCTCCTCGTCGTCGCCGAGCACCTTGCGCAGTGCGCTCAGATGGACGGTCAAGTTGTGCTCGCCGACGATAGTTTTCGGCCACAGGGCTGCGGTCAACTCCTCGCGGGTCTTAAGATGGCCGGCCGACTCGATCAGAATCAGGAGCAGATCGAGGGCCTTCGGCGCGAGTGGAACCAGCTGCCCCCCACGAAACAGCAGGCGCTCGGCGGTATCCAGCCGGAATGGACCGAATTGGTACGAGCGCGTGGTTTTTGGGGTCATTCCTGCGCCCGAACCCGTCTTGATATTGTCTTGACCCTACCTTGACATAAAAACTACCTAAAAACAACTTTATTTTGAGGCTATTTGCTCGTCCCTCGTCAATAATTGAAGTCCGGGTGTAAGAGCGCCCGGGCGAGAGTGCCTTGACATTGCCCCCGCGGGTACGCGAGACACTAAATTATCAATCAGGGCTTTTCAACTTTATGTGGAGGACTTGGTCATGAAACGTTTATATTTATTCGGTGCCATCGCGGCGATGGCGGGGGGGCTGGCGCTGGCGAGCAGTGCCAACGCGGCCCCGCAGACGGCCGCCGGAAACAGCGCAAGGCTGCTCAGCCCCAACGGCGGCACTACCAGCATCACTTTCGACGGCTACTGTGACGGGATGACGATCACGATCCCTGGCAGCGCCGGCGCACCCGGAGCCCAAGGAGCCCACATCGGGTCGTGTCTCGGTTATACCGCTAACGTGTACGGCGTCGCCGGGTCGAAAGGAGTGGGTTTCGCCGATTTGGGAGATGAACAAGGCGGCGCCCCGCCTCTTTACTGGGTCATCGGCGCGAACCACACTTGGATCATCTACGATGATTGCGGCTTCGGCAACGAGTGTGTCCTCAACTCGGGCACTTGGAGCTACGGCACCCCCGACGCTCCTGCCAAGGGCGGCGCACGCCCCTCGACCTCACCCGCCGCGGGACTGTTCGGCGGGCAACGGGCCGGGTTCGCCGGCGCCCGGCAACTTCCGGGACCGAAGACCCTGTTCAACATCCACTTCGCCGGTTTCTGCGACGGCGAGTACCTGCACGTCCCGGGCGACGCCGGCTCACCGGGTGCGGACGGCGTGCAAACCGGCAGTTGCACGTCGGGTGATGCCCTGATCGGTGCCTTTGAGGGCAATGTTGGGGGTATGTGGGATTACACGGATAACTTTGTCTACGTCATCAACACGGACCAGTCGTGGATTATCTACACCGACTGCGGCGACGGCACCGAATGCTACGTCAATTCTGGCACTTGGGCTTTCGGGCCACCCTCAGATAATCCGGACCGCACGGCGATCCGCTCGAACCTGCAGCACTGAGCAGACCGACGCTTCGCTAAAACGAAACATAGAGAACCTCCTTGTAAACTCCGCCCCCGATGGCTTGCCATCGGGGGCTTTTTTATCGCCCACTGCCGGCCGATTCGCACGTTCGGCGAGGCTATCCATGTCGCCCTGGAATCGGGCACCGGTCGAGTAGCCGATAACCGCAGCGGGTGTGCGTCCGCACGCATGCGCCCGGAACGACGTACCTGTTCAAGCAGGATTTATGAAGCTTGAGTCGGCGAGTGCGGCGCCTATGTAATCGCCTCACCGACGGTCAGGGCCGGAACGGAGGGGGTTTGCAATCGCGACGGGGAAGTGCAAGACTTGTATCGTTAACTGAGGAGATGCTTTTTATGCGTATGTACGCACTTACCGGCCTGCTCACACTTCTTGTCCTCGGTTTCGCAGCCCCTGCGCTGGCCGCCGGCCAGGATGTGCCCGGCATGCTGAGTCAGCAGGGTTGCACCGGCTGCCATGCCGACAAGACCAAGGTGGTCGGTCCCGCCTGGGGCTGGATCGCCTATCACTACAAGGACAGTTCGAAACAGCAGGCGCTCGGCGACGTTGCCAATTTCATCATCAGCGGCGGAACCGGTTACTGGAAACCTTGGACGGGCGGCATTCCGATGCCGGCGCATTCGAATCTTTCCAAGCAGCAGGCCGAGACTATCGCGAGCTGGATTTTGTCCCAGTCGCCGATTGCACCGCCCAAACCCGGCGCCTGATTCCGACCCTCGACACGCATTGTTCCGACGCACCGGACGCGTTTCGTATAATGCCCGAATGACGCCCCGGGGAAGAACAAAGATGCGTCGGCTTCCGATCCTCGCGGGCCTTGTTGTGTTTGCGTCGGTCGCGGTCACGGCTCTCGCGAACCAGCCTGTCCCCGCACCCGGTTCCGCCACCGCGCGCAAGGTCGGTTACCCCGCGATCAAGATGCCGCCGACGGGCTCCGCGCTCGCCGGCGAAGTCATCCGCGGGGCGTACCTGGTCAAAATCTCCGACTGCATGGCCTGTCACACCGATCACGACGACAGCGGGCTGAAGGCGCCCGCGTTCTCCGGCGGCCTGCCGATGAAGACGCCTTTCGGCATCATCTATTCGCGCAACATCACACCCGACAAGGCGACCGGCATCGGGTCATGGACATTCGAGCAGTTCGACGATGCCGTGCGCTACGGCGAGAGTCCGCACGGTTATCTGTTCGCGGCTATGCCCTACGCCTTCTACAACAAGATGAGCCGCGACGACGTGCATGCCATGTGGGAATATCTGAAACGCGTCCCGGCGGTGCACAACCCGGACAAGCCGCTCGCCATGATGATTCCGTTCAAATGGCGCTGGCTCCAGTTCGGCTGGCAGTTTATGTTCTTCAAGCCCGGCGAGGGCCCGCTCAAGCCCGATCCGAATCACTCGGCAGAATGGAACCGCGGGCGCTTCATCGTTCAGGGTCCGGAGCATTGCGGCGCCTGTCACACGCCGCACAATTTTCTCGGCGGCACCGCATTCCGCTACGATCTTACCGGCTCCTCGATCAGCGGCATGTGGGCGCCAAATGTTTCCGCGCTGGCAACGGATCCCCACCCGGTGCCGGTCATCACCGAGGTCTTCAGCCAGGCGCGGGGGCTCGGCGGCGGAACGCTGCGCGGGCCGATGCTGGATGCGATCCAGCACAGTATGCAGTTCATGACGCCCGCGGACATGCGCGCCGTCGCCGTTTACATCCGCAGCGTAAATAGCGAGATGCCGCCCACCGAGCGCCCGGTGCCCGCTAAAGATGCCGATCTTCGCCTCGGCGCGCAGGTTTACAACGGTCATTGTGCGGCCTGCCATGACAGCGGCGCCGGCGGCGCGCCCAAGGTGGGCGATCCCAAGGATTGGGCTGCGCTCGAAAAAACGCCCATGGTGATCCTGTATGAAAACATGTGGCATGGCGTGAGTCTCATGCCGCCCAAGGGCGGCTGCACCGCCTGTTCAGCGCTCGAACTGACCTCCGCCATGGCCTACATGCTCAAACAAAGCCAGCCCGGAGTGAAGCCCGCCTCGAGCGCCGCCGCGGCGAAGAGTAATGTTGCGGGTAACGTCGTCAGCCTCGCGGTCGGCCAACAGATTTACCAGACTCATTGCTCAGCCTGCCATGCAAGCGGTGCGGTCGGTGCGCCAAAGTACGGCGATAACGCAGACTGGGCACCGCGGATCAAGCAGGGTCTGGATGCGCTTTATCAACATGCGACCACAGGACTCGGCGCCATGCCGCCCAAGGGTGGCTGCACCGCGTGCACTGCCGACGAGATCGAATCGGCCGTTGACTATATGGTCTCCGCCAGTGGCGGCAAGGCCGAGGTGGAGAAATCGCTTAAACAGCCTTCGGCCAAGGGGGGGCGATGAGTGCGGATGCGGTCCTGAAATTTTTCTGGTGGCTCGCACTCGGTCTGACCGTGGCCACCATCGGCGTGATGCTCGTGGGTCAACTCGGACTCTCGCTGCTGCTGCGTCATCTCGGACGACACGAAACTGAACGCGAGGCTCTCGTTGCACGCAGCGGATGGAGCGGTGTCGGGCATCCGGCATGGCTCCTGCTCGTGGGTGGTGCGGTGGTGGGAGCGTGGTGGCCTTTGTTTCACGCCACGCTGTTCGCCGGCTTGTGGCCGGTGCTGGTCGCTGTCGCCGTGGCCTTGGCCGTCGCCCCGATAGGACACGGTTGTCGCGGACACATTTCCCCGCGCTGGCGTGCCGGATGGGACATGCTGTGGGCCGCCATCGCGCTCGCTGCCCTACTGCTCATGGGCATCGGTGTCGGTGTCACGGTGAGCGGCGCGCCATTCAGCTTCGACGCGCACTTGAACGCGCACTGGAGCGAATTTGCCAGCCGCTTCAGCGTCTATGAAGTGCTGGTCCCGGGCTTGTTCGCACCGGTGTTTGCCGTGCTGCTGGCCGCGTCGCGTGCGGCCGCCGGCGCGCCTGACGAAGTGGTCGAGCGCGCACGGCTCGTATTGCTGGGTGCCGGTGTCCTCGCACTTTTGCTCTTTGCCGGCGGCGCCGTTTGGGCAACACAGCTCCCAGGCTACGCGGTCGGAGGCATGCCCGCGATGGGCGGACCCCTGACACCGCTCGACGGCACCACCTTCGCCGTCCCGGGTGCCTACCTCAATCGCTTCCTGTTTCACCTGTCGAGACTGATCATACCGGTCATTACCGGCCTGCTGTTCTTGGGCGTACTGGTTTCTGCGTGGCAAGCTGCGCTCTCGCGCGCGTGGCGACTCGCCGCCCTCGCCGTAGTCGGGATGGTCGCGACCGCGGGCACCATGACCTATCCCGTTATCGTGCCGTCCTGGTCGGTGCCAGCGCAAAGCCTGACCGTCTGGAATGCCGCCGCAACCGAGCCCGTACTTATTGCGCTTCTCGTGTGGCTCGGGGTGTTGGTGCCGGCCGTAGCCGCCTATGAGGTGTGGTTGCGATCCCGCGCGCCCCACGTCGTTCCGACCTGGAACGGGGACGCCGCGCGCTGAGCCGCCGGCGCCCGCTCCGATTACCCACGCCCCGTGAGCCAATCGGAGCCTGCCAGCGAACCGACGGCGGTAGACGACGACGGCCACCGCAGCGCAGCGTGGCGGTGGTGGCGCTGGCCGGTGTTTGGCGTTGCCGGACTTGTGGTGCTCGTCCTCATTGCAGGGCTCGCCGCTTGGCTGTTGATGCGCGGCAGTCTTCCGCTAACGCAGGGCACCCTCGAGCTGCCCGGACTCGCGGCGAAAGTCACCGTCACTCGCGACGATCACGGCATGCCGACGATCACTGCACAGGACGAACTCGACGCCTGGCGCGCACTCGGATTCGTCGAAGCTCAGGACCGTTTCACCCAGATGGACTTCATGCGCCGCGCGGCGGCGGGTGAACTCTCGGCGTTGGTTGGATCCGCGGCGCTGCCGCTGGATCGCGAGCGCGCCATCTTCGATCTTCGCGCCCGCGCACGCCGCATTTACCTCACTGCTCCCGCCGCGGATCGCGCTCGGCTCGAGGCTTTTACGCTGGGCGTCAATGACGGCCTCGCGCATTTGAAGGTGCGCCCGTGGTCCTATTTCGTGCTCCGTTCAAGACCCGTCCCGTGGCGCCCGGAAGATTGCATCCTTGTGATCTATGCGATGGGGTTCAACTTGCAGGATCCGGAGGCTCGGCGCGCACGTTCGCTCGCGGCGCTTAAAGCGCTCTATCCCGAATCGGTCGTCACCTTCCTGATGGCGCCCGATGCGCAGTGGGCGACACCGATGGCGGGAACCCCCGCGTCTCCGCCGCCGATCCCGGGCACACGGACGATCAATCTTGCGATGATGTCGGTTACGGCATCGCCTCCTGCGACACTGGCGTCCGGGCCACCCGTGGCCGCGAGCGGCTCGAACAACTTCGCTGTCGCCGGACGCTATACGCAGTCGGGCCTGCCGCTACTTGCCAACGACATGCACCTGCCGCTTGCCGTGCCGCCGGTCTGGTATCGCGCGCGACTGCAATTCCCAGCGCTAGCCCCTCCGCATGCGTCGGTGACCTTAACCGGCGTGTTCCTTCCCGGCGTCCCGGCACTGGTCGCCGGCACCAACGGTCACATCGCCTGGGGGCTCACCAACAGCTACGGCGATTGGGCGGATCTCGTGCGCGTCGCATCACCTACCGCCGCATCGCACGGCGAGGCGGCTTCGGCCGGGACAACTACTTCAGCCTCAATAGAGACGCTGCGCATCGCGGTACACGGCGCACCGGCCGAATCGCTTGCGGTGACCCGAACCCGCTGGGGGCCGGTGATCGGCAAAGCACCGAACGGAACACTGCTCGCTGCTCATTGGAGCCTCGCACAACCGGGTGGCGTCAATCTCGACTATATCCGGCTCGAGAACGCGGACAATGTTGCCGATGCTCTCGATATCGCCGCCCATTCCGGCATTCCGGCGCAGAACTTTATCGTCGCGGACTCGGCCGGCCATCTGGGCTGGACGATTGCCGGACGCATTCCGGCTCGGCGTCCAAACTGCGACTACAGCATCCCCGAGTCCTGGTCCGACGGTCGTTGCGGCTGGACCGGCTGGCTGCCGGCCGATGCCTATCCGCGGATCGTGGACCCGGCCTCGGGCTATCTCGTTACCGCGAACAATCACGTGGATGCGACGACCGATGGGGATCTGATCGGCGACGGCGGCTACGCCGACGGCGCGCGCGCACATCAGATTGCCGGCGATCTTGTCAGGCTAATCGCCAAAGGGAGTATCACCCCACAAGACATGCTCGGCGTGCAGCTGGACGATCGCGCCGAGTTTCTTGCACGTTGGCGGGCTCTTATTCTGCAAACACTCCGCCCCTCGACGCTTAAATATCATCCTGAGCGTCGCGCCTTTCGCGATGCGGTCGCCGACTGGGGCGGACACGCGGCGGTGGATTCCACGGGCTACCGTCTCGTGCGCGCATTCCGCGAACAGGTCGCCGCCGAAACCTTCGCGCCGATCCTTGACCGGCTCAAGACCCGTTATCCCGGTGCCGAATTGCCATTCGAAAGTCAGGAAGAGGGGCCCTTGTGGCGCCTGGTGGAAGCCGAGCCGCCAAACTGGCTGAATTCGCGTTTTGCCACTTGGAATGCACTGTATTTGTACGCCGTAGACGGGGTATGCGCGCGTCTGTGGCGGCCCGGAAAAGGATTTTCCGATGCGACTTGGGGTCGGCGCAATACCGTGCGCGTCGAACAGCCGCTGGCGCCTGCGCTCGGCCCTCTCGGCAGCTGGCTCAACATGCCGGTTGTCGAACTGCCTGGCGACAAGAACATGCCGCGCGTGCAGGCACCCGGTTTTGGCGCTTCGATGCGGCTGGTCACCGCACCGGCGGCCGCGGCACCCGGAATCCTCGAATTGCCGGGCGGCGAAAGCGGGCACCCGCTCTCGCCGTGGTACAAGGACGAATTCATGGCCTGGGCCCGCGGCGAGCCGACGCCACTCGCACCCGGCAAGCCGAAAGCGACTCTCGAACTCAGGCCTTGGCCGCGCTCACTGTCGGCATCGGCTACGGCACAAAACTCCGTGCCAAGCGTTGAATCCGGAGGATGATGGCAAACTGATGATGGATCCCCACTTCTCTCATCGCCGGCCATGAAAGCGCTATACAACCTGGCGGGCAATGCCCGTGACCCAATATCCTCACGCGCGGCGATCGTATTGCCGGGAGGCGGCGCACGCGGCGCGTATCAGGCCGGGGTCCTCTCCGGTATCGCCGAGCTTTTCGATCCTGACGTTCCGGTGCCGTTCCCGATCATCGCCGGAACCTCCGCGGGCGCCATGAATGCCGCTTATCTGGCGACGCAAATGCAGAACTTTCGCGCCACCACATCGCGACTTGGCGAACTATGGTCGAATCTGAGCGTCGGCGAGGTCTACCGGGCCGAGTATCGCAAGATCTTCGGCGTGGTGCTGCGCTGGTTATGGTCGTTCATCTCGGGCGGCAGGGGCGACGGCAATTCGCGTGCGTTGCTCGACAACTCGCCGCTGCGCGAGCTGCTGGCCGCGAACCTCGACTTCCCGGCGATCCAGCGGCACATCGATGCGGGGCTCCTGCGGGGCCTCGCGGTCACAATTGCAGGCTATACCTCCGAACGCTCTCTGACCTATTTCCAGGCCGCCCGCGGGATTGAGCCGTGGTGGCGAGAACGGCGCGAAGGCCGCCCCGCCGAGATGACGCTCGATCACATCATGGCCTCGCTCGCCCTGCCGATCGTTTTTCCCGCGGTGAAACTCGGCAAGGAGTGGTGCGGCGACGGATCCACCCGTCAGCTCGCGCCACTGTCGTCCCCGATCCATCTCGGCGCCGACCGGATCCTCGTCATAGACACTCATCATCATCGTCCTTCGAGTTCGATCTTCGATGCGCGCGCCGCGACTTATCCCTCGCTTTCGCGGATCGGCGGCTATCTGCTCGATACCATCTTTTCCGATAGTCTGAGCGCGGATCTCGAACGCGCCGAGCGGATCAACCGCGTGCTGGAGCATATTTCACCCGCTATGATCGAACCCGAAATTCCGCAAGTGCGCTCCGTGGAAACCCTGGTCATTGCGCCTTCCCGCGGTCCCGGAAAAATTGCGGCACGCCACATTGCGGCCCTGCCGAAGGGTGTGCGCTGGATGCTGCGTTCGCTGGGCGGTGAAGAGGAAGGCGGCGACGTGCTGCTGAGTTACCTCCTTTTCCAGGACGTTTACTGTCAGGAACTGATCGAACTCGGCCGCCGGGATGCGCTTGCCCGCACCGACGATTTGCGCCGCTTCTTCGATCTGCGCCGCACAGTCGTTGTTCCCACTGAGGCTTCCCCCGTCAACGTCTCGAATGAAAGTGCGTCATAAACGCAGCGATATCGAAAATCTTCGGCCATCGATGAGGCGGGTCGCTGCGATTCACTGAAAACTGCGGGAACGGACGCTCCGAATAGAGCTCCGTCAAGCACGCCGGTGCTTAATTCACAGGGAACAGACTTCGCCCGCGCGACCCTTTGTGGCAGAATTGCACATTCCCTCGATCCAGGCGTTTGATGCCCGCCCGCCGCATGCTGGTCACCAGCGCGCTCTACTACGCCAATGGACCACTGCACCTCGGACACCTGATCGAAGCGATCCAGACCGACATCTGGGTGCGTTTCCAGCGCCTGCGCGGCAACAAGTGCCATTACATCAGCGGCGACGACGCCCACGGCACGCCGGTCATGCTCCGTGCCCGCCAAGAGGGAATTGAGCCCGAGATGCTCGTGAAGGAAATGTACGCGGCTCATCTTGAAGATTTTCACGGCTTTCACATTCCCTTCAACAAGGAAGGCGAGAGTTACAACTACTACACGACCCACTCTCCGGAGAACCGCGAGCTGGCGGAGTCGATCTACACGGCACTACGCGACGGCGGCCACATTGCCCGACGCAGCGTCCGTCAAGCCTACGACGAAGAGGCCGGCATCTTCCTGCCTGACCGTTTCATCCGCGGCACCTGCCCCAACTGCGGCACCCCGGACCAGTACGGAGATTCCTGCGAGCACTGCGGGGCAACCTACTCGCCCGCCGATCTCCGCGATGCTGTCTCGGTCGTCTCCGGCACCCGTCCGATAGAGCGAGAGAGCGAGCATTATTTCTTCAAGCTCGGCGACTTCGAGAAGCGGCTGCACGAATGGACCCGTGGTAGTGAAGGCAGCGCGCGCTGGCACGTCGATCCGGCAGTCGCGAACAAGCTAGAGGAATGGTTTGAGACGGGGCTGCGCGACTGGGACATCTCGCGCGACGCACCCTATTTCGGATTCGAAATTCCCGACGCACCGGGCAAGTATTTCTACGTATGGATGGATGCGCCGATCGGTTACATGGCAAGTTTCCGTGACTACTGCAACCGCCACCCGGAAATCGATTTAGATGCCTTCTGGGATGCCAGACGAGCGGAGGAAGAAGGCACCGAGTTGTATCACTTCATCGGCAAGGATATCGCCTACTTCCACACGCTGTTCTGGCCGGCGATGTTGATGGGCTCGGGACACCGCACGCCGAGCGGTGTGTTCGCGCACGGCTTTCTCACCGTCAACGGCAGGAAGATGTCGAAATCACGCGGCACCTTCATAGAAGCCCGGACCTGGCTCGATCACCTCGATGCGGAATACCTGCGCTATTACTTCGCCGCCAAGCTCGGACCAGGCGTGGACGATATAGACCTCAGCCTGGAGGACTTCACCGCTCGCGTGAACGCGGACCTGGTCGGCAAATACGTCAACATCGCCAGCCGCAGCGCCGGTTTTCTGCACAAGCACTTCGACGGAAGATTGGGAGACATGAAAACAGACGGCGGCGAGTCAAAACCGATTACCGACTTCGTTTTGGATTTTGACAACGGCTGGTCTCTCGATGGTGAAGGTCTACGGGCCAGAATCAGTGTGATGGCAGACCTGTACGACGGTCGAAATTACGGCGCCGCCGTCACGCGAATCATGACATTCGCCGATCTAATCAACGTCTATTGGGACCAACAGAAGCCCTGGGAGCTAGCGCGGAATGGCGATATTGAAATCGGTGGTCAACTCCACAGGGTTTCCTCGATCGCCATCGAAGCATTCCGCCTGCTGACCATTGCGCTCAAACCGATATTGCCGATGACTGCCGCAAAGGTCGAGGCATTCCTGAATGTTGCTCCGCTCACCTGGGCCGACATCGAAAAGCCACTTCCCGCCGGGCATCGGATCAACCCATACGAGCACCTGATGACACGCGTGGACCCCGAGCGCATCGCGGCGATGCTCGAAGCCTCGCGCGAATCGCTCGCCAAAACTCCACAGAAAAAGGTATCAAACATGGAACCGATTGCAGAAGAAATCACCATCGACGACTTCTCGAAGCTGGACCTTCGCGTCGCACGCGTCGTGAAGGCCGAACACGTGGAGGGCGCGGACAAATTGCTGCGCCTAGAAGTGGATCTCGGCGGCGAAACGCGCCAGGTCTTCGCCGGCATCAAGGCCGCCTACGAGCCGGAACAACTGGTGGACAAGCTCGTGGTCGTCGTCGCCAACCTCGCACCGCGCAAGATGCGTTTCGGCGTTTCCTCGGGCATGGTGCTCGCCGCCGGCCCCGGCGGCAAAGACATATTCGTCGTTTCGCCCGACCCCGGCGCCGAGGCCGGCATGAAAGTGAAATAATTTCGGAATCTCTAGAGGAGAACCGCAGAGGGCGCAGAGGTTACAGTGCATTATGAAGTAAGAGAAAATGCATCTTTCCGGGCAACAAAATGCATTTGATTTCTTCGGTAATAATCTCGGCGATCTCTGCGCTCTCCACGGTGAATTGAAAATGCAAGTTAGGATCGAAGCGATTGACGCATTGCTGCCGCAGCACCAATGTAAACGCTGCGGCTATGACGGCTGCCGGCCCTATGCCGAGGCGCTCGCCACGGGCCAAGCCGCGATCAATCGTTGCCCGCCGGGCGGGACACCGACTGTCAAGGCGCTCGCCGAATTGCTTCACACGGAACCGCTGCCGCTCGATCCCGAGGTGGGCGACATCGAGCCCGCAACCGTGGCCCGTATAGACGAGACCGTCTGCATCGGTTGCACCAAATGCCTGCCCGCCTGTCCGGTGGATGCGATTGTCGGCGCGCCGAAACTGTTGCACGAGGTGATCGAGGGCGCCTGCACCGGTTGCAGCCTTTGCATCCTACCCTGTCCGGTGGACTGCATCTCGCTTGAAACCATCGAAACCGAAGACGAAGCGAAGCGCCGCCTCGATCCACCACAGGCCGGGGCAGCCGCCGCGCGCGAACGCCTCGCGCTACGCGCATCGGAATTGCGCGAGCGCTACGCCCGCCACCTCGCGCGCCAAAAAAGAGATCGTCGCCGCCGGCGCCGCGATCTGGATACGGGCGATGCCGACGATCTCGCCGCGCGCAAACAAGAAATTGCTGCCGCCGTGGCCCGTGTTCATGCGCGCCGGACAGAACGTACATGAACGTCCGCAAGCGCCGCGCGATTTTCGAGCGGTTCGCAGAGGCAAATCAAAACCCTGCAAGCGAACTCGTTTACGGCTCGTCGTTCGAACTCCTGGTCGCCGTCATCCTCTCTGCCCAGGCGACCGACAAGAGCGTCAACGCCGCGACCGCAAAACTCTTCCAAAAAGCGAATACACCGAAGGCCATCGCGCATCTTGGGGTTACCGGACTCAAACCGTATATCAAGACCATCGGTCTTTATAACAACAAGGCGAATAACATCGTTGCGACGGCGCAGGCGCTCATCGCGAACCACGGCGGCAAAGTGCCGCACGAGCGTGAGATGCTCGAAGCCTTGCCGGGCGTGGGACGGAAAACCGCGAACGTGGTGCTCAATACCGCTTTCTGCGAACCCGTAATAGCCGTGGACACGCACATCTTCCGCGTCGCCAACCGCACCGGCCTCGCTCATGGCAAGACGCCGCGCGAGGTCGAGGATCAACTCACCCGCACGACGCCCGCCGAATACCGACTCGGCGCCCATCACTGGCTGATCCTGCACGGGCGCCATGTGTGCAAGGCGCGCCGTCCGGAATGCTGGCACTGCCTCGTCAACGAGCTTTGCGAATACCCGTACAAAAACCTTTCTCCGTAAACATAATCGTGCCTCTACAATGGAGACATTCAAAATTGCGTCGCATATGTTTCCCGTCGAACGCAGCGAAATCCGACGCCAGTACTCCGCGGCCTGGAAGAAGGCGCGCAGCGGCGTCATGCCGTCCGCGCAGGAGAAAAGTATCGCCGAGGTCATTTCCGAACACCCCGAATACCAGGCACTGATCGAGAGCGGCGAAGCAGCGCTCGAAGCGGAGTTTCCGCCCGAGGCGGAACAAACCAACCCGTATTTGCATCTCGGGCTGCACATCGCGATCCGCGAGCAGGCGGCAATAGATCGCCCGCCGGGCGTACGCGCGATTCACGCTGCACTTGTCGCCGCACGTGGCGTACATAAGGCCGAACATGCAATGATCGAGTGTCTGGCCGAAACGCTGTGGGAAGCACAGCGCGCGAACCGCCCGGCCGACGATGCCGCCTATCTCGAACGGCTCCGACGGCTCGCCGAAAGTCGAACATAACGACGGGCCGTTTCCGCCGCCCGCGCTATCTGGGATAATGAGCACCGGCCAGGAACCCGCAAGGATACCGTGCTGGAAATCAACTTCGAAGCCGCCCGTCTGCAGATGGTGGACCAGCAGGTCCGCGCTTGGAACGTGCTCGATTCCCAGGTCACGCGCGTGATGGGTGAGCTTGCCCGCGAACGCTTCACGCCCGAGCCTTATCGGAACCTCGCCTACGCGGATTCCAACATTCCGATCGGACACGGGGAAATCATGCTCGCGCCCAAGGTGCAGGGCCGCCTGCTGCAGGCGCTGCAGGTGCGCGCCGGGGATCGCGTGTTCGAGATCGGCACCGGCACGGGCTATCTCACAGCCTGCCTTGCCGCACTGGGCGGCACAGTCAGAAGCGTGGATGTTCGTGAGGACTTTGTTCGGACCGCCAGTCGGTCGCTGGCCGACGCGGGTTTCGACACCATTGAAATGGCGGAGGAAGACGCCCATACCCTTTCCGCTGAAGGCCCGGCCTACGAGGTCATCCTGGTTACAGGATCGTTACCAGTGGCCGATCCCTGCTTCCCCCGCCGGCTCGCAGTCGGCGGACGACTGGCCTGGATCGTCGGCGAGGCGCCGGCGATGCGGGTTGAACTCGTGACCCGCATTGACGAAGGAGAATGGCGCACCGAGGGTCTGTTCGAGACGGTCGCCCCCCCCCTCGTTGGCACCAGGCCACCACGACGATTCGATTTTTAACCGCTTGCCGTCCCCACCGGGCGGTGTTATAGTTCACCAAAACACAGGGCGCCTGCTGCCATGTTTCGATATCTCTTCCTGATTTCCAGCCTAGCCGCTGTGGCGGCGCCGAGCGCCCATGCCACCGATTTGTGGCAGGTCTGGCAATTGGCGCAGGCCAACGATCCGGCCTTCCGCCAGGCGGTCGCCGACCGCAACGCCTCCATGCAGGCCAAGCCGGAGGCTTGGGCCAATCTTTTCCCTTCGATCGCTTTGAACGCCAGCCGTACCTGGAACAACGACACCGATTCCAGCACGTCGCTGAGTCCTTACAGCCCAACTCCTTTGTCCTATAGCCAGGCCAGCAACAACCTGCAGAATCAATGGGGCGCTCAACTCACGCAAACGCTGTTCAACTGGCAGCAATTCGCGGCGGTAAAAGGTGCAGGTTTCACAGTCGCACAGGCGGAGGCGACGTACGAATCAACGCTGCAGGGTCTCATCGTCTCGGTTGCCCAAGCCTATTTCAACGTGCTCAACGCCCGCGATGTACTCAACGCCGATCTCGCCAATCAGAAGTCTCTTGGCAAGCAGTACCAGCAAACGCAACAACAGTACAAGGTGGGGCTCATCGCGGTCACCGGCGTGAGGCAGGCCGAGGCCGGCTACGATCAGGCGCGTGCCCAGGTGATTGCGGATCGCCAGGCGCTCGCCCAGACCGAAGAGGCCTTGCGTGCCATCACCGGCCAGTACATCACGAATCTCGAAGCGCCGCGCAGCGCGCTGCCGCTGCACCCCCCGCAGCCGGAGAACGTGAATGTGTGGGTGACGCAAGGTCTGAAGCAAAATCCCTCGCTCATTGCCGCACAATACAACTCGAAGGTGGCTGAAAACCAAGTCGCCCAGCAGCAGGGCGGTTACATGCCCAACTTGAACTTGGTACTGGAAAGTACACGTTTGACCTCAGGCGGGAGTTCCTCTGTCTGTCAAGGAACCACGTGCAATCCCGCGAGTCCAGCTAACTCGCATTCTGCCGATAATCAGATCGGCCTCCAGCTTTCCTGGAACATCTTCTCCGGCGGGGCAACACGCGCGGCCGTCAAGCAATTCCAGTATCAGGCCGATTCCGCCATGGCGCAGGAGATAGCCCAACGACGCAGCATCGAGCAGCAGGTGCGCAACGCCTACCTCGCTGTTCTCTCGGGCATCGCGCAGGTGCAGGCGACGAAGCAGAGCGTCGCCGCCTCGCAGATTGCTCTCCAGGCGACGGAGGCCGGGCTCCAAGTCGGCACCCAGACCGTACTTGATGTCCTGACTTCGCGCTCAACGCTTCTCACGGCGCAGAAGTCCTACTTCATTGCCCGCTACAACTATCTCGTGGCGGTGCTGCAGCTCGAGCAGGCCGCCGGCACCCTCACTCCCGCCGATCTCAAGCAACTCAACGACTGGCTCCGACCCGCGAATGCGCCGGGCACCGGCTCGACCGCCGCTCCATCGTCGGTTCCCGCCGCAATGACGGCGCCCGACGCTGCGGGCGCCGCCGACTGAAAGCGCATACGCGCCATCATAAGTAAGGCCGTAGTGCCGCGAGCGTGGCGGCCAGCGCGCCGGAGTCACCGACGGCATCTCGGGCCGCCTCTCCCTGACGCCGTGCAGCCTGCGGGTCCTTGAGCAAGGCGATCAACTCGGCGGCGAGCGACGCACCGTCGCGCACCACGGCAAGCGCTCCCGCGGCCTTGAGACGCTCGGCCGCCGGGCGCACCTGCTCCAAACTCGGCCCCACGATCACCGGCAATCCAAGCAACGCCGGTTCGAGCAGATTGTGTCCGCCGAACGGCGCGAGCGTACCGCCGACGAAGGCGACATCCGCCGCTGCGTACAGGGCCAACAGCACGCCGACCCGATCCACCAGCACCACGGCGCCGGGCGCGAGCGACGTCGGGTTCTCCAACGAATTCCAGCGTATTGAGATGATGTCGTGGGTATGCAATGCCGTCGCAAATTCCTCCGCCCGTTCGGGGTGCCGCGGCACCAGGATCGCAACCGCATCGGGAACCGCCGCGCGCACCCGCGCCACGGCCTCGGCGATGGCCGTCACTTCGCCCTCGCGCAGCGAGCCCGCAATCCACACTCGCCGATTCGCGAGTGCCGTTGCCCGGAGCGCGCGGCCGCGTTCCACCTCGGCTGCGGGCACGACAAGGGACTCCTTCAGGTTGCCGGTCACCTGGCCGCGCTCGGGTGGAAGCCCAAGCGCGATGAAACGCTCGAGATCTGCCGGCGTTTGCGCCAGCACCTGGGCGAGACCGCCGATT
>JBOIBN010000023.1:0-35277 GCA_050739575.1 Gammaproteobacteria bacterium
GGTAGTCGTCGTTGCCGATCGCATAGCTGCGCTGCGTATGTGCATACGAGCGGCAGATAGCGAAAAACAGGGCGACGAAACCGATGGCGGCAAAAATGTCCAGGAACACGCCAAAGTAGCTGAGGCCGATATAGGCGATCAGCAGCAACAGGAGATTGCCGCAAACGAAGATCGGGTCGAGATCCCAGGATGGTTCACCGCGGAAGAAGGCGTAGCCGGTCAATAGCACGAGGAGCGCGGCCAGCACGTACTTGAACCAGGGCGGTGGCATCCAGATCCAGTGGTGGGTCAACAGGGCTTCGACGGCCTCGGCTTCGATCGCCACGCCGGGCATGGCCGCGTCGACCGGCGTAGGCTTTGCGTCGTTGAGCCCGGCGGCGGTGTAGCCGATCAAGACGGTTGTGCCCTTGAGCGGGGGCGGGGCTACGGCGGGATCGCCGCAGATTCGCTTGCCTTCGAGCAGGGTGGCGGCACTGATGTCGGGGAGGCGACTGTGGCGTCGCCAGTCGATGCGGATGCTGGCCGGATAGTGTGCCATCTTGGCCGGATCCGGACCGGCGGCGAGACGCAACGCCAGCGAGGGAATTGCCCAGTCGCCGACCACCTCGCGCAGTGGAATGTCGCGGATCACACCGTCGACGTTACGGGTGACGTCGACCAGCCCCGAGTTCTGTTGCATCGCCTTGCCATAGGGAAGCATCAGCGCGACCGGCGGATCGTCGGTGGGATGAGCGGTCAGCGGAAACGCCGACGGCGCCTGCGAGACGTGCAGGGACGAATCGCTGTCGTAGTCTTCATTCAGACGGGTGGAAGCGAATACGAATCGTCCTTCGCCGCCCACAGCCATTGCATTGAGCACGGAATCGGATTGTGGATCGGTCGTCGAAGGGTCGACGAACTGGATGTCGAATCCGACCGCGCGTACGCCGGCGCGATCGAGCGCGTCGAGCAGATCGGCCTGGCGCATCCGGCTCCACGGCCAGCCGCCTTCGCCCTTGGCGCGGAAGTAATTGATCGAGCAGTCGTCAATCTCGACGATCACCACTTTGCCCGATGGCTTGGGCTCCGACAGCCGCCAGGAAATCACCTGGTCGAAGATCGCGTTCTCAGCGCCGACCAGATTCTGCGGGCCGGCCCAGTCCCAGGCCAGCCAGCCCAGGGCCACGAGCACGAGCAGCGGATAAAACCAGAAGCCCAGAAGCAGGCTCAATCTGGCGTACGGGCGGCGGTACCCCTTCTCGACGCGTCCCCAGCCGGAGACGAACGCCTCGCCGAGCCGAGCTATCACGGCGTTGATATAGACCAACGGTCGGTGCAGGAAATTTCGCAGCATTCACCGCTCCCGGGGGAACCCAACGGTCATCCCGGCGCGGCGAGCCGGGAGCGACGACTTCGCGACTGATGGTACGCGTCGCGCTCGAGACTTGGCAACCCGTTCGCCGAGCGCAGGCCCGTCGCGATCTCGGCGCCTCCGCTTTGCCGCGCGGATGCCCGGCTGATACGCTGGAAGAAATGATTGTCGCAGGGCAAACTGGCGAAGTGGCCGCCGTAAACGGATCCGATTCGGCGAAGGATAAAGAGCGCCGGCAAATCTCGTCGGTCGAAACATTCCGCGGCGGCTGCGGCGATTGCCCACACCAATGACCGAAGAAATCCATGAAGTCGCAATGGATGCGCTCCGCGGAATGTGCTTTCCGTTTGCCGCAGATCCTGCTATGTTGCGTACGAGGAAGGTCATGGATGAGCGTCGGTGGCGAAGGAGATGAAGGTTCCGTTCGCGCTCGCTGCGTTTTGTGACACCCGAACCCGCCACGGCGGCCTCGAAGACGCCATGGCCCGGGTGTCGTGCCGGGCTCTCCCGAAAAGGAGTCAGGACCACGGCGACGAAGAAGTCTGACTCTGGCGCTTGCGTGCCAAGCAGGCAAACCGAACGGGAATCGGAGTCGGCGATTCTGATCGAACGATTCATTCACGTCCTGTGGCTGGAGCAGGGACTCGCCGAAAACACCCGCAGCGCCTACCGCTCCGATCTGCGGCGGCTTGCAAACTGGTGCGAACGACAGGGTGTGGCGTTGCTCGCCGCCCGCAGCGAGGATCTGTGGGCCTTCCTGAGCGCCGAAGCGGCCGCCGGCGCGAGTGCCCGCACGAGTGCACGGCGACTGGCCGCCATCCGTCATTTTTATCGTCAACTGGCGCGCGAGGGCCGGGTCGACCGCGATCCCGCCTCCGAACTCGAAGCCCCGCGGCTACCGCATCCCTTGCCGCATACGCTCAGCGAACGCGAAGTGACGGATCTGCTCGGAACCCCCGACGTGACGAATGATCGGGGCTTGCGCGACCGTGCGATGCTCGAATTGCTTTATGCCACCGGTCTCAGGGTGAGCGAACTGGTCGGATTGCATCTCGAGGCGCTCAATCTCCGCATGGGCATGGTGCGGGTGATTGGCAAGGGCGGACGCGAACGCATCGTTCCGTTGGGGGAAGAAGCGCGCTACTGGCTGGAACGTTATCTCGTTCGGGCACGGCCTGCGCTTCTCGGTGAACGCCGTCTGGACACCCTGTTTCCAAGCGCGCGCCGCCCGACGCTGACCCGTCAGGCCTTCTGGAGTCTGATCCGACGTTACGCGCGCGTCGCCGGCATCCGTACCGATATTTCGCCGCACCAGTTGCGCCACGCCTTCGCCACTCATCTGCTGGAACACGGTGCGGATCTGAGAGCCGTGCAGATGCTGCTCGGACACCAAGATGTCACGACCACGCAAATTTACACGCACGTCGCCCGCGAGCGCTTGCGTGCCCTCCACGCGGCCCACCATCCCCGCGGCTAGCAGGCGCCCGACAAGCTACTGTGCTCGACATCCTGAACGCGTCCAGTGCTCGAAATCCTCATGTACTCACGTGTGCACTGCGGTTTCTGCGCTCCGGGCGCGTTCAGGCTTTCTTCGCTCGTTACGCTTGTCGAGCGCCCGCGCGTGTCCTCGGGGCTCGAAACTCGGGACTTGGAAAGAGAAGACCCAGCGCAGAGAACGTGAAGCCCACGGAGTTCGGATTAAGAGTGTCTTGGTCTTTATAACCCGTATCTTCTCAGCGTACTCTGCGCTCCCTGCGGTTAATTTTTCGGAGCGCTGCAGGCGAGAAGGGGGAGTTGGAGGGGGATTCTCTGCGCGCTTTCCGGTGAATTATTCGCTGACTCGGAATCGAGACATTCAGCGTTCCAGGAGTTCGAGCTTGTCGGGCTTGCCGTCCCACTCCTTGGCATCGGGTGGTGCATCCTTCTGTTCGGACAGCACGGGCCAGTCCTTGGCGAGTTCGGCGTTAAGAGCGACGAACTCCCGCTGGTCGTCGGGCACGTCGTCTTCGGAGAAGATCGCATTGGCCGGACATTCGGTCTCGCAGAGCGTGCAGTCAATGCATTCCTCGGGGTCTATTACCAGCATGTTCGGCCCCTCGTGGAAACAGTCCACCGGGCAAACTTCCACGCAATCCGTGTACTTGCACTTGATGCAGTTCTCGGTGACTACGAAGGTCATCCGGTCAGTCTCCGCCGTTTCGTAACCCGAATATTTTGCCACAGCATGCCGGCGGCAGGCAGCCCCGATCGTGAATCCGGAACATTCCGTCAGTGATCGCGTTCAACGATCAGTTTGGCCAAAGCGAGGAGCGGCGCCGCGTCTTCGCCAAAGGGCTCGAGTGCTTCCAGCGCTTCCGAATAGACTGCGGCCAGCACCTCGCGGGACCTCGCGAGTCCGAGAATGGCGGTATAGGTGGGCTTGTCATGAGCAACGTCGGCGCCCGCGGTTTTACCCAGTCGTTTCGCATCGCCGGTGGCGTCCAGAATATCGTCCTGGATCTGGAAGGCAAGCCCGATGCGCGAGCCGAAACGTTCGAGTCGTGCGAGAGCTTCGTCGGCGATCTCGTTCTCGCTGTATGCGCCGAGTAGAATGCTCACGCGGATGAGCGCCCCGGTTTTCATCAGGTGCATGTCGTCGAGCGCGGCGCGCTCGATGCGCTGGCCTTGCACCTCGATGTCCATCATTTGTCCGCCGGCCATTCCGCACGAGCCGGCGGCGCGCGCGAGCGCCGCCACCATGCGCAGGCGCCGCGCTGGATCGGCGATCATGACCTGATCGCGTGCCAGAACCTCGAAGGCAAGTGCCTGCAAGGCGTCGCCGACCAGAATCGCGGTGGCCTCGTCGTAGGCTTGGTGACAGGTTGGGCGGCCGCGCCTGAGATCGTCGTCGTCCATCGCGGGAAGATCGTCGTGGACAAGCGAATAGGCATGGATCAGTTCGACAGCGCAGGCCGGACCGTCGAGCCGTGTGACTGGCACGCCGAGCATCTCCCCGGCGGCGTAAACGAGCAGCGGGCGGATGCGCTTGCCTGGCGTGAGCGCAGCGTAGCGCATGGCGGCATGCAGGCGCGCGGGCTTTTCGGATTCGGACGGCAGCCAACGTGCGAGCGCCGCTTCCGTTCGCAGCCGGTATTCCGGTATCCGGTCGACGAATCCCGCGGCGCGCTCAGCGCTCGGGATCGAAAGGTTCAGGTTTCGCATCGGTGCCTTCGGCAAGCAGGATTTCGACCCGCTGCTCCGCGTGCTTGAGCGCGGCCTCGCAGCGGCGGAGCAGGCGCATGCCTTCCTCGAAGCGCTTGAGTGCTTCTTCGAGCGGCAAGTCGCCCCGCTCGAGGGCCTGTACGCTCGCTTCGAGCGCCGCGAGCGCCGCCTCGAAGTCCTTGGCAGGGGGCTCTCGGTCGGTTTTTTTCGCTTCGACCACGGGATTTCCGGTTGCGGTTGGTGAGGACTCGGTGACACCACCGACCCTGAAGGTGAACCGTACACGTCGGCGCGGAGCGCGTCAATACGGACGTGGATTGACAGGCCCTGCGACCCTGCCTAAACTGGGGTCAAGTTTAGACCAAGTCTAAATTTGCGGGTTAGTAATTCTGAACTCAAGGAGACACGGCAATGGAACTCAAGGGCAGCAAGACACACGAAAATCTCAAGGCCGCCTTCGCCGGCGAATCGCAAGCCAACCGCCGTTATCTCTACTTCGCCTCGAAGGCGGACGTAGAAGGCTATAACGACGTCTCGGCAGTGTTCCGCTCCACTGCGGAAGGCGAGACCGGCCATGCGCACGGGCATCTGGAATATCTGGAACCGGTCGGCGACCCGGTGACCGGCGAGCCGATCGGCGGCACCGACAAGAACCTGAAGTCGGCCATCGCGGGCGAAACCTACGAATACACCGACATGTATCCCGGCATGGCAAAGTCCGCGCGCCAGGAAGGCTTCGAGGAGATCGCCGACTGGTTCGAGACGCTGGCGAAGGCGGAACGCTCGCATGCCAGTCGCTTCAAGAAGGCCCTCGACACCCTCGGAGCATAATGCGGCTTGAGCGGGGCGGCCTTATGCGTCCCGTTTGCCGTCCCGTTACGGGCATTGCGCCGATGAAATCGGCGTGGGCATGGATTCGTTTCGCCGGGAGTAGGAGAATGGCCGAAGCAACCGTCGCAGCCGAAGGCGGCCTCAAGGCGCCCTTTAGACATCCGCTCGACTGGAAAAACGCCGAGTTCTGGAACGAGGAAGCCCTTTACAAGGAGATGGAGCGCCAGTTCGACATCTGCCACACTTGTCGGCGTTGTTTTCCGCTTTGTCATTCCTTCCCGACGTTGTTCGATCTGATTGACAACTCGGAAACCTTCGAACTCGACAGCGTGCCGCGCGAGGCGTACTGGAAGGTCGTGGATCAGTGCTATCTGTGCGATCTGTGCTTCATGACCAAGTGTCCGTACACGCCACCGCACGAATTCAACATGGATTTCCCGCATCTGATGCTGCGCGCGAAGGCGGTGCGCAACAAGAACGAGGGGGCGCCGTTGCGCGACAAGGTGCTGACCTCGACCGACGCCATCGGGCGTCTCGCCGGCATACCGGTGGTGGCGCAAACCGTGAATGCCGCCAACCACACACCGCCGCTGCGCGTCGCGCTCGAAAAAACCCTCGGCGTGCACCGCAAGGCGCGACTCCCCGCGTTCCAGTCACGAAGCGCACGCCGGCGTCTCGCAAAACACCAACCACTTCCGGTGGAGGCTAAACACACCGGGCGCACACAAGGGCGGGTTGCGATCTTCGCGACCTGTTATTGCAACCACAACATGCCGAGTGTCGTGGAAGATCTGATGGCTGTATTCGAGCACAACGGCATTCCGACGCGCTTGGTGCCAGAAGAGCGCTGCTGCGGCATGCCCAAGTTGGAACTCGGCGATCTCGACGCCATCGAGAAACTGAAAAACTACAACGTTCCTCGTCTGCTGAACGTAGTCGAAGGAGGCTGGGATCTCGTCGCACCAATTCCATCCTGTGTCCTGATGTACAAGCAGGAATTGCCAATGATCTATCCGGGCGACGCCGCGGTGGAAAAGGTAAAGCGGGCGTTTTTCGACCCCTTCGAGTATCTGATGCTGCGTCACGAGGCGGGTCTCCTCAATACCGCGTTCAAGCAACCCTTGGGCAGGGTGATTTGTCATGCTTCCTGCCACCAGCGGGTGCAGAACATCGGTCCGAAGACGCGCGATATCCTGGCGCTCGTGCCCGATACCGAAGTGGAGCTGATCGAGCGTTGCTCTGGTCACGACGGCACCTATGCGGTCAAACGCGAAACCTACGACAATGCGATGAAGATCGGACGCACGGTGTTCCGAAAGATCGTCGAAGCCGAACCCGATTACTACGGGAGCGACTGTCCGCTCGCGGGAGATCAGCTTGAACATGGCGCCGGCACGGAAACCGGACGGAGCGTGACCCACCCCATTGCGATGCTGCGCACGGCCTACGGCATTTAGTCGATTATGGAAAGGCTTGCCCGCGCCGATCTGATGAGTCTCGAGGAATACTCGCATTTCCGCGAGCGGTTCCGACGTGAGGTCATGGCGCACAAGGACGACCGGCGTCTTCATCTTGGGCCTAACCTAACCCTGTATTTCGAGGATCGTCTGACCATCCAGTACCAGGTGCAGGAGATGCTGAGGATAGAACGCATCTTCGAGGCCGCCGGCATCCAGGACGAATTGGATACCTACAATCCGTTGATCCCCGACGGTGCCAATCTCAAGGCGACCATGATGATCGAGTTCGACGACGAGGCCGTTCGCCGTGCAGCGCTTGCGAAATTTGGCAGGATCGAAGACCGCGTGTGGATAAAAACCGGGCAGAGCGAGCGCAGCTTTGCAACACCGGACGAAGATCTCGAGCGGCGCGATCCAAACCGGACTGCCGCGGTGCATTTCCTGCGTTTCGATCTCGACAATGCGCTCTGCTCTGCGTTCAAATCAGCCGCAAAGATCGCAATGGGCGTGGACCACGAGCGCTACCAATACAGTGTGGAGGAATTGCCGGCTGCGCTTGCCGGCAGCTTGGTACAGGATCTCGATTAAACGCGGGGTCCCGGGTTCCGTAATCAGCGACTGGTAAAATCATGACGTGGCGGCGAACCCCGCCCGGCATTTTCCCATGCGGACATTTATCTCTTTATGAGCAGTCGTTATGAGGCAGCCGATCTCGAAGTGCTCGCCGGGCTCGAACCCGTGCGCCGGCGCCCCGGCATGTACACGGATACCACCCGGCCGAATCACCTCGCGATCGAGGTCGTGGACAACAGTGTGGACGAGGCACTCGCCGGCCACGCCCGCCACATGACCGTTACCGCGCATGGTGACGGTTCGCTGGAGGTGGAAGACGACGGTCGCGGCATGCCGGTGGACGTGCATCCGGAGGAGGGCATCCCGGGCGTGGAGTTGATTCTCACGCGCCTGCACGCCGGCGCGAAGTTCTCCGACAAGCATTACCGCTACGCCGGCGGCCTGCACGGCGTCGGTGTCTCGGTGGTCAACGCGCTCAGCCGCAATCTCGAGGTGTGGGTGCGCCGCGCCGGCGTCGAATACAACATGTCCTTCAAGGGCGGCGAGGTCGCGAGCGCGCTGGAAGAAGTGGGGCGCGTCAGCAAGCAGAACACAGGCACGCGTCTGCGCTTCTGGCCGGATCCGAAATACTTCGATTCGCCCCGGTTCAGTTTGTCCCGTCTGCGCCATGCTCTGCGCGCGAAGGCGGTGCTGTGTCCGGGACTTGAAGTGCGTCTCCGCGACGAAGCCGCAAACGAGGAAGAAAGCTGGTGCTTCAGCGGTGGCCTCGCCGATTACCTCGCGGAAAGTACCGCCGGCTTGGGAACACTACCCGAAACACCTTTTCCCGGCGATTTCGACGGCGGGCGCGAGACTGTAGAGTGGGCGCTCGTCTGGATGGTGGAAGGCGCACCGCCGCTCGCGGAAAGCTATGCGAATCTCATCCCCACCGTTCAGGGCGGTACGCACGTCAACGGTCTGCGCTCCGGCATTACGAACGCGGTGCGCGAGTTCTGCGAGTTTCGCAACCTGGTTCCGCGCGGCGTGAAGCTCGCGCCGGAAGACATCTGCGACCGCGTGGCCTACGTGCTCTCGGTGAAGATGAACGACCCGCAATTTTCAGGCCAGACCAAGGAGCGCTTGAATTCGCGCGAGTCCGCTACCTTTGTCGCCGGCGTCGTGAAGGATGCGCTCGCATTGTGGCTCAACCAACATACGGAAATGGGCGAGCGGATCGCGCAACTCGCCATCGAAAGCGCCCGCGATCGTCTTAAGGTCGGCAAACAGATAGTGCGCAAGAAAGTCACGAGCGGACCCGCGCTCCCCGGCAAGCTCGCGGATTGCGCGAGCGGCGAACCGGCGCGTTGCGAACTGTTCCTGGTGGAGGGCGATTCCGCCGGCGGTTCCGCCAAGCAGGCGCGCGACCGCGAATTCCAGGCCATCCTGCCTCTGCGCGGCAAGATTCTGAACACCTGGGAAGTGGACGCAACGCAGGTGCTCGGTTCGCAGGAAGTGCATGACATCAGCATCGCGCTCGGCGTCGAGCCGGGATCGGGCGATCTCGACGGCCTGCGCTATCACAAGGTCTGCATCCTCGCCGATGCCGACTCCGACGGCCTGCACATCGCGACGCTGCTCTGCGCGCTTTTCCTGCGTCACTTCCGCTCGCTGGTCGAACTAGGCCATGTCTTCGTATGCATGCCGCCGCTCTATCGCCTGGACGTCGGCAAGCAGGTGTTCTATGCCCTGGATGATGCCGAACGCGAGGCGTACATGGATCGCATCACGGCAGAAAAGATCAAGGGCAAGGTCTCGGTCACGCGCTTCAAGGGTCTGGGCGAAATGAGTCCCGTGCAATTGCGCGAAACCACCATCGCCCCCGACACCCGCCGCCTGCTCCAGCTCACCATTGATGCGGAAGATAATACCGACGAACTCATGGACATGCTCCTCGCCAAAAAGCGTGCCGGCGACCGCAAAGGCTGGTTGGAGGAAAAGGGGAACCTGGCGGAAGTATGAGAGCAGAAGATCTGAATGAGTGACGCCAAGTTTATAGCCGAAGGTGCCGAGCGCCAGCCGCTGAAGACGTTTACCGAGAAAGCGTATTTGGATTATTCCATGTACGTGATTCTGGATCGGGCGTTGCCGCATATCGGAGACGGGCTGAAGCCGGTGCAGCGGCGCATCGTGTATGCGATGTCGGAACTGGGCCTGGCTGCCGGGGCGAAGCCTAAGAAGTCGGCGCGCACGGTGGGCGACGTGCTCGGCAAATATCATCCGCACGGGGACAGCGCCTGCTACGAAGCCATGGTGCTGATGGCGCAGCCGTTTTCTTATCGCTATCCGCTTATCGAAGGGCAGGGCAACTGGGGCTCGACGGACGATCCCAAGTCCTTCGCCGCCATGCGCTACACGGAGGCGAAACTTTCCAGATATGCGGAGGTACTGCTGTCCGAATTGGGACAGGGGACGGTGGACTGGCTGCCCAACTTCGACGGCACGCTGGAGGAGCCGACGTTGCTCCCGGCGCGCCTGCCGAATGTGCTTCTGAATGGCGCGAGCGGCATTGCGGTCGGCATGGCGACGGACATTCCGCCGCACAATCTGCGCGAGGTCGTGGGGGCTTGCATCCATTTGCTGGACGCTCCGAAGGCCACGGTGGCCGAGCTTTGCGAACACATCCACGGCCCGGACTTTCCCACCGAGGCGGAACTCATCACGCCGCGCGCCGACATCGTACAGATGTACGAAACCGGGAACGGCAGTCTGCGCTTGCGGGCACGCTACACGCGCGAAAAGGGCGGCGATATCGTGATCACGGCACTGCCATACCAGGTCTCGGGTGACAAGGTTCTGGAGCAGATCGCCGGCCAGATGCGCGCGAAGAAGCTACCGATGGTGGAGGATTTGCGCGACGAGTCGGATCACGAGAATCCAACGCGCCTCGTCATCGTGCCGCGTTCAAACCGCGTGGATGTCGGCGAATTCATGGCACACCTCTTCGCAACCACCGATCTGGAGAAGAGCTACCGCGTCAACCTGAACATGATCGGTCTCGATGGGCGTCCGCGGGTAAAGAACCTCCGGGAATTACTGACGGAATGGCTGGCGTTCCGCGAAACCACGGTCACGCGCAGGCTGCAGTTCCGCCTCGACAAGATCGAGAAGCGGCTGCATATCCTCGAAGGCCTGTTGACCGCCTTCCTGAACATCGACGAAGTCATCGCGATCATCCGCCGGCATGACGAGCCGAAGCCGGTGCTGATGAAACGCTTCGAGCTGACGGACACGCAGGCGGAAGCGATCCTCGAATTGAAGTTGCGCCACCTTGCGAAGCTCGAAGAGATGAAAATCCGCGGCGAACAAGAGGATTTGGCGGAAGAACGCAAAACGTTGCAGAAGACGCTCGGATCGAAGACACGGCTCAGGAAGCTGATTCGCGAAGAACTGGCGGCGGACGCCGAGACTCATGGCGACGCGCGCCGCTCGCAGCTCGTGAAAAGCGCGCCCGCGGCGCAGGCACTGGATCAGGCCCAGTTGCTGCCGGCGGAGCCGGTGACGGTCGTGCTGTCCGAACACGGTTGGGTGCGTGCTGCCAAGGGCCATGACACGGATCCCGCCGGCCTCACTTTCCGCACCGGCGATGCGCTGCTTGCCGTGGTGCGCACGCGCACGAACCACAACCTCGCCTTTCTGGATTCGGGTGGGCGCATTTACAATCAGCCCGCGCATGCCCTGCCTTCCGCACGCGGCCACGGCGAGCCGCTCAGCGGGCGCGTCGATCCGCCGGCGGGCAGCCAATTCACCGGCCTCGTGGGCGTGGAAGATGCACCATCCGCGGTTCTGGTGGCAAGCAGCGGCCACGGATTCGCCTCCGAAGCCGAAGCTTTGGTAACGCGCAACCGCGCGGGCAAGCAGCTCATGACGGTGGCCGAGGATGCCTGTGCCATGGCGCTCCTTTCCCTGCCCGCCGAGTTGGGAGTCCGCGTCGCGCTTGCGACCTCGGAGGGCTATCTGCTTGTTCTCGCCGCGGAGGACATCCCGCGGCTTGCGCGCGGCAAGGGCGTGCGTTTGATCGGTATCCCGCCTAAGGCCTGGAAGGCGGGCGAGCGCCTCACGGTGGTGGCAGTGCTCGGAGCGGGCGACAAACTACGCATCGAGGCAGGACAGCGGCACAAGAGCATGGATGCGCGCGAACTCGCCGACTACATGCGCGGACGCGGCAAGCGGGGTCTGAAACTCCCGCGCGGGTTTCAGAACGTGGATCGCCTGATCGTCGAAATCTGATCCGCTTTCCACAAACGAAAATTCATAAGGAACCTCTGATTTATTCAGAGGTTCTGTGTGGCGCATGGACGCGCCACCGCGAATCAAGCACATAGGTGCTCGATTCGGCGTAAGACGAGTCCGGACACGTGCCGGACTCGTCGCCTCTGAGCAATTCACGGACGAATTGATCAGAGTTTCAATAAGCCTTTAAGGACTCAGGCCAACACGCGTTTGGCCGGGGCGCCGGGTTCCTCGCGCGCGAGCCGCGGAACGAGATAGCCCGGCAGGCGGGCGCGCAGGGCCGTGACGAGTTGGATGCCGCGCTCGGTGGAAACCGCGAAATGCGCGGTGCCCGAGGTCGCGTCCGGTAGGTGGAGATAATACGGGAGCACGCCCGCGGCATCGAGGCGTTCGGAGAGTTCGACGAGCGTGTCTTCGTCGTCGTTCACCCCAGCGAGCAATACCGACTGGTTGAGCAGGAAACGTAGATGCAGACGCAGTCGTGTACAGGCGGCCGCCAGTTCGGCACCGATTTCCCGTGGATGATTAATGTGCAGCACCATCGTCACCGGCAAGGGTGAGGTGCGCAGCCAGTCGAGTAGCGCGATGTCCACGCGTTCGGGCAGCACGACCGGGAGGCGCGTATGGATGCGCAGGCGGCACACATGGGGAATCCCGGCAAGCCGATCGGTCAGCGAGGCGAGTTCGGATTCCTCGAGCATGAGAGGATCGCCACCCGAGAGGATCACTTCGGTGAGCGACGGATCGGCGGCAATCGCCTCGAGCGCCGCGTTCCAGTCCTCGCGGCGCGGGTTTTCGCTCGGGTAGGGAAAATGCCGGCGGAAGCAGTAGCGACAGTGCACGGCGCAGGCGCCGCTGGTGACGAGCAGCGCCCGGCCGCGGTACTTGTGGAGCAATCCCGGCGTGCGCGCGGCGGCGGCTTCGGCGAGCGGATCGGATCCGTAGCCGGGCGGCTGCGGCGCGAGTTCGAGCGGATCCGGCAGGATCTGGCGCAGCAGCGGATCGGCAGGATCACCGCGGTTCATCAATTCTACGAATCCGCGCGGAACAAGGAGGCGGAAAGTCCCTGACGCGGTTTTCATTTCGGGTACTGTCGCAGCGTCGAGCCCCAGTGCCGAGGCCAGTTCGGTGGGGTCGCGGATGGCGCGCGCCAGTTCACTCCGCCAGCCGGTGGGGAGGGGGGAGACGGTTGAAGCCTTTATCATAGTAGTGCACCCGCATCGCTTCGATGGCGGCATTCTAACGGTGAAAAGGACGTTTCCGATATGGCAATCTACGGTACCAACGAGTTCAAGTCCGGACTCAAGATCATGCTCGACGGCGACCCCTATTCGATCGTCGAAAATGAGTTCGTCAAGCCCGGCAAAGGTCAGGCCTTCAGCCGGGTCAAGGTGCGGAACCTCAAGACCGGGCGTGTGATAGACCGCACCTTCAAGTCGGGCGAGACGGTCGAGGCGGCCGACGTGCTCGAAACCGACATGCAATACCTCTACAGCGACGACCAGTTCTGGCACTTCATGATGCCCGACACCTTCGAGCAGTTCCAGGCCGATGCGGCCGCCATGGGCGATGCGACGAACTGGTTGAAGGGCGAAGAGATCTGCCGGATTACGCTTTATAACAATCGTCCGCTCGCGGTGGAAGCGCCGAACACTGTGGAACTCGAAGTGACTCAATCCGATCCGGGGCTGCGCGGCGACACCTCGAGCGGCGGCAACAAGCCCGCAACATTGGAAACGGGTGTGGTCGTGCGTGTGCCGCTGTTCGTCAACGAAGGCGAAAAAATCAGGGTCAACACCCGAAACCGGGAGTATCTTTCGCGGGCGTGAGTGCTACGTCCTTAGACTGGAGACCGAGTGCGGCGCGGGAGGTGCTGTGCGCCCGCGCCGGATTGATGGAGCGGCTGCGCGACCACTTTCGCGAACGCGGTCTGCTCGAGGTCGAAACGCCACTTCTTTCGCGCGCTGGTTCGCCGGAACTACACCTGGAAAGTCTTGCCGTGCCGCGCGCCTTCCCCGAGGGCGCGCCAGGATGGCTGATTCCCTCGCCGGAGTTTCACCTGAAGCGCCTGCTTGCGGCGGGCTACGGCGACGTATTCAGTGTGGCACACGTTTTCCGCGCCGGCGAGGCGGGGCGCCTGCACAACCCGGAGTTCACGCTCATCGAATGGTATCGGCTGGGCGCCGGGCTCGAGGCGCTGATGGACGACATCGAAGCTCTGCTCACCGCGCTGCTTCCCGAAAAGTTCTCTGCGCATCCGGCGGAGCGGGTGAGTTACCGCGAGGCGTTCGTCCGCCATGCTGGGCTGGATCCCTTTGTGGCCTCGCTAGGCGAATTGCGTGAGACGGGGGGCGACCCGTCCGAATCCGATCGCGACACGCTGCTCGATCGCATCGCGGGTATCGAGGTCTATCCGCGTCTCGGCGACGGACGCATCAGCCTGATTCAAGACTTTCCTGCCAGCCAGGCCTCGCTTGCGCGTATACGGCACGGCGAGCCACCAGTTGCCGAGCGTGTGGAGGCAATAGTCGCCGGGATCGAGCTGGTCAACGGCTTCGTGGAACTCGCCGACGCGGAGGAGCAGCGCGGGCGCTTTGATACGGATCTGGCCAGTCGGGCACGTGAGGGTCGTGAGCAACCGGTGCTCGACGAGCGCTTTCTCGCGGCCTTGACCGCTGGGCTGCCGCCCTGTGCCGGGGCGGCGCTGGGTTTCGACCGTCTCGCGATGCTCGCACTTGGTGCGCGCAGCATAGCAGAAGTCATGGCCTTCCCTCAGGATCGGCCTTAAACGGGCGGACAATAGCGGCCAACATCAAGACAATAGCGGTCAACATCAAGCCGTCAAGTTTCGAGTCTTTATTCCTCGCGCAACGGCTTGTGCTTGGCGGCGATGAAGGTATAAACCATCGGCACCACGAACAGCGTGAACAAGGTTCCGATCGCCATGCCGGTCGCGACCACGAGGCCGATGGAGAAGCGCGCCGCGGCACCCGCGCCGCTTGCGATCAAAAGCGGGACCACGCCGACCACCATGGCGGCGGTAGTCATCAGGATGGGCCGCAGCCGAATCGCGGCTGCTTTCTCGACCGCCTCGCGCTTCGAGAGCCCCTCGTCGCGCTGGATTTCGTTGGCAAAACGCACGATCAGGATGCCGTGTTTGCTGATGAGTCCGATCAGTGTCACAAGGCCCACTTGGGTGTAGATGTTGACGGTCGCCGCGCCATAGTAGATGAATACGAGTGCGCCGCAAATTGCCATCGGCACACTTACGAGAATGATGAACGGATCGCGGAAGCTCTCGAACAAGGCGGCCAGGATGAGATAGATCACGATCAGTGCAAAGAAGAAGGTCAGTATGAGTGCGTTGCCTTCCTGGATGTAAGTCCGCGATTCGCCTTCGTAGTTCACGAAATAGCCCTGCGGCAAGACCTGATCGGCCTGTTGTTGCAGATAAGACAGGGCGCTCCCCAGCGAAACGCCGGGACGTAAGGCGCCGCTGATGGTGGTCGAGTTGAGCTGATTGAACTGCGTCAAGGATTCCGGCGTCGTGTTCTGGGTGATGGTCACCACGCTGGAGAGCGGAACCATGGTGCCGTCCTCGGCCTTGACATAGTAGCGTGTAAGATCCTGCTCGGTGTAACGGTATTTGCGGATCACCTGCGGGATCACCTTGTAGGCGCGGCCGTTGGCACTGAACCAGTTGACGTATCCTCCGCCGAGCAATGTGCCCATGGCGTTTCCGATGTCGGCCATGGAAAGCCCCATGCTCTGCGCCTTGCCGCGGTCCACGCTGATGTCCATCTCGGGCTGATCGAACTTGAGATTCTGATCCACATAGAAAAACAATCCGCTCTGCTGTGCCTTGAGCACGATTTCTTCGGCAACCTGATTAAGCTGCGTGTAATCCGCCGTAGTGCTGAGCACGAACTGTACCGGCGTGCCGCCGCCGGAAATCGGCAGCGACGGCGGCAGGGTGACGTACATTTGCAGGCCAGCTATCTTGCTGGTGGTATAGGAAAGTTCATTTTTGATTTGCGATGCGGATTTATCGCGATCGCCCCAGGGTTTCAGGATGAGGCCACCGAGCGTGCTGGTTCCGCCCATTCCGGTAATAACGAAATCGTTTTCGCGCTGCGGGATGGCCTCGAGCTGCTGCTGGATTTGTTCGGCGTAAAGTTCCTGAAAGTCGAGCGTCGCCGTCGGTGGTGCCTGCCCGAACGCGATGACGAAACCCTGATCCTCGGCAGGGGCGAGTTCCTTGGGCGACCACGAATAAAGGAAAAACAGGGAGCAGAGCACCGTGAGCGCAACGATTAGCGTTACGGGACGGTAATTGAGCGAACCGTGCAGCATCTTATGGTAACGGTTCTTGACCCGATCGAAGTTTTTCTCGAGGAACATCGCAAGGCGTCCTGCATCCTGCGGCGGGCGCAGCAGCCTCGAGCACATCATCGGCGATAGCGTGAGGGCGAGAAAACCCGAGATCAATACCGTGATCGCGAGCGTGAAGGCGAATTCCCGGAACAGGCTGCCCGTGAGCCCGCTCTGGAAGCCGATCGGCGCGTACACGGCGGCGAGCGTGATGGTCATCGCTATGATGGCGGAGCCGATTTCGCGCGTCCCAACGAGCGCCGCCTTGAAGGCACTCATGCCTTCTTCCATATGGCGTTGGATGTTTTCCACCACGATAATGGCGTCGTCCACGACGAGTCCGATGGCGAGCACCATGGCAAGCAGCGTCAGCAGATTGAGCGAATAGCCGAGCAACAGCATGACGAATACGGCGCCGATCAGCGATAGCGGCATGGTGATAATAGGGATGATGACTGAGCGCAGGACGCCGAGAAAGAGAAAAATCACTACCACGACGATCAATCCGGCTTCGGCGAGCGTCTTGATGACCTCATCGATAGAGCTGTGGATGAACAAGCTGCCGTCATAGGCGATTTTGGCATCTATTCCCGGCGGTAATTCTTTCTGGATGGTGGGAAAGATCTGCTTGATGCCGTCGGCCACGGTGAGGGGATTCGCGGTCGGCGTGGGTTGTATGGCGATCGCGACTGCTTGCTTACCGCCAAAGAAGAATTGCTCGTCGTAGTCTTCCGCGCCGAGATCCACGTGGCCGAGGTCGCTGATGCGGATCAGACTCGTGCCGTCTTGAGCCACCACCATCTGGTTGAATTCCTCGGCCGTGTGCAAGTCGGTTTGCGCATTTACGTTGATGGCGATGTAAGGGGCCTTGGTGGTGCCTACCGCTGCGATGAAATTGTTATTCTGAATGGCGGTTGCCACCTGCTGGGGCGTGATGTTGTGCGCCGCCAGCTTGTCCGGATCGAGCCAGATGCGCATGGCGAATGCGCTCCCGAGAATGCTCGCCTGTGCCACGCCCTGAACGGTCTGCAACTTCGGTACGACCACTCGGGAGAGATAATCAGCAATTTGCGCGCCATTGAGGTCCTTGCTGTAAAAGGCGAGGTACATGAGTGCAGTGAAGCCGCCGTTGGATTTGGTGATAACCGGCGATTCGCTTTGCGGCGGCAACTGGTTGCGTACCTGGTTGACGGCCGCGGTCACGTCGGTGAGCGCCTTGGTGGGATCGTAGTTGAGGATGATGTTCGCCGTGATCGTGCTGGATCCCTGGTTGCTGGAGGAGGTGAGGTAATCAATGCCCTCCGAACTTGCGATTGCCTGCTGTAGCGGCTGGGTAATGAATCCCTGTATCAGCTGTGCGCTCGCGCCCGGATAGGACGTCGAGACACTGATCACGGTCTGCTCGACTTGTGGAAACTCTCGAATCTGGATCTGACTTATTGAACGCAGGCCGAGCAACAGCACAAACAACGAAAGCACGACCGCGAGTACCGGTCGCTTTATGAAGATATCGGTAAACTTCATGGCGTGAGTTTCCCGTGCATGCCTAGGTTGATCTCGTTGTTGATGAGTACCTGCGAGCCGTTGTGCAGCTTGATCTGGCCGGCGGTCACAACCTGATCTCCGAGTTTGATTCCAGTGACTGCGACAAGCTTTCCGCGTTGTTCGCCAGCGTTTACGAATACCTGCTTGGCGGTATAAACCGTCTGACCGCCTGCCCCCGTGCCTGCACTGGATTTATTGCCTGTGCTCGCACCGGCCTGCGGGGGCTTGTTGGCGTTTGTCGCTTGACCGACTGGCTCGAGTACGTAAACACTATCGCCGTAAAGACTGTAGTTGATTGCCGTCGCCGGGATCACGATCTTCTTTTCGGACTGGTCAGCCAGTACCTTGAGGTTCGCGAACATGCCAGGGCGCAGCAGTTTATCCGGATTGGGCGAGGTCGCCTGGACTTGCACGGTGCGCGATTGATCGTTCACGGCAGGGTCGATGGCTGTGATTTTGGCCGCAAAATCGCGGTTGGGGTAGGCGTCCACGTCGATGGCGACGTTCTGGTTGAGGTGGAGTTTCGGTACATCAGCCTGTGGCAGCGTAAAGGTGACGTAGAGCGGCGTGAGCTGCTCCAGGTTGACGATGGCCGTGCCGGCCGCGATGTATTGCCCGAGGTTCACCTCACGGATTCCGACCTGACCTGCGAAAGGCGCTGTGATGGTCTTTTTGTCGATCACCGCCTGCTCTCCGGCGACCTGGGCTTGAGCGCTTTGATAGTTGGCCAGGGCGGTATCGAGGTCTTGTTTGGAGTTCAGGTTTTTCTTGCGCAGAGCTTCGGCGCGCTGATACATGCCCTTGTTGAGGATCGCCTGTGCCTGATATTGTTCGAGCAGCGCCTGTTCCTGACTGGTGTCCAGCTTTACAAGCAGTTGCCCCTGTTTGACCTCGTCTCCCGAGTGAAAGGCGATTTTGAGGACTTTACCGTCGATGGCGTTGGATACATCCACCCCGTTCACCGCGGACAGCGTACCGATGGCCTGGGTGTAGGGTCGCCACTCGACCTGCTTGGCGGATGCGGCGGATACCGTAGCGGGCGGCGGGCGGTAATTCGCGAGCGCCTTGGTGATCATGGCATCCTTGAAGAAATGGAAGCCAAACGAGCCTCCGAAAATAATTATCAGCCCAACGATGGCTATAGCGAGGCGCTTCTTCATGCCGAGTCTCCACTGCAAGAAGGGTGGAAAAATGTCTTACCGCCTGGGGGGTTTCATGAGGCGGCGAAAAGGGTCGTGATTCAGTTCCGATTCAATTCCCGATAAAAGGCGGTCGTCCCGGTCGGGACATGAGCTTTGGCTCCGGCGCTTCGCGCCGAGTCATGGAAAAATAGGCGAAGTATAGCTTGGGCTGATCCATTTGAGAAAAGCGCCCGATACGCTGTTATAGCGAACTATAACACAATAAAAAAACGAAATGAATCCGACGTAACTGGGACCTAGGCGGGATTCGCCTCGGCGGCTCGAGCGGTGAATTCCCGATGCCGGCCGATGCGCAGATCGGCGCGGACCGCCTTGCGTATGATGCCGTCGCCCCCGATCAGGTAGCTGGTGCGCCGCACCAGCCCGAACGGACCCGCGCACTCGTAGGCGCGGATGGCTTCACGTTCCGGATCGGCAAGCAGACGGAAGGGCAGGCGGTGCTTTTCGCCAAAGCGCCGGTGGCTCACAACATCCTGTGGGCTGACGCCGAGTACGCGGACGCCGCCGGCGTCGAGAGAGGGGTGCAGGTCACGGATCGCACAGGCCTCGCGCGTGCAGCCGGGCGTAAAGTCGGCCGGATAAAAATACAGTAGCACCGGCCCCGAGGCCAGTATTTCGGCGAGATGAACCGGCAGACCGTTTTCGTCTGAGAGCGTGAAATCGGGCGCGCGCGTACCGGGTTCAAGCATCTGGTTCGAGGCTTTTTTCCAGCATGCGGTAGTGGGCCTGTTCGAATCCGTTTCCCAGATAGGTGCCCTCGGCTGCGGTATTGTCCCGATCCACATATAGGCGGATGAAGGAAACGCCTTCGCGCCGGGCCTCGGCTTCCGTATGCTGCAACAGCGCCGTGAAAACGCCGGCTCGGCGTGCATCGGCACGCACGTACACGCTCTGCAGCCACCAAATCCAGCCGTTGCGCCAGTCGCTCCACTCACGGGTGATCATCACCTGTCCGGCCGCGCCCGCCGCGTCTTCGGCCAGATAATAGCGGCCGCGTGTGGCGTCCCCGAGCACCATTTCGACGCCGGTTCGCACCTGCACCCGTTCGAGCGCGAGGTTCTCGCTCTCGGCCGCGCAGGCGATGTTGAATGCGGTCACCGTCGCCGCATCCTCAGGCCTCGCGCAGCGGATCGTTAAACTCTGATTTTCGTTCATGTATTCAGTTTAGTGCACAGAAGGTGCTGATGGCAGGCGTGCTGCTTACGATGCTAAAATTTGCAACGAACGGCCGAGGGGCTGGATATGGGGCGGTAGCTCAGCTGGGAGAGCGTCGCGTTCGCAATGCGAAGGTCGGGAGTTCGATCCTCCTCCGCTCCACCATATCTGCTGCTCTCGCCGCCGCCTGCACCTGAACTTTTATCCCTTGGTGCCCCGGTAGCTCAGTGGATAGAGCGACCGCCTCCTAAGCGGTAGGCCGCAGGTTCGACTCCTGCTCGGGGCATTTCCCGAAAGCCTTTCTGGCTTTCGGGCCTGCACTTGATCGAGCTGTCTGCCGGCGCGGGGGGCACACCGCCGGCTTTAAGGCATAGCCGGGCCGGCTGGGGTTACACTGAAGGTTGGGCGGACGAACGGGGTTATGCGATCCATGAAGGCTGGCAGAACGCTGCTGTTCGGATCGGGGATGACGCTGCTTGCCACGGTGGGCTGGGCGGGGAGCGCCGGAGTGTCGGCGGCGGCGCCCGGCACCTCAGGCATGCCCGCGGCGCCCGGTTGCGCGCCTCCGTCGGCTACCTACAGGGTCTATCATCCGGCCCGGGTAAGCACGGTGCAGCCTGTGGTTTCGCCGCCGCTCACCAGCCTGCCCCCGGCGCCGGCATCCCCGGCGACAACCGCGAAGCGGGTAATCCCGTTGGGGCGCATAAAGCCTTGGAGCGAACGCTGCCCACCTCCACCTCCACCGCCGACGACGGATAATTAACCGCCGATATCGTCCTTGAAGCCCGGCCAGCCGCGGCCTCCCGCATTTATCTTCGGGAGGGAACAACTCGGCCCAGCGCACTACGCAGCGGTTGCTCGAAAAGTCTCAGCACCCGCCCGTGTGCGGCCCCCAAGTCGCCGCTTGCGGCGTGACGCGCCAAGCGAAGATTGCACAAGGGCTGACGGAGTGTCCAGGGGGGTGTCTAGCCTCCTTTTGTACATGGGGTTTAGCGTAAACCCGCGGTGCACGATTCGCATGCGTCACTGAAGGGAATCAGCTCGGCCTCTTTGCCGCGCACGCGACGATTCCGGCCGAGTGGTTCAAGCTGGACGCGCAGGGGCGTCGCCCGTTATGATCGCGGGCACTATTGACAGTAGTGGTAGCCCCTTGCAGGCGCTTTATCCGGGCACTTTCGATCCCATCACCAATGGTCACGAGGATCTCGTGCGCCGGGCGGCCGGGCTGTTCGATCGGGTAATCGTCGCGGTCGCTGCGGACACCGTCAAGCGGCCGTTGTTCGATCTCAATCAGCGCGTCGCACTTGCCCGCGAAGTGTTCGCAGACGAATCGCGAGCCGAAATCGTAAGCTTTTCCGGTCTCACTATAGAATATGCGCGCCGGCGCGGTGTGAGCGTGATCGTGCGGGGGCTGCGGGCGGTGTCGGATTTCGAATTTGAGTTTCAACTCGCGACCATGAACCGGCGGCTGGAACCTCGTGTCGAGACCATTTTCCTTACCCCGGGAGAACACGCGACCTTCATTTCTTCCACCCTGGTGCGGGAAATTGCGCGTCTCGGGGGCGAAGTGGGGGAGTTCGTACATCCGGCCGTGCAGGCGGCGCTCGCGGAAACCTACGGCAAACCACGAGGATGAGTGTATCGGATAGATTTTCGAGAATGGAAGCGACCCGAGCCGATCTGCGTTGTGCTCAGACGACGAGGCCGTGAGAACTCTGGAGTTTTGCAACAATTTGCTGAGGCTTTAATGCCGGGAGAAAGGCAATGTCGAGAAAACCGTTGTTGATCATCGCTGCTGCGCTGCTCGCCGGGGTCGGCTCGGCCCGCGCGCAGCAGTATCAGGGTCCCGAGGGACTGGGTGCTGCTGTCGACATCAATTATTACGATACCGATTTTACGGTCGGAAGCCCGAGCTACGATACACATGTGACGGAGATCGGCTTCCTGCTGGCCCAGCACTTCACTCCTGACTTTGCGGTAACGTTCGGTGCCGGCTACGCGCGTCTCGGCATGAGTGACAATGCCGCGGCAGCGTCGTTCTCGCCCACAGGCTATTATGCCCGCGCAGGCGCTCGTTATGATCCGGCGCTCTTTTCCAGCAATTTTGGTTTTTCTTTCCGGATAGCGGCGGATTATCAGCGGGTGAACGACTCCAACAAAGGCGTGGATTTGGTCGATCACTGGTGGTCGTACGCGGGTGCGGTGGGGCCATGGGTGCGCGTGGGCGACGTCACGTTCGAGGGCGGTATCGTGTACCGCCACGCCTCGGGCGATCAGGATCTTTCCGGCAAGCTTTCCTCCACCGAAGCGCTCGGCTTTGCACACAGTACTAATGCTTATCTCGGCCTTACGTATCACCCGAATCCGGACTGGACCGTCGCCCTGAATCTGGAAGGTGGTGGGCGCAAGGCCGCGGGAGTCGTCTTCGGCTACAACTTCTCCTCGCTTTGAGTCCGGATTCCGTCGCCGGCCGCCGCCTCGCGCGAAGTCTGCTCCGGGAGACCGGACGTGCAATCGAGGGTTACGGGCTCATCGTCGATGGCGACCGGGTCATGGTCTGCCTCTCGGGCGGCAAGGATTCCTATGTTCTGCTGGACGTCCTGCTCGAACTGCAAGCCCGGGCGCCGATCTCCTTTTCGCTCACGGCGGTCAACCTCGATCAAAAACAGCCGGATTTCCCCGCGCACGTGCTGCCGGAGTATCTCGCCGCCCGCGGCGTGGAGTATCGCATTCTCGAACAGGACACCTATGCCGTGGTGCGCGAGAAGGTTCCGGAAGGCAAAACGATGTGTGGGCTGTGTTCACGTCTGCGCCGCGGCGTACTTTACAGTTTTGCCTCCGAAGAAGGTTATACCAAGATCGCGCTCGGGCATCACCTGGATGATGCACTCGAAACGCTGTTTCTCAACCTCTTTTACGGCGGGCGCATCAAGACCATGCCGCCAAAACTACTCGCCGACGATCACGAAAACATCGTAATTCGTCCGCTTTATCATTGCCGCGAACGCGACATCGCGAAATACGCCGAGATGCGCGGCTTCCCGATCATTCCCTGTCGTCTGTGCGGTTCGCAGGACAATCTGAAACGGGCGGCAATCAAGGCCATGCTTGCGGAGTGGGAAAAGCGGGAACCGGCACGGATGGCCTCGCTCGCTACTGCGCTCGCCCACGTTGAGCCATCGCAGCTGGCCGATGCGAGTCTCTTCGACTTCCGTGCCCTAGACGCGCTTCTCGCGCCCGAACGTACCCGCCGCCGCGCCTGAACCTGAAAGGGGGATTACCTAAACATTTCTGTGCTTTGCTGAATTTTGTGGCCGCGAGCAGCGTTTCATCATCAAAGGAACCTCTGATTAATTCAGAGCTTCAGTGTGAGGCAAGTTCGGACAGGTGCCGGACTTGCCGTCTATGATCAATTCAAGGACGAATTGATCAGAATTTTCCTGATTTTATCTTTCATGTCCGTGAACGCGTAATGACGTCCTTGCAGTTTGACGCTATGTTCAACGCGGCTTGTCGCTCGATTGTTCTGGCCCCCAGATGCCGCGCGCGAGCCAACCGATCTGAAAGCGCGTACGTGCTTCCAGAGCCCTCATGATTTCTCCGATGCGGCGGTTGAGTGTGCTGGCGGATATCCCCAATTCGTAGGCGATGCTTTTGTCGTTCAGGCCGGCGGCCATCAACGGAATCAGTTCTTCGGCGTCCCTGGGCAACCGTGCGGCGGGATTGCCGGTCTTCAATTCACCTTCACGTGTCACCGAAATGGGTGCGGCGCGCGCCCAGAGAATTTCGAACAGGGCGTAAAGTGCTTCGAGCAACGCCGAGGAGCGGACCAGCAGCACCGGACTGCTCGATTGCTCCAGATCCAGCGGGATAAGGGCGAGACGGCGGTCGGTGAGCACCATTTTGAACGGGAGGCGGGGAAGCACTCTGACTTCTTCGCCGGTTTTGATGTCGCCGCGAACCCGCGCTACAGCGCCGGGTAGGGCGAGAAACTCCGCATCTACGATACTGCGTGAGCGTACGCCTCTCGCCTGCGCTTCCCTTTGCGTGTAAGTGTCCTGTTCGGGCGATACATCGAGACGAGAAACCAGCATCGGCGGGCGAACCAGGGCAACGACCTCGTGCTGTGCCGTACGCGACATTTGTTCGACGATCTGGCGTTCGGCCTCGCTGCTGGTGATCAACTCGACCGTCTGCTCCTGCTCGCCGCCTCCCCTTTGCCGGCGCGTCGCCGTCGCCTGTTCCTGCAGTTCCCGAATGATGCCGCGCGCGCGTTGCAAGTCTTCCTGCCGGCGCAGTGCGAGCGCTTCCATGGCGATATCGGGGGAAACCGGAAGGTAGCGGCGCGGCCGTTCCGGTGTGTGCGTGGTCAGTCCCTTGGTTTCGATCGTGTCCAGCAGTCGTTGGGCCTTGCTCGGCGCCAATGCCAGCGCTTGTGCGATCTCCGCTACGCCTGCACCCGGGTGCGTCAGCAACCAGCGGTAGGCCCGCTCTTCCGCCTCGCCGACACCCAGGATCTCCAGCGGTCGCGCCGCATTGGATCCGGTTCGAGATGTAGTCATTGGATATTCAGCCGTAGAGATCGGCAACTATGCTGACACAAGCGAAATTCAAGCGGAACGGAAGGGCGCGGGCTGTCAGGCGTTGAGGTCGGGAATGAGCGCGCTCTTCACACGCTCGATTTCGTCGCGCAGTTGCAGCTTGCGTTTCTTCAGACGCTGGATGGCGATCTGATCCACGTAGTTGGCTTCGGAAAGTGCGACAATCTCTTCGTCGAGCGTCCGATGCTCGGCGGCGAGAAGCTCTAGCCGCCGGCGTAATGCGCGGTGTCGTTCGGGCTCCAGCGGTTTACGCATCGCCTTGTTCCTCGGGGGCACGGCCCCTCATGCGGCTCCATCGTAGCCTCTTAAGCGGCTTGCGGCAAGGCGTGCGACAATGGCTTGAGAATGCCGACGGCGATGGCGATGGACGTCTATAAGCGCTTTCAAATCGAGGCTGCCCACCGACTGCCGAACGTGCCCGCAGAACACAAGTGCGCGCGCCTGCACGGCCATTCGTTTCAGATCGAGTTGCGGATAGCTGGCGCGGTAGACCCAGCAACTGGCTGGGTGCTTGATTTCGCCGACATCGCCGTGGTTTTCGAGCCCCTATTCGCGATGCTCGATCATCACTATCTGAACGAAATTGCCGGGCTCGAAAATCCCACCAGCGAGAACCTTGCGCGCTGGATCTGGCGACGAATCAAGCCGGCGTTGCCGGGGCTTTCCGAAGTCGGTGTCGCCGAGACTTGTACCGCCGGCTGTATCTACCGCGGCGAGGAATAGTCCGCGCGAAAAACTTCTGTGCCGCAAAAGGGGACAGCCGAACTTTTTTCAGGCCGCCTTGCGCGCCGCACTCGTGTAGTCGCGTGAGCGGTCGCCGCAGGCGAGAAAGCTTGGATTGATCAGCGTAGTACGCGTGTTGTAGCGCAACGGATTGCCATTGAGATCGGTGACCGCTCCGCCTGCCGCTTCGAGCACAGCCTGGCCGGCTGCCGTATCCCATTCCGAGGTGGGTTTGAGGCGCAGATATACGTCTGCGCGGCCCTCGGCCACGAGGCAGAATTTGAGTGCGCTCCCGACGGCGAGAAACTCGTGTCTTCCGAGGGCGGCGGCGAAGCCTTCCAGTTCGCCTCCCGCATGCGAACGGCTGCCGACGATGCGTACTGCCCGTTGGCGCGCCACATCCGACGTGTGCAACGTATTGACGATGCCCGCTTTGTCGCGGCGTTTGGCGGGTCCCGCCACGCCGCCGATGTAGCTCGTGCCTTCGATTGGTACGTGCACGATTCCCAACACCGGCCGGCCGAACTCGATGAGTGCCACGTTGATCGTGAATTCGCCGTTGCGCTTGACGAATTCCTTGGTGCCGTCGAGCGGATCCACCAGCCAGTAGCGCGTCCAGCCTTGGCGCTGGGCCGCCGTGTAGTGGGTCGCGTTTTCTTCGGAAAGTACCGGCAACTCGGGATTCAACTCCTTGAGGCCCGCGTCGAGAATATGATGGCTGGCAAGGTCGGCGGCCGTCAGCGGCGACGCGTCCGCCTTGATGTTCACCACGAAATCCTTCTCGCCGTAAATCGCGAGTATCGCCTCCGATGCCCGGCGCACGAGCCGTTCGAGAAGTTCGATTAAATCGGCATAGCCGTTGCGGGTATTCATGCCGCTATCATACCGGGATGCAGACGCCGCACACCAGTTTGTTCTTCGCGGATCTCGGCACGCTGTTCATAGACATGGACGGTACCCTCACCGATCTCGCCTTCGATCGGATGTTTTTCCGCGAGACTCTGCCGGCGCGCTACGCTGCGGCGGCGGGGCTGGATCCGGCAGTAGCGTCGGAGCGGGTGAGCGGCGAGCTGGCTGCGATCCAGGGCACGCTGCCGTGGTACTCGCTGGCGCATCTCGGCCGGCTGTTCGGTCTCGATCTTGCGTTGCTCACGGAGGAATTCGCTCACGAGGTCGTGCTGCAGGCGGGTGCGCTCGATTTTCTCGCCCGCGCGCGCGCCCGCTACCGTTGCGTACTCGTGACCAATGCCGATCCGGCTGTACTTGCGCTCAAGCTGAGGCGCACGGGACTCGCGGACTGGTTCGACGGCATTATCAGTGCGCATCACTTGGGCGCCTCGAAGGAAGAAGCTCTTTTCTACGAACGTCTCGAAGCCATCGAACCGGACTGTCCGCACGCAGGACTGCTGATCGACGATAATCTGTACGCGATTGCCGCTGCCCGCCGCGCGGGGCTTGCAGCCGTCGCCATCGCGCGCCCCGATTTGAGCCAACGGGCGCGGCAAATCGAAGACGGTCCCGCGGTCGAAACCATCGCCGCTCTTATGGAGCATCTATAAGCTACGAAGGCAAGTCCGTCAGCCGGCTGCGCGGCGGCGGTACACATCGCGCAGGTTGGCGAGGTAGGCGGGGTCGGGCGAAATTGCCTTGTCGGGGTCGTCGGAGAGTTTGGCGACCGCTTGGCCGTTGAGCCGCGTCATCTTGATAACGGTGTTCAGCGGCGCGAGACCCATGTCGTTGGTGAGATTGGTGCCGATTCCGAAGCTGATGCGCGTACGTTCGCGATAGCGGCGGAAAATTTCCAGCGCGCGCGGCACGGTCAGGCTGTCGCTGTAGATCAACAGTTTTTCGCGCGGGTCTATGCCGAGGCGTTCATAGTGCGCGAGCACGCGCTCGGTCCATTCGAAGGGATCGCCGGAGTCGTGGCGCACGCCAGAGTAGGCGCGGGCGAGTTCGCCGTCGAAGTCGGCAAGGAAGGCGTCGAGCCCGTAGGTGTCGGAGAGCGCGATGCCGAGCGTGTCGCCGTATTCCTCAAGCCAGGTTTTGAGCGCGAACACCTGAGCTTCTGCGAGTGTGGAAGCGAGAGCTTGGCAGCCCTGGAAGAATTCATGGGCCATAGTGCCGGTGGGTTTCAGGTCGAGGCGGCGGGCAAGATCCACGTTGCTGGTGCCGGCGAGTGCGATGGGTACGAGCCGCTTGAGTCCGCACAGCAGCTCCTCGTGCCAACGGCGCGAAAAGCGACGGCGGGTGCCGAATTCCGTGACGGTGAAGCCTGGGCCGGCATCGGCCATGAGTTCGGCCTTATAGCCGAGCCGCATGAGTGCGGTGGCGTAATCCGGTGCCGCATTCGTAGAATGAAAGTAGATTTCGTTCACGACGGCGAGGATGGGAACCTCGTAGAGAATCGCGGCATGCCATGGGCCGCGTATCGTGATTTCGAGTTGCCGCACGCCGGGACGAACGACGACTTGGCGCGGGTCGAAGCGAAAGCGCGCGAGATGGGCGACGAAGTCTTCGGAGAACCAAGGCAACGTGGAAAGATAGCCGCGTTCCGCTTCGCTCAGGCGCAGCGCGGCAAGCTGTTCGATTTCGGCGTGAATCGCGTGTGCATAGGGGCGCAGATCCACGTCCTGGGTGCGGCAGCGGAACTGGTATTCCGCCTGGGCCGCGGGAAAATGATGCAGCACGGTCTGCATCATCGTGAACTTGTAAAGGTCCGTGTCGAGCAGCGATTGAATAATCATCGGTAGTTCCTCGGCAGGTTTGGTGCAGACGCCTTCATCGGTAGATGATCTCCACGCGAGAATCCTTAAGCCGGTAGAGCATGGCTGGACGGTGCCGTCCGTTTTGACGCTTTTCTCCCGTCGCCGCGAGCCGCCCGAGTGCCATAAGCGAGCGGCGGAAATTGCGCTTGTCCAGACGCTCGCCCTTGATCGCTTCGTATATGACCTGCACTTCAGCGAGCGTGAAAGTTTGGGGCAGCAACTGGAAGGCGACGGTGGAGTATTCCACCTTGGCCGCGAGCCGACGACGGGCGGCGGCGAGAATTTCCCCGTGATTGAAGGCGAGACGCGGCAGCCGACCAAGCGCCTGCCAAGCGATCCGTTCCTGCACGGGAACAGGAAACGCAGCGATAGGCACGAGCCCGAAGTAGCCGACGTTGAAGACACGTCCCCAGCGCCCTGGGTAGTGCGAGGCGAAGGTGTAAAGCTGCTCGATGTAAACGTCGGCGAGTCCGGTCTGTTCGGCGAGCGAGCGTTCCGCACAGTGGTCCAGCGTTTCCTCGGCCTGGATATAGTCCCCCGGCAGCGCCCACCAGTTTGCGAAAGGCTCGCGGTCGCGCTTGACGGTGAGTACAACGAGTTCCTCGCCGCGCACTGAAAAAAGCGCCGTATCGGCAGTGACGGCTGGCTGGACGTATTCGGCGGTACTCAGTGCGGCCATAGGGCACAGGCCTAAGTGTCAAGTTTACACTAAATAATAGTGTGATCTTTACACTTAGTCAAATCCCCACTCTCCCAAGAAGGCTATCTTTTGCGTCGCCGATCGCCTGTGCGCGGACCGCCACGCCCGTCGTCGCCACCGCGACGGGGTGGCCGCGAGCGCGGACGCGGGGTGGGGCGCTCGATGTCGACGAGGAATCCGGCATGTTCGTATTCGCGCGGGATCTCGTGACCGATGAAGCGCTCGATTTCGGGCAGCGAGAAGGCGTAGGTGTCGCAGGCAAAGGAGATGGCCTCGCCGCTTGCGCCGGCGCGTCCCGTGCGCCCGATGCGGTGCACGTAGTCCTCGGCGTCTTGGGGCAGATCGTAGTTGAAGATATGACTCACGGCGGGGATGTGCAGTCCGCGCGAGGCGACGTCGGTGGTCACGAGAAAGCGGATTTCGCCGCTCTCGAAGGCAGCGAGATAGGCGAGGCGTTTGTTCTGAGGTACGTCGCCGGATAGGACGCGGGCCTCGAACCCGTTCGCGCGGAGCAGCGCGCCCAGGTAATCTGCGGCGCGCCGGGTGTTGACGAAGACCATCGCGCGTTCGGGTTCAAGGCGGTTGATGAGTCCGACGAGCAGCCGCGCCTTCTCTTCCATGCCTGGAAAATAAAGTTGCTCGCTTACTGAGGCTGCCGTGATCTGTTCGGGATCTATGCGCACGAAGTGCGGATCGCGCATGTGTTCGTGGGCAAGCTCCATCACCCGGTATGAGAGTGTCGCCGAATACAGCATGGTCAGGCGCCGTTCGGGGGGCGGCAGGCGGCGCAGGAGATAGCGGATGTCGGCGATGAAGCCGAGATCGAACATCCGGTCCGCCTCGTCCAGTACGGCGACCTCGACTTCGCGCAGATCGTAGAGGTGCTGTTTGAAGAAATCGATCAGCCGCCCCGGTGTGCCGATCAGGACGTCCACGCCGCCGGCGATGCGCTCTTGCTGGCGCTCGTAGCCGGCGCCGCCATAGACGACCACCATCCTGAGGCCGGTATGGCGTCCGAGGTTGGTCGCGTCGCGATGAATCTGGATCGCAAGTTCGCGCGTGGGGGCGACGATGAAAGCCCGGGGCTGGGTGATGCGTCGTGTCTCTGACGCCGGGTGGTCGAGAAGGCGGTTGAACAACGCGAGCAGAAAGGCGGCGGTCTTGCCGGTGCCGGTTTGCGCTTGTCCGGCTACGTCGTGTCCGGCAAGCGCATCGGGGAGCGTGCGCTGCTGAATCGGCGTCAACTGCTCGAATCCGGCCTCGCGCACGCCCGCGGCAATGGACGCGGCAAGCCCGAGTTCGGCAAAACTGCGCGGTGGGATTTTTCGCTGCATTCGATGTTCCCTGGGGTGGCTCGGCGTTCGGGGCTTGCATTGATGCGCCGATCGGCCCACAATAATGCTTGATGGGATCAGGGCGGCCCTGGGGGCGTCCTGAGCGACCGGGCCAATCCGAGCCGAACCAGGCTGAAACTTAATAGTCCCTATTGTGCCGCATGCGGCCCTGCCGTTTATACCCACCCATTTCAAATCGTTCTTTCCCGCAGTGGCCGAGGGCCGTTCATGGTTGCCGTGAAAATGGAGGTTTAACGTGAGCCAACATGTCTCGCATACGTCGGATTCCGCCTTTGAGACCGACGTGCTGGAATCGAATACGCCCGTGCTCGTGGACTATTGGGCCGAATGGTGCGGGCCCTGCAAGATGATCGCACCCGTTCTCGATGAGGTCGCCGGCGATTTCGGAGACCGCGTCAAGGTCGTCAAGCTCAACATAGACGAGAATGCGCAAACGCCACGCAAATACAACGTCCGCGGGATTCCGACCCTGATGCTGTTCAAGGGGGGCGACGTCACCGCGCAGAAGGTGGGAGCGCTGTCGAAATCGCAGCTTGCGGCCTTTCTGGAGGCGAACCTTTGAGCGGACATGCCTATCGTCGGCGCAACGGCCGGCGCAGCAACAATCGGCGCGACCCCGACGGGAACGCCCTTAATCCTGGGGTCGAAATGGAAGAAGTGGACGAATCCGAATACGAAAACGAGGAACCCGGCAACGGCCCGACCCTGAACCTTTCCGAACTTAAACGCAAAAGCGCGGCCGACCTCTCCGAGGTAGCCGAGGCGGTGGGGATCGAGGGCGCTGCGCGGCTGCGCAAGCAGGACATGATCTTCGCGATCCTGAAGGGACATGCGCAGAACGGCGAGCAAATCTGCGGCGACGGGGTCATCGAGATACTTTCCGACGGCTACGGCTTCCTGCGCTCCGGCGACGGCTCGTTTCAGGCCGGTCCCGACGATATCTACGTGAGCCCGAACCAGATCCGGCGCTTCAACCTGCGTACGGGCGACAGCGTCTCCGGGCGCATCCGTCCGCCGAAGACGGGTGAGCGCTACTTCGCGTTGCTCAAGGTTGACACCATCAACGACGACCGGCCGGAAGCGGCAAAGTCGAAGATATTGTTCGAGAACCTGACGCCGCTGTTTCCCAAGAAGCGCTTCAAGCTCGAACTCGGCAACGGATCCACCGAAGACATTACCGCGCGCATCATCGATCTGATGGCGCCGCTCGGCATGGGTCAGCGTGGGCTGATCGTCTCGCCGCCAAAGGCCGGCAAGACGATGATGCTGCAGAACATTGCCCATTCGATTGCGCACAATCATCCCGACTGTGCGCTCCTCGTGCTCCTGATAGACGAGCGTCCCGAAGAGGTGACCGAGATGACCCGTTCGGTCAAGGGCGAGGTGCTGTCCTCGACCTTCGACGAGCCGGCGACGCGCCATGTGCAGGTTGCCGAGATGGTGATCGAGAAGGCCAAGCGCCTCGTCGAGCACAAGCGTGACGTGGTCATCCTGCTCGATTCGATCACCCGGCTTGCCCGCGCCTACAACACTGTCGTGCCCTCCTCGGGCAAGGTGCTTACCGGTGGCGTAGACGCGAACGCATTGCAGCGGCCGAAGCGATTTTTCGGCGCAGCACGCAACATCGAGGAGGGCGGTTCGCTCACCATTATCGCCACCGCGTTGGTCGAGACCGGCTCGCGCATGGACGAGGTGATCTACGAGGAATTCAAGGGCACCGGCAACTCCGAAATCCATCTCGATCGGCGCATCTCGGAGAAACGCATCTTCCCGGCCATCAACATCAACCGCTCCGGCACCAGGCGCGAGGAATTGCTGGTGACCGAAGAGGAACTCCAGAAGATGTGGATCCTGCGCAAGCTGCTGCACCCGATGGATGAACTCGCCGCGAGCGAATTCCTGATCGACAAGCTCAAGGACACCAAGACCAATGCCGAGTTCTTCAACTCAATGAAGCGTTAGAGGCTATCGGGACTCTGGATTCGGGTAAGTCGAAGCAGTTTCTTCTCTCCCCTTTGCCGCCGCAGGCGGGAAGGGGAAGTCGGAGGGGGATCAAAAAGACCAATTGCGGCGGCAACTGCCGCTTTTATACATTCTGCGAGGCTCGATTCAACCCTGCGCATTCAGGTTTGGTCGAGACGCTTTTTGACCAGTATGGATTCGTGACGGCGGTAGCCCAGGCGCTCGTAAAATCCTATTGCGCCCGAGCGCGAGTCGAGAAACACCTGCGCGAGTCCACGCCGGCGGGCAAGCGCTTCGGCGTGTTCGAGCAGGCGCTTGCCGATGCCCTGACCGCGTGCGTTCGCGGAAACCACCAGATCGTCCACATGCAGATAGGAGCCGCGGGCGAAGGTATGCACCTCGCGCAGACCGAGCACGCCGACCAGAAGCTGATCTTCGAAAGCGCCGACGAGTTCGTAGCCGTGCGCGTCTGCCTGGCGGGCCAGGGCCGTGTCGAAGCCGCTGCGGGTGAGATCGGTGCGCAGTTCGGCGAGCACTTGCCAGGCATCGTCGTATCGCGCTGGCGTTATCAGGCGAATGTCGAGCTTCATGGACAGGACAATGCCCGATGACCGATGTCGTGACGGAACTGCATGCCAGTAAAGCACACTTTCGCGACCGAAGCGTAGGCAGCTTCGCGGGCATGGGTGAGGTTCCCGCCGAGCGCCGTGACGCACAGTACCCGTCCGCCGGCCGTCACGACTTCGCCGTCACGCAATACGGTGCCGGCGTGAAAAACCTTCACATTTTCGGGGAAGACCGCATCGAGTCCGCGGATCGGATCGCCCTTGCGGTAGTCGCCGGGATAGCCTCCGGATGCGAGCACTACACCGAGCGCGCTACCTGTGTTCCAGGCGATTCGGGTGTTGGCGAGTTCGCCCGCAAGCGCGGCTTGGATCAGGGACACCAGATCGGAGTCGAGCCGCATCAGGATCGGCTCCGTTTCCGGATCGCCGAGACGGCAGTTGAATTCGAGCAGCCGCGGCGCGCCGTCGGCGCCGATCATCAGGCCGGCATAAAGAAAGCCGGTGTAGTGAACGTCTTCGGCAGCCAGGCCTGCGAGCGTGGGACGTATGATTTCGCGTTCGATGCGTTCGGCGAGTTCACCGCTTACGACGGGGGCGGGCGAGTACGCGCCCATGCCGCCGGTGTTGGGGCCGATATCGCCGTCTCCCACGCGCTTGTGGTCCTGTGAACTCGCGAGCGCGAGATACCGTTCGCCTGCCGCGATGACGATGAAGCTCGCTTCTTCGCCCGCGAGAAATTCTTCGATCACGATCTCGCGCCCGGCTGCTCCGAAGGCCGCGCCGGAAAGTATGTCCTCGATCGCACGATCCGCTTCTTCCAGACTTTCGGCGATCACTACGCCCTTGCCAGCAGCGAGACCGTCGGCCTTGATGACGAGCGGTAATTGATTTTCGCGCACGAAAGCCCGTGCCGGTTCGATTTTGGCGAATGCTCGATAGGCTGCGCTCGGGATGCCGCAGCGTTCGCAGAAAGCCTTGGTGTAGGCTTTGGAACCTTCCAGCCGTGCGGCCGAGCGCGAGGGGCCGAAGCAACCGAGGCCGGCATCGGTGAAGACATCTACGATGCCTTCCACCAGAGGCGCCTCGGGGCCGACTATAGTGAGATCAATGCCTTCGCCACGTGCGAATTCGAGGAGCGCCGCGATATCGGTCGCGGCGATAGCGACATTTTCGCAGCGCGGTTCGCCGGCAGTTCCGGCGTTGCCGGGTGCGACATAAACGCGTTCGACAGTGGAAGACTGTGCCGCTTTCCATGCCAGCGCGTGCTCGCGCCCGCCGCCGCCGACCACCAGCACCTTCATCACTTCGCTCCCCGGTTTCGGGCTATTGTATGCGCTGGCCATGTAACGATCGGATTGTGCTCCGCGCTTTTTTCTTGACCACCGCTTACATCGTTCTGGGTTTGTGCGTGCTTGCAGGCGCCTGGGTGCCCATTAATTGGCAGATTTTCCCGATGCTGTGGATGTATCTCGCCGTCGCCGGGATGGCAGGGCTCGCGGCGGGTGGTCTTGCGCCTCGCGAGTTGCCTTGGCAATTTGCATGGCCTATGTTGATCGCGTTTGCCTGGGCGGCGTTCGGTTTCGCTGCGGTTACCCTCATTCCCACGCCGGCTGTCCTGCGCTACCTTGTTTATCCGCTCGCCGCAAGCGTTGGTGTCGGAGCCGGACTCGCGGCCTGGCGGATGCCAATGCGTCGCTACCGGTGGCGTTTCGCGCCTTTAGTGATGGGGGTCGCGGCGGTCGTCGGGTTCTTTTTTCTCGCCGGGCCGCTCACCCGCTGGAGCACGTCCATGCCGCGCCAGGTGCCGGCGTTCACAATGCAATTGCTGGATGGTAGCAACGTACACTCGACCGATCTTGCGGGCAAGACAGTTGTGCTCGCATTCTGGGCGACATGGTGCACGCCCTGCCGTGAGGAACTGCCGCGCTTGAATGCGCTGTATGAAGCGCACTACGCGTCGCGTCCGGATGTGGTGTTTTACGTAGTGGACGAAGGCTTGGGCGCCGAGACGCCGGAAAAGGCGAAAGCCTTTCTTGCACACTTCGGCGTGAAGATTCCTGCCGCCTTCGATACCGGCGGCGAGCTGGGCGAAAAACTCGATACACGCGGCGTGCTTCCTGTACGTGTACTGATCGGACCGGAGGGCCGAATACGGTTTACCGATTTCGGTTATGCGACCGAAGATGCAAACTTTGCCGCGCTGCGCAAGGCCATTGCCGTCAGCGTCCACGCGCGCTAGATCGCTTCGCACCCGCGCAGTTCGTCGTGGCTTCTCCACAGTAACTTGCGTTGAAGGCGGTTTATCACGGGCGCATGCCGACAAGTCGTTGGGCATGTGCATCCGTGCCGGGCTTTGTGGTGTTTCTCGTGACGGCGATTGCCGCACAGGTCATTCATCCGTACACGGTGGCGGCGATGCGCCGCGTGCTGACGGTGGCGCGCAGCGGGTTTTACGGTTGGTGCGGGCACGAGCCCAGCCGGCGAACGCGCGCCAATGAACGGCTCCTTGAGTGTATTCGCCAGATCCATCTGGCCTCGCGACGCAACTACGGCACGGTGAAGACCTGGCGGGCGCTGCGAGCGGTGGGCGTGTCCTGTAGCCGGAACCGGGTTGCACGCCTGCGCCGGAACCACGGCATAGAAGCCC
>JBOIBN010000024.1:0-33799 GCA_050739575.1 Gammaproteobacteria bacterium
AGCACGGCATGATCGCGAGCATGAGCCGTAAAGGCAACTGCTGGGACAATGCGGTCGCAGAAAGCTTCTTCGCAAACCTGAAGAACGAGCTGACCTGGCACCGTACGTTTGGCACGCGCGATGAGGCGCGAGCGGCAATCTTTGACTACATCGAGTTGTTCTACAACCGCAAGCGCTCGCATCAGACCCTTGGCTATATCAGTCCGGTGCAGTACGAGGCTCAACATGCTACTGTCTCTTAACCATCTGTCCTCAGAATCGGGGGGAGTTCAGTTTTTTTCACCGCCCGACACTCCAATTAGGAACCCCGTTTCCTAATTGTGCCTTAAAGCGCCTTAACACATTGGTTCCTTTAGCTCTCAATTAATCGAAAAATCAGTCTAACGTCGGACAATCCCCCGAAGTTCCCGCATTCATTTGACTATGTGGTTACCTTCAAGCAAAAACGGCCGCCCATTATTAAGGCGGCCGTTTTTTGTAAGGGTTCCATTTTGTTGGTCGGGGTGAGAGGATTTGAACCTCCGACCACCTGCACCCCATGCAGGTGCGCTACCAGGCTGCGCTACACCCCGTAAATTGTCTGGATCATAATACAGAAAGCAGGCCGCGAGCGGCGGCTCAGCGGGCGAGCACCGCGAGCAATTCCTCGAGTTCTGCGCGAAGCTGGCGCGTAATCTGGCGGCTTTGCGTCTGGTCCTCGCGCGCCGGGTCGCCCGCTAGTTTGTGGCGGGCGCCGCCAATCGTGTAGCCTTCTTCGTAAAGCAGAGCGCGTATCTGACGGATCAGGAGCACTTCGTGATGGCGGTAGTAGCGCCGGTTGCCGCGGCGCTTGACCGGCTTGAGCTGCGGGAATTCCTGTTCCCAATAGCGCAGCACGTGCGGCTTGACGTCGCACAGCTCGCCCACCTCGCCGATCGTGAAGTAGCGCTTTGCCGGGATTGCCGGCAGCTCGCCGTTATTGCCCGCTTCCAACATAGCCTTCCACCCGCATCTTGAGTTTTTGTCCGGCCTTGAAGGTGACCACGCGCCGCGGAGTGATCGGAATCTCTTCGCCGGTCTTGGGATTCCTGCCCGGACGCCGGCCCTTGTCGCGCAACTCGAAGTTGCCGAAGCCGGAAAGTTTGACCGGATCGCCGGCGGCGAGTGCGGCCGTGATTTCCTCGAAGAACTGCTCGACCAGATCCTTGGCCTCACGCTTGTTCAATCCGAGGTTGTGAAAAAGAACCTCGGCAAGCTCGGCCTTGGTTACCGCCGTCGTCTCAGTTGCGGACATGTGCTCCCATCTCCTGTTCCAGACCGGTCATTATCGCCGAGACCGACGCGTCCACTTCGGCGTCGGTAAGCGTGCGCGAAAGATCGCGAAAAATCAAGGCGAGACCGACGCTCCGATGTTCTGAGGGTATCGCGTTCCCGCTATAGCTGTCAAAGATACGCACCTCGAGGAGACGTTCGCCGCCGAAGCGCCGCACGCCGGCGAGCAGTGTCGCCGCCGGTACCGAGTCCGCCACCACGATGGCGAGATCCCGGCGTACGCCGGGAAAGCGCGGGACCGGCTGGGCGTGAACGATTTCACGTTTCGGCAGGACGTCAAGATCGAGTTCGAAGAGCACCGTCTCGTGCGGCAACTTCCAGTGCTCGGCGAGTTCCGGCGCGATCACGCCGAATTCCGCCAGCATCCGTCCGTTCGCCTCGACCCGTGCGCGCCGGCCGGGTGCGAGCGCGGCGCGCGCGCCGGGAACGAACGCGGGTTCGGTAACGCCCGCGGTCATGAGCAGCATCTCGACATCGCCTTTTACATCGTAAAAATCCAGCTTTTGCGTTCGCACGCCCCACTGCTCGGGCGCGGTTGCGCCGCAGGCAATTCCGGCCAGATGTTTCCGCTCGCCGCCCTCGGCCGTGAATACCGTTCCGCGCTCGAACAGGCGGACGTGGTCCGCCTGGCGGGCGACGTTGTAAGCGAGCGCATCCACCAGACCGGTCCAGAGCGTGCGGCGCAGCACCGATTCGTATTCGGACAAGGGATTTGCCAATGCGAGCGCCGCAGGTTCGTTCGGTCCGAGCAGTGCGTCGCGCCCGGGATCGGCAAAGCTCATGGTTACGGCCTCGTCATAGCCGTGCGCGGTCAGGATTTCAGTCAAGCGATCAGGCGCCGGCTTGCTGTCGCGCGGGAAGGCAACCTGACGTGCAGGCGCAGCCGCAGGAATATGATCGAAGCCGACGATGCGCGCAACTTCCTCGACGAGATCGGCTTCGCATTCGATGTCAAAGCGAAAACCGGGTGGCGTAACCCGTAGCGCATCGCCCTCGGGCTCGATGGCAAATCCCAGCCGCGTGAGCACGCGTTCGGTTTCACTTGCATCCGGCGCGAGACCGGCGAGGCGGGTGAGGGCGGCCGGATGGAAGCGGATCGGAGTACGTCGCGGCAGATCCGCGGCCGATTCCGTCGCCATGATCGGTCCGGGCTCGCCGCCGGCGATCGCGAGGATGAGTTCGGTCGCGCGTTCGAGCGCCCTGCGCGGCAATTCAGGGTCCACGCCGCGCTCGTAGCGGTGCGCGGCATCGGTGACGAGTCCCAGGCGTCGTGCGTGGCCGCGAATCGCAGCCGGCGCAAAGAAAGCGCTTTCGAGAAAGACGCTTCGCGTCTCGCAACGTACCGCGCTCGCGGCGCCGCCCATGATGCCGGCCAGCGCAAGCGGTCCGGAATCGTCGGCGATGACGAGCATATCGTTTTCTAGTTTCGCCGTCGCATTCGTGAGCAGCCTGAGGGTTTCGCCCGGTTGGGCCGTGCGCACATGGATCGTGCCGCGGATGCGTTCACGGTCGAAGGCGTGCAGCGGTTGGCCGAGTTCGAGCATCACGTAGTTGAGTACGTCCACCACGGGATGCGTGCCGTGAACTCCCGCCCGGCGCAGCCGCTCGGCCATCCACAGCGGCGTTACCGCCGATTCGTCCAGCCCGGAGACGATGCGCCCGAGATAGCGTGGACAGGCCGCCGATGCTTCGAATCGGATGTCAAGTCCGTGGGTGCTGCCCGGGGCGATCGGCGCGATGGCTGGCGGCACCAACGGTGCGCCGCTCAGCGCATGGACCTCGCGTGCGATGCCGAACATGGACAGACAATCCCCGCGGTTCGGCGTGAGCTCGATTTCTAGGCAGATGTCGGGCAAATCGTAGAGCGTGGCGAGCGAAGTTCCAGGCTCCGTCTGCTCCGGCAGTTCGAGCAGCCTATCCGAAGTCTCGCCGAGTGCGAGTTCGACGGCCGAACAGAGCATCGCCTCGGAGACTTGACCCGCATATTCGCGCGCCGCGATCACCCGCCCATCGGGAAGACGGGCACCCGGCAGTGCGAGCGCGGCGAGCATGCCAGATTTTATGTTGGGGGCGGCCGAAACGATGGCGAAGGTGCCTGCCGCACCGGCCCGGGCTTCGATGAGTTTGAAATTGGTGCGCGGGATGGGAACGGCGGTTTCCAGACGTGCCGCCACGATTCGCTCCGAAGGCGCCGGTACGGGCACGACGGCACTGACTTCGAGTCCCTGCCGGGTGAGGCCCTCGGCGAGTTCGTTCGCGTGCAAACCCGCATCGCACAGCGTGCTTAACCAGGAAAGGCTGACTCTCATTTGGGCACCCCTAAAATGCGCTTTTCCCGCGATAGCTGCGTCGGCTCCGTGCTCGAATCCTCATGTATTGACACATACACTGCGGTTCTGCGCGCCGTGCCTCCTTGCGCCCACAAAAAAATCACTATTTTTAGAAGTGCCCATTACGCGAACTGCGCGAGAAAGCGCACGTCGTTCTCGAAGAAATGGCGCAGATCGGCGACCCGGTGGCGCAGCATGGCGAGCCGCTCGACGCCGAGGCCGAAGGCGAATCCACTGTGGCGTTCGGGATCGATGCCGACGCCTTCGAGTACGCGCGGATGCACCATGCCGCAGCCGAGGATTTCCAGCCAGCCGCTGCCGCCGCACACGCGGCAACCGGCGCCGCCGCAGCGCACGCAGGAGACGTCGAGTTCCGCCGACGGCTCGGTGAACGGGAAATAGGAGGGGCGGAAACGCAGCGCGAGTTTCTGCTCGAAGAAGGCCTCGAGAAATTGGCCGAGCAGCCACTTCAGATGTCCCATGTGGATGCCCTCGTCAATCACCAGCCCCTCGACCTGATGGAACATGGGGGTGTGGGTAAGGTCGGAATCGCGCCGATAAACCGGCCCCGGCGCGATCATCCACACCGGCGGCGCACCGATCCGTTCCAGGTGGCGAATCTGTACCGGCGAAGTATGAGTGCGCAACAGCCGGCCGTCGGCGAGGTAGAACGTGTCGTGGGACGCCCGCGCGGGATGATCGGCGGGGATGTTGAGGGCCTCGAAGTTGTAATGTTCATCCTCGATTTCGGGGCCTCTTGCCACCTCGAAGCCGGCGGCGACGAAAAGACGTTCGATGCGCGCTAGAGTCTGGGTCAAGGGATGCCGGACACCCGGTTGTTCACGGCGTCCCGGCAGGGTGATGTCCACCGCCGCGCTTGCCTGTGTGCGCATTCGTTCGGCCGCAGTGAGCCCTTCGCGGCGGGCGCCGAGTGCCGCTGCAAGTTCGGCCTTGAGCGTATTGACGGTTTCGCCGTAGGCCGCGCGCTCCGCCGACTCGAGCTGGCCGATCGCCGCGAGCAACGTCTTGACCCGGCCCTTGCGGCCGAGGTATTCGACGCGCACGCCATCAAGTGCAGCGAGACTGCCGGCAGCGGCAATTGCGGCCAGCGCCTCAACGCGGATGCGCTCGATTTCCTCCGTTGACATCGCTAGGTTTACCAATCCAGGCGCAGGCCGTCGTCGCCCGCGGTACGCCTACTCGTCGCCGGCGCCGCGAGCCTTTTCGACGAGCGCCGCGAAGGCGCCGGCATCGTTAAGCGCGAGATGGGCGAGAATCTTGCGATCGAGCGTCACGCCGGCAAGTTTCAGGCCGTGCATGAAGCGGCTGTAGGACAGCCCATGCGTACGCGCGGCGGCATTGATCCGCACCACCCACAACGCCCTGAAATCGCGCTTGCGCACGCGCCGGTCGCGATAGGCGTACTGACCGGCCTTGATGACCGCCTGATTGGCCGTGCGCCAGTTCTTGCTGCGATTTCCGTAGTAGCCCTTGGCTTGCTTGAGAACCTTTTTGTGCCGGCGTCGCCCGCAGACGCCGCGTTTGACTCTTGCCATTGTCGCCGCTCCTTACGCGTAGGGCAGCATGCGCTTTACCGCGTGCTGGTCCTGATCAGCCACCAGCGCGGGATGACGCAGCTGGCGTTTGCGCTTGGTGCTTTTCTTGGTGAGAATGTGGCGACGATGGGACTGGGTCCGCTTGAACTTGCCCTTGGCGGTCGCACGAAATCGCTTCGCGGCCCCCCGGTGCGTCTTGAGTTTCGGCATTTCTGTGCTCCTGTAATTTCTGTATCCGGGCCCCGGCGCGAGCCGGCGTTCCTGCCCGGGCGAAAATAATGCGGACGGCTATCCGTTTCCGCCCTGTTCGCCAGGGGGCGATCTGTGCCGCCCTTCCTCTGGTAAAGTTCCGAAAAATTCGTCCATGAATTTTTCCGGACTTTTTCCCCTCAACCGGGCGCGCGGGCGACCGATTCGCAATATGCCTGCGTCGTCAATGTTTCTTCGGCGCGAGCAGCATGACCATCTGGCGACCTTCGAGTTTCGGCATCTGCTCCACAGTTGCCTCCTCGGCGAGATCCTCGCGGATGCGGGCAAGCAACTCCTGCCCCAGTTCCTGATGCAGCATCTCACGGCCGCGGAACCGCAACGATACCTTTGCCTTGTCGCCTTCCTCCAGAAACTCCATGATTTTCTTCAGCTTGATCCGGTAGTCCGCATCGTCGGTGCCTGGCCGGAACTTGATCTCCTTGATCTGCATCTGTTTCTGGCGCCGACGATTTGACTGCTGCTTCTTGTTCTGTTCGAACACGAAGCGCCCGTAATCCATGATCCGGCAAACCGGAGGCTCCGCAGTAGGCGCTACCTCGACAAGATCGAGATTCGCATTATAAGCGGCCTGGATTGCTTCCTCCACCGGCAGCACCCCGATCTGTTGACCGTCCATGCCGACCACCCGGACTCTCGGCGCCGTGATTTCCTCGTTGCGCCTTATCCCTTTGTCCTGCGTTATGCTTCAATCCTCCAGTCGGTGCCGGCCGCGGACAGCCACCTCCCGTGCCAGTCGCGCCTCGAATTCCGCGACCGGCAGGGTGCCGAGATCCTTCCCGGCGAGTGTGCGCACGGCAACGCCTTCCACTGCCCGCTCGCGCTCGCCGACGACGAGCAGGTACGGAACGCGCTTGAGCGTATGCTCACGAATTTTATAGCTTATGGTCTCGTTTCTCAAGTCGACCTCTACGCGAAAGCCCTTTTCGGCGAACCTGGACGTGACCTCGCGAGCGTAATCCGCCTGGGCCTCGCCGATCGCGAGCACCACCGCCTGCACCGGAGCGAGCCACGGCGGAAGCCGGCCCGCGTAGTGCTCGATCAGGATCCCGATGAACCGCTCCATGGAGCCGACGATGGCCCGGTGGAGCATCACCGGATGACGTCGCTCCGAGTGTTCGTCCACGTATTCGGCGCCGAGGCGCTCGGGCATCATGAAGTCCACCTGCATGGTGCCGACCTGCCAGTCGCGGCCGATCGAATCGCGCATGTGGTATTCGATCTTGGGTCCGTAGAAGACGCCTTCCCCCGGCAGTTCCTCCCATTCGACGCCGCTTGCAGTGAGTGCCACCCGCAGTGCCTCCTCGGCGCGATCCCAGACTTCGTCCGAACCGATGCGTTTCTCCGGCCGCAGCGCAATCTTTACCTCGATTTTTTCGAAGCCGAAGTCGCTGTACACCTTCATCGCCTGACGGTGAAAGGCGGTCACTTCGAGCTCGATCTGTTCCGGCGTGCAAAAGGCATGACCATCGTCCTGGGTGAAGGCGCGTACGCGCATCAGGCCGTGCAGAGCGCCGGAAGGCTCGTTTCTGTGGCAGGAGCCGAACTCTCCGTAACGGATCGGCAGATCCCGGTAACTGTGCAGGCCGACGTTGTAAATCTGCACGTGGCCCGGGCAGTTCATCGGTTTGAGCGCGTATTCGCGCTTTTCCGATTCGGTGAAAAACATGTTTTCCTGGTAGTTATCCCAGTGCCCGGACTTCTTCCACAGCGATACGTCGAGCACCAGGGGACCGCGCACTTCCTGGTATCCGGACTCGCGATAGACGCCGCGCAGGTACTGTTCGACCTGCTGCCAGATCGCCCACCCGCGCGGGTGCCAGAACACCATGCCGGGGCCTTCTTCCTGCTGGTGGAAGAGGCCGAGCGCCTTGCCGATCTTGCGATGATCCCGTTTCTCGGCTTCCGCAAGTTGGGAGAGATGCGCCTTGAGCGCCTTCGTATCCGCCCAGGCGGTGCCGTAGATGCGTTGCAGCATTTCGTTCTTCGAGTCGCCGCGCCAGTATGCGCCGGCGACATGTGTCAGTTTGAACGCGCCGAGTTTGCCGGTGGACGGCACATGCGGACCGCGGCACAAATCCGTGAAGTCGCCCTGCGTGTAGAGCGACAGCTCCTCGCCGGCCGGGATGTCCTCGATGATCTCAGCCTTGTAGCGCTCACCCATGCCACGGAAAAAGGCAATCGTCTCGTCGCGCTTCATGACGCGGCGCGAGACCGGCTGATCGGCCTCGGCGAGCTCGTGCATGCGGGCCTCGATGCTTTCGAGATCCTCGGGCGTAAACGCGCGTTCGTAGGCAAAGTCATAGTAGAAGCCGTTTTCGATCACCGGCCCGATGGTGACTTGCGCTTGCGGATAAAGTTGCTTAACTGTTTGTGCGAGAAGATGCGCCGTGGAATGGCGAATAACTTCAAGACCCTCCGGGTCACGAGCGGTTACGATCTCGACCCGTGCATCGGAGGGGATTTCGCGATCGAGGTCCACCAGCCGTCCGTTGACGCGCGCGGCAAGCGCCGCCCGGGCGAGGCCGGCACCGATGCTGCGGGCGACGTCGCCCGCGCTCACGGGACGCGGGTAGCGCCTTTCGCTGCCGTCGGGAAGGCTGATCGTAACTTCACTCATGGTTCGACAAGGCCCCAGACAACAAGGCACCGCTGCGCGGTGCCCGCAATGGTAGGCGCGATTGGACTCGAACCAACGACCCCCACCATGTCAAGGTGGTGCTCTAACCAGCTGAGCTACGCGCCTTCCGAAGTCAACAAAGGAACCCTGGGAGCGCTCGTCCCTAATTTTCGGAGGTTTCCTAATTTATCACAGCAGAAATTGCCGGAAGGACGACAGGCGATTTACTGAAAAGCACCGGCGCGCACGAGTCGAATGGGGTGTCCAACACTCATGACGTCGTAGACCGCCTGACCGGTGTCGAAATTCAGGGTCCATGCCGTGTTGACGCTGCCCTCCAGAGGGGAGGCACTCCAGAATGCCTGTATGTCCGTGTTCGGGAAGGCGGTCAGGTTGATCGCGGGATTGCTGCAATGATAGCGGGTGATAGACATCAGTTCGCGCAAATTAGGCAAGCGCCAGTCGGTATAACCCGCGAACCCGCCGCCCTGATCGAAACTCTGAACCGTCTGTAGCGCATTTTGCCAGGTGTATGAAGTGGCACCCCCGCTACAGGCCGAGTTCCCGGCGTTCCATGTCTGACCCAAGGCACAGCGCATCCACATAAGCCCCGTCTGTAAATCGACGGTGGTCCCGTCGCTGTTCGCCTGATAACGGCTGGTGGGTGCATCGTCCACCGTGGATGTGTTGCAGGTTTGGGCGTAAGCTGCCGTCGCGAGCGCTCCGGTTGCCGTCAAGACCAGAAACCAACGGAAAGGGCTGCGGTGCATCAGGGATTTCCTCCTCGAACCAAGAGCACATAAGTCGCGCCGGCCTTGGGCAGAAAGCTGTCGTATCCATAAAGGGCACTGATAGTTACCGCTCGTGCGCCGGCGTTTATCGGCTCCGGTGTTGCGGTCCAGTACCCAGCGCCCTCGAACGTCGGGATCGAGGGCAGCGGTCCGTTCGGCGTACCCGGCGCGCCGATGTTGACCAGGTTACGGAATTCCGCCGCACTCGGAAGCCGCCAGTCATGGTATCCGCACAGGCCGTATTGGTTCGCGGCCTGTGCAAAATGGTAGGTGTCCAGCTTGTTGGGCCCCCCGTTGGCCTTGCCGGAACTACCGCCGTTGCTGCTGGCGTTCGGGTCGTACCAAGTGTAGAAGTAGCCGGAATCGAATATCCCCGCGGTTACTACCGGCGTGGGCACCTCCCAAACCAGCCCCGTCCAGTTATCCTGCACACAGGCCCACGGCTCTACAGCATAATTGGCACTTTGGTTGAACAACGGCTTGCCATCATTGCCGAGCAGAGTGAAATCGTAGCCGAAGATGCCCGAACCGACTTTGGCCAAGGTGCCGGCTATGCCGGCGGGATCGCGCCCGATATCGGCGTCCTGCTGCGGGAAATCGCTCTGGGGGCAAGTATCGGGATTGGAAGGGCCGCCGTTGGTTGTGGTGGCGCAACCGGTTACCCCGGTGTCGTTAAGCGGTTCGGGATAATAACGTAGCACCGCGGCGGCCGTTCCCTGTCCCAAAGCCAGATTCCCGCTCGGGTTGCTCAATTGCAGGGTAAACGCCCGCGATGCCTGTGCCTCCACCCCGCTGAGCTGCACGGCGATAGTCTGGCTGAGCACACCGGGGCCGAAGGTCAAGGTGCCGCTGGTTGCGGTGTAATCGGTGCCCGCCTTGGCCGTGCCGTCGGAGGTGGCATAGTTGACAGTGGCCTGTCCGTTCGGCGCATTGGAAAGCGACACTGTGAAGTCCACGCTGGTAGGAGTGCCGTTATGCACGTAAACCGGTGCACCAAATACCGAGACCGTGGGTGGATTGGGATTGACCAGAATGGTCACCCCGGCCGGAGCCGAATCACCCGCGCTGTCGGTGGCGATATACGTAAACGTGTCCGTGCCGGTGAAATTGCTGTTCGGCGTATAGGTGATCACGCCCGTATCTTTGTCCACATCCACGGTACCGTCGGTAGGATCATCCTGGACCGAGTAGGTCATCGGGTCATTGTTCAGGTTCGAGGCGTAAAGCTGGCCGCTGACGGTCATATCCGGCGAAGTTACGAAGTAGGCATTGACTGCATACGGCACTAGGTCGGTCGTTTTAGGGCTGCTGCTGCTGCTACCGCCGCCGCAGCCCGCGAGGAGGAACGCACATAGACAGGCCGTCATGAGGCCCTGAACTGACAGCTTGGAACGCAAACTCAACTCCTGCGATGATTCGGACGCGATACCGAGCGCGCACGATAGCGTTGATTGCCGACGTCTGTCAAAGTTCACCGGGCTCTTCGCGGTGGCCGCCGGTGCGCAGCCGCGGCCAGGCCGAGCGCAGATACAGGCACATGGAGAAGACCGTGAGGGTAGTGGCGACATAGAGCAGCGCGAGTCCGATCAGATACAGCGGCATGTCGGCGAGCGCATGTCCGTAAAGCAGGAGGGCGATTGCTGCCATCTGCACCGCGGTTTTAACCTTGCCTGCCCAGGATACCGCCAGCACGCCGGTGGCCCCCACCCCGGCCATCCACTCGCGCAGCGCCGAGATGGCGATTTCGCGGCCGATAATGATGAGGGCCGGGATTGCAATCCAGGCCTGCGGCGAAGCCATGACGATCAGCACCAGTGCCGTTGCGACGAGAAGCTTGTCGGCGACCGGATCAAGAAAGGCCCCGAAGCGCGAGCCCTGGTCAAGGCGCCAGGCCATAAAGCCGTCCAGCCAGTCGGTTACCGCTGCCGCGACGAAGATGATGGCCGCCGCCGGATGCGCCCACCGGAACGGCAGGATAAAGATCAGCACCAGTACCGGGATCAACACCACCCGGAACAGGGTCAGCAAATTGGGCAATCCGATCCTCATGTCAGGTTTCCGAGAGATGCTGGACGATGCGGGTTGCGAGTGCATGGCTGATTCCGGGAACCGTTTCCAGATCCATTGTGCTCGCCCGCTGGAGTCCCCGGAGTCCGCCAAAGCGGGTCAATAGTTGCCGGCGACGTAAGGGTCCGACGCCGGGCACCGCATCCAGTACCGATTCGCGGCGATGGAGAGTGCGTGCGCGCCGATGTCCCGTCAGCGCGAACCGGTGCGACTCGTCGCGCAATGCCTGGACGAGATGCAGCGCCGGCGAGTCCGACGGTAGAGACAGGGTATGGCCATCAGGGGCGAGGACCAGCCGATCCAGACGCGCACGCCGACCTTGCCCCTTGGTTATGCCCGCAAGGCGCAGCGTTTCGAGTTTCAAATCCTTCAACACAGTAGCTGCGCGGCGCACCTGTGCGGGACCGCCGTCCACCAGGACGAGATCCGGCAGCCGGTCGCCTTCCGCTTTAAGGCGGCCGTAGCGGCGTGCGAGCACTTCGGCGAGTGCGGCGTAATCGTCCCCGGCCGCGGCTCCGCGCACTCGATAGCGGCGATAGGCGCTCTTGAGGGGACCACTGCGTTCGAATACCACGCAGGAACCGACGGTCGCCTCGCCGCCGCTGTGACTGATATCGAAGCACTCGATACGTCCGAGTGATCCGGCGGGGAGATCGAGCGACCGCTCGAGCACCGCGTAACGCGTTTCGAACGCAGCCACGGCTCCGGTACGGACAGCCAACGCCTCGCGTGCATTGTTCGCGGCGAGCCCGATGAGACGGCGCGACGTTCCACGTACCGAGGGGCGAATCGTGATCGGGTGTTCGGCGCGGGCGGAAAGCGCCGCTGCCAGTATTTCCGCGTCTTGGAGTCCACGGTCGGGGATCAACCGGGGCGGGGAGACATGTTCCAGATAATGCTGGGCGATAAAGCTTGCGAGTGCGACGGACGGTTCCTCGTCCACCCCGACGGCCAGCAGGTAATGCCGGCTTTCCAGTACGCGCCCGTGACGCACCGGCAATACCACCACTACAGCGCTGCGTTCGGCGACTGCGATGGCGAGAATGTCGCAATCGCCCAGACCGGAGACGACGTCTTGATGCGCACGAACTTGACGCAGACGCTGGATTTGATCACGGATTCGGGCCGCTTGCTCGTATTCAAGCGCCGCGCTCGCGCTTTCCATCCGCTCGCCCATATCGCCGATCACGCTTTCGTCGCGGCCTTCCAGGAAATCCACCGCGTGAGTGAGATCGCGCGCGTAATCGCCTTCGCCGATGTAGCCCACGCAGGGTGCGGAGCAGCGCTCGATCTGGTATTGCAGACAGGGCCGGGTGCGATTCAGGAAATAGCGGTCGGTGCAGTTGCGCAGACGAAACACCCGTTGCAGTTCCGTGAGCGTTGCGCGCGCGGCACCGGCATTGGGATACGGACCGAAAAGCCGAGTTCCCGCCCGCCGCGGGCCACGATAGAACGCGAGGCGCGGAAACCCGAGCCCTTCTTCCATGCGGATGTAGGGATAGCTTTTGTCGTCGCGGAGCAGCACGTTGTAGCGCGGGCGATGACGCTTGATAAGCGTACTTTCGAGCAGCAGCGCCTCGACTTCGTTCGCGGTCCGAGTCAGTTCGATCCGAGCAAGCTGGCGCAGCATGGCGGCGACCTTGGCGCTCGCGGGTCGCCGCCCGAAATACGAAGAGAGCCGGCGGCGAAGATCGCGCGCCTTGCCGACATAGATCAGACGTTCGCTGGTGTCGTAGAAGCGGTAGATGCCCGATCCGCGTGCGGCCCGTGCGACGAAGTCACGGGGATCAAAATATCCGGTTGCGCTCCCGTTCCCGGCGGCGGATTCCGTGCCGACTCGCGAGTTCTTCGCTGCGGCGCTCACGGTGATGGCGCGGGCTGCGCTTGCGTCATATTGGCGATCACAGCCTCGCCAAAGCCGCGGGTGCCGACCAGAGTCGCGCCCGGCGACAGCTTCTGGAGATGATCCTCGACCCCGCGCCGGCCGGCCAGCTCGCGTTTGGGCGCACGGATCGCCTCGCGCAGGCGCGCGAGATCGTAGGTGAGAACCTTCTTCGCGATGGTGCGTGCGACGCCGTCGAGGACGCAGTCCGCGGCCTCGGTCCAGCCGAGATAGCGCAGCATCATCTCGGCGGAAAGGATCAGCGAGCCGGGATTCACCCGATCCTTCCCGGCAAAGCCGGGTGCCGTGCCGTGGGTCGCCTCGAACACGGCAACCGCATCGCCCATGTTCGCGCCCGGCGCGATGCCGATGCCGCCGACCTGGGCAGCAAGCGCATCGGAGATATAGTCGCCGTTCAGATTCAGCGTCGCGATGATGTCGTATTCCTCGGGACGCAGCAGAATTTGCTGCAGGAAATTGTCGGCGATTACGTCCTTCACGACGATGCGTTTGCCGGTCACGGGATTCGCGAACGCGAGCCAGGGGCCGCCATCGAGCGGCTGCGCGCCGAAGTCCTCGCGCGCGACCTCGTAGCCCCAGTTGCGGAACGCTCCCTCGGTATACTTCATGATGTTGCCCTTGTGCACCAGGGTCACCGATACGCGGTCGTTGTCTACCGCGTATTGAATGGCCTTGCGCACCAGACGTTCGGAACCTTCGCGCGAAACAGGCTTGATGCCGAGGCCTGAACTCGAGGGAAAGCGGATATTGGTCACGCCCAGTTCACGGCGCAGAAAAGCGACGAGTTTCAGAGCCTCCTCGCTGCCCGCCGGCCATTCGATGCCGGCATAGATGTCCTCGGTGTTCTCGCGAAATACCACCATGTCGGTGGTATCGGCGAGCTTCATCGGCGAATCCACGCCCGGGAAATAATGAATCGGACGCACGCAGGCGTAGAGATCAAGCGTCTGGCGGATGGTCACGTTGAGCGAGCGGAAGCCTTCGCCGACCGGCGTCGTGAGCGGCCCCTTGATCGAGACCACATAGCGCTGGAGCGCATCGAGCGTTTCTTCGGGCAGGTAGTCGTCGCCGTAAAACCCCGCGGCCTGCTCGCCCGCAAAGACGTTCATCCACGCGATCCGGCGCCGCTTGCCATAAGCCCGCTCAACCGCCGCCTCGACCACGCTTTTCATCACCGGCGTCACGTCCGCACCGATGCCATCGCCGCGAATGCAGACGACTATGGGACGGTCCGGCACACTCAGGCTGCCGTCTCGATTGGCCGTGATCGCCTCGCCCGTGGCAGGTACTTCTATGTGCTGGTATTGCATATGGGGCGTCGACATTCACGAAACAGTTAATTTTATCGCAGCGGTGCCCGCGTTCCCGGGAGCGCCACTGCATGCTGCGCATCGGGCAATCAGGATTCGGGAAGCAGTACGGCGCCCGGTAAGGGACTCAAAAGCTCGGCCGCGAGGAGTTCGTCGCCCCGGTAGTGTCGTCCCGTGAAAAGCTCGCGCCAGGTTCGCGTTTGCGAGTTGGGTGTGGCACTCCGCGTATTTCCCCAGGCTCCGGCGGACAGTGCACATCTACCTTTTTGCATCAGGGCGGGGCAGACACGGGCAATGAAGACCAGCACTTCCTTGTCCGCGTACCTGCGGCGAAAGGCCAGCACGTCGTCGGCCCGTGCGCCTTCCATCGGCACCGGTTCGTAATGTCCGTTCGCAAAAACGTCTGGGTTCGAGCGGCGCAGCTCGAGCAGCTTGGCCAGCACATAAAACTTGATACGGCCATCGGGCCACTCTGCCAGCAATTCGCGCAGATCGTGTCCACAATCCGTGGATTGACCAGCAGTCTTGGGGGAGAAGTCCGCGAGCAGTCTCTCGCGCAAGAGATAGTCCACTGGTCGACGGTTGTCCGGGTCCACCAGCGTGAGATCCCACAGTTCGGTACCTTGATAGAGGTCGGGCACGCCGGGCGCCGTGCACTTGAGCGCGAGCGCGGCGAGACTGGCCAGCGCTCCGCTGCGGGCAACGGCGGCCGCAAAGGACAGAAAGTCGTGCTGGAAATCAGCGGCGCGCGCCGGATCGAGCAAGGCGGCAGCGTAGACCGCGAGCTTTTTTTCGTATGCGACGTTCGGCGAGAGCCATGACGAACGTTGCTTGCCTTCGCGCAATGCCTTGGTCAGGTATTTCTCGAGCCGCACGGCCAGGCTTTCGCACGCTGCCTTATCGAGCGGTACCGCGGCGGGCGGCGGCCAAGCGGCGAGCAGTGTCTGCCACGCCAGGTATTCGTCCGCCGGATGCACGCCGTCGGGACGCAGGGGCGCCGCGGCGCTGCGCAGCCGCGAGACCAACCGCCGCCATTCGTCCGCATGCGCGGTGAACATTGCGAGGCGCATTCGCGCATCTTCGCCGCGCTTGGTATCATGCGTCGCACTTGCATTGAGCGCCGCCGGCCAGTCGCGGGCGCGCCGCGTCATGCGCACATGAAATTCTTCGTTCGAGAGCGACGCGACACGTGGGTCGCCGCCGACCTCGTTCAAGGCAAGTAGCGCGAAATCGCGGTAGAAGGCGGTGTCTTCGAGACCCTTAGCCATCGCCGCGGACGCCAGCTGCCAAAAGCGCGCAACGCCGTCGCGTAGCGGTGCCGGAAGCCGCGCCGCTTCGTCGAGCGGCAGCGCGAGCAGATGGCCGAGCCATTCGCCCGTTTCGGCGTCTTGAACCGCAGCGGCCGCTTGGGCGACGATCGCCTCCTGCGCCGCGCGTGCGGAGTCGGGCGCGTCGGGATAGGCGCGATACACGGGCAGTGCGACGACGATTTCGACCAGAGCGATGCGCAAGCGCTCCAGCGCCACCGGCGCCCGTGGAGCCAGTGCAGTGACGATGCGATCGAGCATCGGGGCAAACAGATCTTCCACCGTCTCGCGCTTGGCGAGCGCCAGAGTCTCGTCGAAGGGCTGGGCGTCCGGCACGAACTCGCGCCACAGCGTCTGGAGTTTCGCTGCGCCGGCGGCCGGCACGAAAAGCCGCGTTACGTCGTTCAGGAACTCGTATCCCGTCGTGCCGGCGACGGGCCACGGGCAGAGCGTTTCGTCCACAGCGAGAATTTTCTCGACCCACAGCGGCACATCGCCGCCGTGCGCTTCGACGAGTTCGCGAAGCCTTTCGAGATAGCGCCCGGGCGCCGCGAGCCCGTCCACGTGGTCGAGGCGCAGGCCCTGCACGCTGCCCTCGTCGAGCAGCCGGCGAATGCCCGCATGCACGGCGCCGAACACGGCGGGGCGTTCCATGCGCAGGGCCGCAAGATCGGCGATGTCGAAGAAGCGGCGGTAGTTGATTTCCTCCACAGCGCGGCGCCAGTGAACGAGCCGCCACGCCTGTCGTTCAAGTAGCCGCGTCATCGGGCCTGCATTGTGCGAAAAGTCTGCGACGGTCTCCTTCAGCGTCTTCAAAACCTGCGCGTCCTCAGCGAGTACGGCGAGTTCGGCCTCTAACGTGAGCCCGGTGGCGCGGCGCTCGCCCGTCGGCACGGCGGCGAGTCCGCGTAGACGCCGTGCGAGCGTTGCGAGCTGCGTGCGTTCCGGAGCCTCGACGCGGTGTGCGGCAAGTCGCACGAGTGCAGCGGTGGAAGCCGGGGCGAGCGGTAGAAGGTGTGAGAAATACCTGGCACAGAAACGTCCCGAGGGTTCAAAGGCGAGACTGATCTCGCCGCGGGAGAGCACTTCATCGAGCGTTGCGGCGAGCACCGGCACGAGTAGGCGGGCGTCGTCTCCCGACCAGTCCACGTCGAAGCTCGCGTCGTGTACCGAGGCGTGTCCCCACTCGAGGAGATCCATCCACCAGGGATTGCCGGGATGCGCGCCCATGTGATTGGGCACGAAATCCACGACGAGGCCGAGGCCTTTGCGTTCAAGCGCATCACGCAACTCGCTGAAACCTGCGCCGCCGCCGCGCGCTTCGTCCAGCTGCGTGGGATCGGTCATGTCATAACCGTGCGTGCTTCCCGGTACGGCGCTCATCACCGGCGAGAGATACAGATGGCTTACGCCCAGTCGGGCGAGGTAGGGCGCGAGCGCAGCAGCCTCGCCGAAGCCGAAGTCCGCGTGGAGTTGCACGCGGTAGGTCGCGGTGAGTGTGGTGTCATCACGCCTGCGCGGTGTGCCGCGCTCCGCCTGCACGGCGCATACGACCTCGACGAAGCGCGGATCGGCGAGCCATTCCGGCCAAGGCGGGAAGCGCAGACTGCGCCAGTTGGGCTCCTCGACCGTCGTGCCCGGCACGTTGACGGGATCCGCGATCTCGAGCGCATCCTCGGGCTGGATCGCAAGCAAGCGGCTGGGCGTACGCGCAAGCCAGCGGTAGGCCGCGGCCGCTGGCGGTTCCGCCTCGGTTCCCGCCAGTCCGGCGCGCAGGAAGCCTTCACGCAATGCATCGCGCTCCGTCGGACGGGCCGCATGCGCCGCGGCTTTGGCCTCCTCCGAAGGCCACAGATCGAGCCGGTCCATTCGCGCGAGATCCTCGCCGCGCCACCAGCCGGGCAACGGAACGACGTCGTGGGTGCCGATCGTTGCCAGCGCCTCGCGCGGATACTGTTCCGGTGCCACCGGTTGTCCCGTTTCGGTGTGTTCGAAGTAGAGGAGCCGGAGCGAAAGAATACCCCGCTCCGACAACCGCGCGCGCAGACCCTCCGGCACCGTTCCCAGATCCTCGCCGACGACGACACAGCGGGCGCGATTGCTTTCGAGCGCGATCACGGCGAGCATCAGATCGAGGGGATAGCGCAGGTACGCGCCGTCGGCCGGCGTGGCGCCGGGGGGGATCACGAAGAGCCGGTTGAGCCCGAGCACGTGATCGATGCGCAGCGCTCCCGCATGGTGCAGGTTGGCGCGCACGAGTTCGATGAAGGTTGCGAGCTGTCGTTCGACAAGGCGCTGCGGATGGAGCGGCGGGAAGCCCCAGTTCTGTCCGCGCGGATTGAGCGGATCGGGCGGCGCGCCGACCGCGAGCGCGGTCGCGAAATCATTGCGACCCGCCCAGACTTCGGCGCCGGCGGGGTCGGCACCGAGCGCGAGATCGTGATAAAGCCCGATTCGGAGTCCGGCGTCGCGGGCGCGGCGCGCGGCAGTTTCGAGTTGTACATCCGCCTGCCACTGAAGCCAGATATGGAAGTCGTAGGCATCCTGCCGCTTCGCTAAAAACCGTTCGAGCTCCTTGCTTTCCGGATCGCGCAGGACGGCCGGCCAAGTGCCGAGGTCGGTGCCGAACTCGATCGTGAGGGTTTCGAACCGCGCCCAGTTGACGATTCCACGGCTAGCCCGGCTTCGAAACTCGTCGAATGCCGTATCACCGCCGCTCCGGCGGAAGCCTTCGAAAGCGGCGCGCGCGAGGCTTAGCTTCTCGGCTGAGGCGGCCGCGTAATCGATCAGCGTCCCCGCGTTGAGGGCACGGACGCGGGCCAGGAACGCCGGTTTCTCGAAGCGCGCACGCAGAGCATCGTCGATGCCCGGCAGCCGGCGCACGTCGAGATAAAGCGGATTGAGAGCGAGGCGTGAACTCGGCGAATAAGGGCTCACGCGTTCGGGCGCCGCAAGAAAGAGCGCGTGCAGCGGATTGATTCCAAGAGTCGCCGCGCCCATCGCGCCCGCGGCTTCGCCGAGGCCGGCGAGATCCGTGAAGTCTCCGAGGCCGATGCTCGTCGGACCGATCTGTTCGTAGAGCTGGATCGAAAGCCCGTAGCCACGCGCCGGTTTGTCCGGTAGCCAGGCTTTCTCCGACGCGCGCACGAGCAGCGTTTCGGCCGTGTTCGCACCGCTCCGGAGCGAAAGCTTGTAGTAGCCGGGTGAAAGCGGCGGAAGCGCGAGTAGTGGTTTGCCGCCGTCGATATCGAGATCGGCGGTGGCGATCCTTCCGCCGGTTTCCATCCCTTCGCCGGCGAGTGTCCATTCGAGCGCATCGCCCGTGAGCGCCTGCGGATTCAGTTCAAGGCGGGGCGGCATCGGTTCGAAGCTTGCGACGGCCGGTGGCGCGAGTTCGGTGGTGCGTTTCGCTTCAAAGACGGCGAGCGCCTCTCGTATTCCACTGTCGCTGGCAACGTAGCCGAGTCCCTCGAGCAAGGCTCGCAGGCTGGTGGCCGACACTTCGTGTCGGATGCCGCCGATATCGGTATAGCTTGTTGCGAGCCCGACCGCCTTGGCCAGTTCGTCGAACCGCGCGTCTTCACTCATCGACGAGAACTCTGACCGACCAAGGCGCAAGCTCCACGTCTGCATTCGCCGGATCGCCGTAAACAAGCCGTCCCGCCTCGGCCGGTGCGTTTACCGGTTCTCCGTCAAGGTTGGCCGCCAAGCGCCAGTGACCTCTCGCGAGCGGCCACTCGATTGCGAACGCCGCCTCGCCGAGCATGCGCCAGACGCCGGCGCCTGTTTGCGCAAGTTGCGGCACGAGTTCGCGCCGCCGGCAGGCGATCAACTCGGAGATGAACGCGAGCCATTCGGCATGAAGCGGTGCATGTAATTCGTCCCAGTCGAGGCGCGATCGCAAAAAGGTTACGCGCGCGGTCGGATCCGGGATACGGGCGCGTGCCTCGGGGTCGCGAAAGGCGGCGAAACGGTCGAACTCCTTGCGCCGGCCTTCACGGACGGCGGCGCCCAGTTCGCCCGGAAAATCGCAGAAGTAGAGAAATGGCGTGCCAGCCGCCCATTCCTCGCCCATGAAGAGCAGTGGCACGCCCGGCGAGAGAAAAAGCAGTACGTATAGCGCGCGCAGAGACTCCGGCGCCGCGAGTTCTGTAAAGCGTTCGCCGAAGGCGCGATTGCCGATCTGGTCGTGATTTTGCAGAAAGTTGACGAATGCGATTGGCAGGACTTTGGCGCTTTGTTCGCCGCGTGTGCTGTTGTCGCGAAACGCGGAGCGTTCGCCCTGATAAGCGAAGCCCTCGGCTATTGCGCGCGCCAGATACTGCGCCGGCCGTTCTGCGTAGTCACCGTAGTAGCCATCGCGCTCGTCCGTCACAGCGCAGTGCGCGGCATGATGGAAGTCGTCGTTCCACTGCGCGGTGTAGTGTCGCGGCGGAGCCGCGTGGGGCAGCCAGCGTGCCTCGTTGCGGTCGTTCTCGAGAATCAGATGCACTTCGCGATCGCGGATTTCACCGCGCACGCGTTCGGCGAGCTCGCGCAGGAAATCCGCGCCGCCGGGCGAATCCTCGATCGCGTGCACGGCGTCCAGGCGCAGGCCGTCGAAGTGATATTCCTCCAGCCAGTAGAGTGCGTTCTCGATGAAGAATCGGCGCAAGAGCGGGTTGTCGAAGGCGAGTGCTGCGCCCCAGGGCGTGTGCGCGTCGGGATGAAAGAAATCGGGCGCGTAACGGGCGCGGGCGAGGTAATTGCCGCTCGGCCCGAAGTGGTTATACACCACGTCGAGCAGCACCATGAGTCCGCGTGCATGGCATGCATCTATCAGGCGCTTCAGATCGTTCGGACGCCCGTAGGCCGAATCCGGCGCATAAGGCAGCACACCGTCATAGCCCCAGTTGCGCGCGCCCGCAAAGTCGGCGACGGGCATGAGTTCGATCGCGGTGACGCCGAGGCGTTCGAAGTGATCGAGTCGTCTCTGCACACCGTTATAGCCGCCCGACCGATCGAAGCAGCCGACATGCAGTTCGTAGACGATGGCCTCGTTCCACGGTCGTCCCCGCCAGACCTTGTCGCCCCATTCGTAATCGAACGAGTCCACGACTTCGCTCGGCCCGTCGACATCCTCCGGCTGAAAGCGGCTTGCCGGATCGGGCACGGCTTCGCCTGCGCCGATTTCGTATCGGTAAAGACTGCCGGCTTCCGCATTGGCGACTACCGTTTCGAAGATACCCTTTTCCGAACGGAGCATGGGAATCCGAACGCCGTCCGCCAGCACGACGGCGGCTTCGTCGAGCGCAGGCGCATGGAATCGGAAACGAACGCCGGCGCCGGGAATAATCTCGGCACCGAAAGGCAGCCGGCGATAGCGTCGCGTCACCCTGCGGGGGCGCTCATGCGCTCCAACACGACGACCGAACGCGCGTCGACACTGAGCGTTTCATTGGTGAGCGTTTCATCCGGCCATGCAGGATCACGGGCGGTGTCCAGCAGGAGCTTCCATCCGCTGCCCGACGGTCGAGCAGGCAGACGGAATTCGATGCGCTCGGCTCCGGCATGAATGATCAGAAGCAAGCAGTCATCGCGCACCGGTCGGCCGCGGTTATCGCGACCGATGAGGGCACGGCCGTTGAGGAGCATGGCCACGGTTGCGCCTTCGGGGCGATGCCAGTCATCGTGGGAGAATTCCTCCCCGTTCGCACCGAACCAGAGGATGTCGGGCACGTCCTCCTCGTCGTGAACGCGGGCATGCAGATAACGCGGTGCGCGCAATACCGGATGCGCGCGCCGAAAGGCGATCAGACCTGAGACGAAATCGATGTCGGCCTGTTCTTCTTCGCGCAGAGCGTGCCAGTCGAACCAGGAAATTTCGTTGTCCTGGCACCAGGCATTGTTGTTGCCTTGTTGCGTACGTCCGAACTCGTCCCCACCGAGAATCATCGGCGTGCCTTGCGAGAGCAGCAACGTCGCCAGCAGATTGCGGCGTTGACGGTAGCGCAGCGCATTGATGCCAGCGTCGTCGGTCGGACCTTCCGCACCAAAGTTGGCGCTGAGATTATTGTCGTTCCCGTCCCGATTGTCTTCGCCGTTGGCCTCGTTGTGCTTGTGTTCGTAGGAGACAAGATCGGCAAGCGCAAAGCCGTCGTGGCAAGTAACGAAGTTGATGCTCGCCCACGGGCGATCGCCGCTTGGCTCGAACAAATCGGACGAACCGAGCAGGCGACCGCCGAGTTCGGCCAACGTACCCTGGTCGCCGCGCCAGAACCGGCGCACGCAATCCCGGTAGCGATCGTTCCATTCGGAGAAGGGCGCGCCGAATTCGCCCAGACGATAGCCGCCGAGGCCGACATCCCAGGGCTCGACGATGAGTTTGGTGCGCGCGAGCAGAGGATCCTGGCGGAGCGAATCGAGAAAGCCCGCGCCGGGATCGAAACCCGAACCCTCACGCGCGAGGGTGGTGGCGAGATCGAAGCGAAAGCCGTCAACCTGATATTCGCCTGCCCATAGCCGCAGACTGTCCATGACCAGTTGCGCGACGCGCAGGTGCGCGAAGTTCAGTGTGTTGCCGGTGCCGGTCACATCGTCGTAGTAGCGCGGCTCGTCTGCGTTCAGGCGATAGTAGCTCGCGTTGTCTATACCGCGAAAGCAAAGCGTCGGTCCGAGTTCGCTACCCTCGCCGGTGTGGTTGTAGACGACGTCGAGGAAGACCTCGATGCCGGCCGCGTGCAGACGCGCAACCATGCGGCGGAATTCGTCGGGATAGTTGCCTTCAAGAAGGCGCGGGTCGGGGGCGAAGAACCCGATCGTCGTATAGCCCCAGTAATTGCTCAAGCCTTTCTCGATCAGCCAGCGCGAATTGAGCGCCGCTTGCACCGGCAGAAGTTCGATGGCGGTCACGCCGAGCCGCAAGAGATGTTCGATCGCCGCATCGTCGGCGAGTCCGGCGGCGGTGCCGCGCAGGGGCTCGGGCACCTGCGGATGGTGCCTGGTGTAACCCTTCAGATGCGCTTCGTAAACTACGCTTTCAGTCCAGGGACGATCAGGCCGGCGTGAGTCGGCCCAAGTGAAGGCCGGGTCCACGACAATACACTTGGGGACGGCGCGCGCATTGTCGCGCCGGTCGAAGGAGAGATCCCCCCGCGGCGAACCCACGTTGTAGCCGAAGTTCGCATCCGACCAGCGCACCTGGCCAGTCAGCGCCCGCGCATAAGGATCGAGAAGCAGCTTGTGGTGGTTGAAGCGATGGCCGCGTCGCGGTTCGTACGGTCCGTACACCCGGTAGCCGTAACGCAGGCCCGGTTGGCCGTCGAGAAGATAGCCGTGCCAGACGTCGCCGGTGCGTTCCTGTAGCTCCAGTCGGGCGGTTTCCCGCCGGTCGCTGTCATCGAAAAGGCACAGTTCGACTTTTTCCGCATTCGCGGAGAAGAGCGCGAAGTTCACGCCGCGGCCGTCCCAGGTCGCGCCGAGGGGATAGGGACGTCCCGGCGCGAGCCGTTGCCGAGCCTGCCTCATGGATGCAGCATCCGTTTGTGCGAATTGTTCGTTTCATCGCAGAGTGCGCAGAGATCGCAGAGATTATTTCCGAACTTCATTTTTACCTCAAACCTGATGTTTCGTTGGTATGCGGACGCTTCGTGTCCGCAGTCAAGCCGTTAACGTTAAGCATAATTCATTCCTTTGCCTCTGCGTTCTCCGCGTGCTCTGCGGTTTCATTCCCACGCGCCAAGTGCCCGTGATCAACCGGATTCATGCACGAAGAAACAAGTGGCGAGCGGTGGGAGCGTCAGCGACACGGATTGTCCGTGTCCATGCGCGGCGACCGGCGTAGCCTCGACACCGCCCGCGTTGCCGAGATTGCTGCCGCCGTATGTTGCAGCATCGGTGTTCAAGACCTCGCGCCAACGCCCGGCACGCGGCACGCCGATACGGTAAGCGTGGCGTGGAACCGGCGTGAAGTTGGAGATGACGAGCACCGGCGCATCGCTTGCTTCGCCGTGGCGCAGAAACGCGAACACGCTCTGGTCCGCATCGTCAGCGACGACCCACTCGAAACCTGCACCCTCGCAATCGCGCCGGTGCAATGCGGGCCATTCGCGGTAGCTGCGGTTGAGATCGCGCACCAGGTTCTGCACGCCGCGATGCGGCGCATAGTCGAGCAGGTGCCAGTCCAGGCTCGCATCGTGGTTCCATTCGCGCCATTGCGCGAACTCACCGCCCATGAAGAGAAGTTTCTTGCCCGGGTGTCCGAACATGAACCCGTAGTAGGCCCGCAGATTTGCAAACTTCTGCCAGTCGTCGCCCGGCATCTTGCCGATCAGCGAGCCCTTGCCGTGCACCACTTCGTCGTGCGAGAGCGGCAGGATGAAGTTTTCGCTGAAGGCATAGAGGAGTCCGAAAGTCATCTGGTTGTGATGCCAGCGCCGGTGCACCGGATCCTCGCGCATGTAGGCGAGCGTGTCGTGCATCCAGCCCATGTTCCACTTGTAGCCGAAGCCGAGTCCCCCGGCATAAATCGGGTGAGAAACGCCCGGCCAGTCGGTGGACTCCTCGGCGGCGGTTGTCGCGCCCGGCGCTTCGGCGAAGACGAGTTCGTTCATGCGTTTGAGAAATGCAATCGCTTCCAGGTTTTCGCGTCCGCCGTAACGGTTCGGCAACCATTGGCCGGGCTTTCTGCTGTAGTCGAGATAAAGCATGGAGGCGACCGCATCCACCCGCAGCGCATCGAGGTGATACCGTTTGAGCCAGAAGAGCGCGTTCCCGATCAGGAAATTCGTGACCTCGCGCCGACCGTAGTTATAGATGAGCGTGTTCCAGTCGGGGTGAAAACCCTGGCGCGGATCGGCATGTTCGTAAAGATGCGTGCCGTCGAACCAGCCGAGTCCGTGCGCGTCGTTCGGGAAATGCGCCGGCACCCAGTCGGCGATCACACCGATGTCCGCCGCATGCGCGCGCTCGACGAAGCCCGCGAAGGCTTCGGGGGAGCCGAAGCGGCTGGTCGGCGCATAAAGTCCGAGCGGCTGATAGCCCCAGGAACCGTCGAAGGGGTGCTCGGTGATCGGCAGCAACTCGATGTGCGTAAAGCCCATCTCCTTTGCGTAACCGACGAGCTGCTCGCCCAATTCGTCGTACGTGAGTCGCCGGTTATCTTCTTCCGGCACACGCTGCCACGAACCGAGATGCACCTCGTAGATGGAAACCGGTTCGTTGTAACTGGTTTGCGCGGCACGGCGCGCAAGCCAGTCTTCGTCGGCAATGTGCAGGCGCCCGAGGTCAAATACCTTCGACGCGGTATGCGGCGGATGTTCCGCGGCAAGCGCTACGGGGTCCGCCTTGAGCGGCAGCAGTTCTCCATGCGGGCCGCGGATTTCGTATTTATACAGCGCACCCTCGTGCACCTGCGGCACGAACAGTTCCCATACGCCGCAGGTATGACGCAGGCGCATCGCCAGACGCCGCCCGTCCCAACTATTGAAGTCGCCGACGACGGAAACGCGCTGTGCATTGGGAGCCCACACCGCAAAGCCGGTGCCGGCTACGCCGTCCATTACCCGCGGATGCGCACCCAGGCAGGCATGGGTTTCGCGGTGCGTGCCCTCGGCCAGCAGGTGTACGTCGAGATCGCCGAGCACGAGGCCGAAGCGATAGACGTCGTCGAATACCGAATCGCTGCCGGGCCACGCGACACGCAACCGGTAGTCCTTTCGGTTGCGGGGCAACTCGGCGCAAAAGAAACCCGGATAGCGTTCCGCGGCCGCGACGAGTGCACGTCCGGCGCGATCCACGAGCGTCACCGCGCGCGCACCCGGCTGGAACACGCGTACCTCGGTCGTTCCGTCAACGGCGTGCGGGCCCAGAATCGCGAAGGGATCGCTGTATTCGCCGGCGGCAAGCGTGGCGGCGGATTGGGCTAGCGCATTTTCATTCATGATTCGATCCCGGAGTCGAGCAGGTAAAGTGCACCGGCGAGGGGAATCGGAAGCCAGTCCGGGCGATTAGCCGCCTCGTAATACACTTCGTAAAGCGCCTTTTCCAGTCGGAAGAGATTGAGCAGGCGTTCGAGGGTCGCGCGTTCGACGGGCACGCCGGGCAGCCCTTCGGCCGCCGCCAGATAGCCTTCGAGGAAAGCGTCGGCGCTTGCCACCAGCCACTCGTGCGCCGCGGTGGAGAGCGCGTCGGGTGCGAGGCCCGCCCGGCTTGCGACCTCGCGCGCAGCCGTGGCGGCGGCGTAATCGAAGGAGCGGAGCATGCCCGCGACATCCTTCAGCGGCGAGCGTTTGGCCCGCCGCGCCGCGAGCGAACGTTCCGGTTCACCCTCGAAATCGAGGATGTACCAGTCGTTCTCGTGCGCGAGCACCTGGCCGAGGTGCAGATCGCCGTGCACGCGGAACTTCTGCGTGCCCGCAAGCGCCGAACCGAGTTCATCGAATTTCTTGCGAATCTCACGCTCGCGGGCGAGAAGCATCGTTGCAGGTTCGATCGCGGCTTGCGGAAGGCGGCGGCGCATCCGGCGCAGCGCCGTGAACGCGCGCCGGGCAACGGCCTGCGCCTCGCGCGTCCAGCCGTGAGTGTCACGTGCACTCAGCGGCTGCGGGGCAAACGCGTGATCATGGCGATCGCTCGCGAGTGCGCGGTGCAATTCGGCCGTGCGTCGGCCGAGGAGGGTAACGACGGTCAGGTAGCCGGCATGATGCGCTTTATCTTGCGGCTCCGCCAGCGCCGCCACTTCGAGCGCGCGCCCGAGATAATCGAGCGTATAGCTCCAGCCGTCGCCCTGGTTGGGGAGAAAGCGATACGCGGCGGCGAGCGCCGTGGGTTTGCCGCCCTCGTCCATCCATTCCAGGGCGCCGAGGAGGGGAGCTGTATTCCCGTAGCCCGCGCGGGTGAGGAAGCGCAGCATCTCGAGTTCGGGGTTCACGCCGACGCTCAGGCGGCGATAGATCTTGAGCACGACGCCTTCGCCGTAGCGCGCCGAAGTATTGCTTTGTTCGACTCCGAGCAGGCGCAGCGGCGCCGGCTCGATGTCCCCGGTTGCAAGCGTCGCCGTTCGCGAAAAGCGCAGCTGTCCGCCGGTGCCCGCGACCGTGCGTTCTTCGGCCATCGCTTCCAGCAGCGTGTGCGCAAAATCCGGTAGTACGGCCGCGTCGAGTAACGCGCTGAGTCTCGCGCCGCGGCGCACGCGCGCAAGCGTGTAGGGTGTCTGATCGGTGCGCCCGCCACCGTCGTCGGCGTCGAGTCCGAGCGGCAGGAAATAGCGCTGCACTTCATCGTTTGCCGTGACTTCCGCGGCGACGAGCCAGAACGACTCTCCGTTCTCGTCGTGAAGCTCGCCGAGCGAGACGATGCGCGGCCGTGAGATGCCTTCGCTCTTGCCCGCGAACCAACGCTGGGCACCAAGCCACGGGGGCAATACCTCGCGCTCGAGTGCTCCGCGTACGTTTTCCTCGTCGAGTTCGGCGAGTCCGCGCCGCGCCACCAGCGTGACGTATTCCGGCGTGAATTCCGGCACCGGAGCGTACCAGGCCGGCGCCTCTTCGGCCGAGGCGAGCACGAACCAGAACCAGCCGTAGCCGGGGAGCGTGAGCGGATAGTCGCGCTCGCTGATTGGCGGAAACGGCGTGCGGCCGAAGAGTTCGATCGGTATGCGACCGCGATAGTCGGCGAGTTCGAGTTCGATCGCCTGCGCCGAGCGCCCGAGATTGAACACGCAGAGGATTGTCACGCCCTCGAATTCGCGCAGGTAGACCAGTACATGGCGATTGCGCGGAAACAGGAAGCGCTGCGTGCCGCGGCCCAGAGACGGGCGCGAGTTACGCACGGCAATCATGCGTCGCATCCAGTTCAAAAGACTCGATGGGCTCTTCTGTTGCGCCTCGACGTTGAGCGCCTCGTGGCCGTACTGTGCATTCATCACCGGCGGCAGGTAGAGCGCGGCGGGATCGGCGCGCGAGAAACCGGCGTTGCGGTCCGGCGACCATTGCATCGGAGTGCGCACGCCGTCGCGGTCGCCGAGAAAGACGTTGTCGCCCATGCCGATCTCGTCGCCGTAGTAAAGCACCGGCGTGCCGGGCATGGAGAAAAGCAGCGCGTTCATGAGTTCGATGCGGCTGCGGTCGTTGTCCATGAGCGGCGCGAGGCGGCGGCGGATGCCGAGGTTGATGCGCATGCGCCGGTCCGCGGCGTAGTGCTGCCAGAGGTAATCGCGTTCGCGGTCGGTCACCATCTCCAGCGTCAGCTCGTCGTGATTGCGCAGAAAAATCGCCCACTGGCAATTGGCCGGAATCGCGGGCGTCTGGCGCATGATGTCGGTGATCGGGTGACGGTCTTCCTGCGCAATTGCCATGTACATGCGCGGCATGAGCGGGAAGTGGAAGGCCATGTGGCACTCGTCGCCGCTGCCGAAGTAGGCACTCACGTCTTCCGGCCATTGGTTGGCTTCGGCGAGTAGCATGCGGCCCGGATAGTGCCGATCCACCTCGGCGCGGATGCGTTTGAGTATTTCGTGCGTTTCGGGAAGATTTTCATTGTTGGTGCCATCGCGCTCGACGAGATAGGGCACGGCATCGAGCCGCATGCCGTCCACGCCCATCTCCATCCAGTAATGCAGCACCTTGACGATTTCCTCGAACACCCGCGGATTGTCGAAATTCAGATCCGGCTGATGCGAGTAGAAGCGGTGCCAGTAATAAGCGTTGGCAACGGGATCCCAGGTCCAGTTCGAGCGCTCGGTGTCGAGAAAGATGATGCGCGTGCCCGGGTACTTCTGGTCGCTGTCGCTCCACACGTAAAAGTCACGCGCGGCCGATCCCGGTTTTGCGCGGCGCGCACGCTGGAACCAGGCGTGCTGATCGGAGGTGTGATTTACCACCAGTTCGGTAATAACCTTCAAACCGCGCGCGTGGCAGGCGCGCACGAATCGGCGGAAATCCCCGAGCGTACCGTAGCTAGAATGCACCTTGCGATAGTCGGCAATGTCGTAGCCGTCGTCGCGCAACGGAGACGGATAAAACGGCAGCAGCCAGATCGCGGTGACGCCCAGATCGGTGATATAGTCGAGCTTTTCGCCGAGACCGCGAAAGTCGCCGATGCCGTCGTCGTTGGCGTCGAAGAACGCCTTGACGTGCGTCTGATAAATCACCGCGTCCTTGTACCAGTCGGGCGTTGCAGCGGCTTCCGTCATCGTCTCATCCTTTCTTCACGCGAAGAATCATCGCCGGATGCGCGGGATCGAGGCGCACGCGTTGGTGGCGTCCGTGCCATTGCCAGCGCTCGTCGCCGAACAGGTCTTCCACCGCAATCGTTGTGTCTTCGTCTGCGTCCAGCATCTCGAGCGGCAATTCGATCTCCGCCTCCTGCGTTTCGTGCGGATCGAGGCTTACGATCAGCCAGAGCAGGTCATCCGGCGCAAGTTTGGAGTAGAACAGAATTTGATCGTTATACGCAATGTGAAAGCTCAGGTTGGTCAGTTCGGCGAGCGCGGGATTATCGCGGCGGATGCGGTTGAGCGTCGCGATCTCGGCGCGGATATTGCCGGGTGCGTCAAAGTCGCGCGCCTTGAGTTCGTATTTCTCCGAGTCCAGATATTCTTCGCGCGGGCTGCCGTCGGCGTCGCGCAGGGGTTCCGATTCGCACAGTTCGTAGCCCGAGTACATGCCCCAGGATGGTGCGAGCGTCGCCCCGAGGACGGCGCGGATCACGAAACCCGCGCGCCCGCTTGTTTGCAGGTAAAGCGGATTGATGTCGGGCGTGTTGACCCAGAAGTTCGGGCGGAAGAACTCGGGCGAGGAACCGCTCGTGAGTTCGGTCAGGTACTCGGTGAGTTCGGTCTTCGTCTCGCGCCAGGTGAAGTAGGTGTAGGACTGCGAGAAGCCGAGTTTGGCGAGGCGGTTCATGAGCTTCGGACGGGTGAAGGCCTCGGCCAGGAAAATCGTTTCGGGATAGCGCGTACGCACCTCATCGATCGCCCATTCCCAGAACGGCAGCGGCTTGGTGTGCGGGTTGTCCACGCGGAAGATGCGCACGCCCTCGCCGCACCAGTAGAGCAGCACACGGGCGAGTTCCTGCCACAGTGCATCGCGGCCGCCGCCGAAAAAATCCACGTTGACGATGTCCTGATATTTTTTCGGCGGATTTTCCGCGTAGCGGATGCTTCCGTCCGGGCGCCAGCGGAACCACTCGGGGTGTTCGCGCACCCACGGATGATCGGGCGAGCACTGGATCGCAAAGTCGAGTGCGATTTCGAGTCCCTCGGCGCGTGCGGCGGCGAGCAGGCGGCGGAAGTCGGCGGTCGTGCCGAGCTGCCGATGAATAGCGTCGTGGCCGCCCTCGCGCGCGCCGATCGCCCACGGGCTGCCCGGATCGTTCGGGCCTGCATCAAGCGCGTTGTTTTTACCCTTGCGATGACTCATGCTGATCGGATGGATCGGCGGCAGATACACGACATCGAAACCCAGGCTGGCAATGTAGGGCAGGTGCCGGATGAGATCGTCGAAAGTGCCGTGGTGGCCGGCCTCGCCCAACGAACGCGGAAAGCATTCGTACCAGGCGCCGGTGCGTGCCCGCCCGCGCTCGATCTGCACGGCAAACTCGGGCGAGGTGCTGAGCCCGACGCGCGGCAGCGCCCGGGCGACCCACTCGGCCGTGGTCTGGGCGAGCAGCAAACCGGCGCGTGCGGTCACGTCGTCCTTATGCGTGTCGAGCAAGGTCTTGATTTCCGCAAGCCGTGTTCGCGCGGATCCCTCGGCGTTTGCGCTGGCTTCGCCCAGGAGTTCTTCGCCCTCGCCGAGTTCCGGGCCGAGCGACTGACCCGCATCGCGGCGCTTGATCGTGTCCTTGCGCCAGTCGTCGTAGCGATCGCGCCAGGCCAGCAGTTGAAACGTCCAGCGTCCGATGTGTTCCGGCGCGAAGCGGCCCCGCCAGCGGTCGTTGTCGAAAAACCGGAGCGGCGTCTCGCGCCATGCGTCTTCTCCCGCGGCGCGGTAACGGAGCGCGGCGGCGGGGCGGGCATGACCTTCGGTAATCAGATCCGCGGCTACCTCGATCTGTTCGCCGAGCACCCGTTTGATGGGATAGCGGCCCGCTTCGAGTTGCGGGCTGACGTTTTCGATGGCGATGGGGGTGACGGCGTGTTCGGGCGTGTCCACCGCTGCGCTTGCCGTCGTCGGCTCGGGTGGTTCAAGCTCGAACCAGCGAACGCTTGCGGCTTCCAATGCCAGCCGGGCGCCGGCCTCGATCCGCTCCGGGCTGCGCCCGGGCGTCAATTCGCGCGCTGCGGCCGTGTCCACGTCGAGGCGCGCGAACAGCGGGCCGGTATCGATTTCGGCGTGCGCGGTTAAAGCGGGATTGAGTGCAATCAAAGCCGGCGGCGCATCGCCCGTCACTGGGCGTTGCGCCAATACGGCAGCGGACGCGTCCGGCGCATTCAAACGCTCGAGCCGGCTTGTCTCGTTGAATGCCGCGGTGTCGCGTTTCATGGCGTTGATCGCGGCAATTGCGGGGCCGATGTCGAAGCGCGCGGATTCGATCTCTTGCTCTTGCGCCTCGCCGAGCGGTGCGCGCCAAGCCTGCGCGTAATCCATCGGGAGCACGACGCCCCAGGCCGCGGTGGCCGCAAAACCGTAGTGGAAGCGGGCCTGTGCCTCGGACGTGCGTGAATCCTCAATCTGCGCCGCCAGACGCGGGCCGCCGGGTTCTTCCGGGAAGGCGATGGTCGGCGCCATCCGGCGTAGCCGCGTCTCCTGCTCGATGAACCACTCGGCGTGAAAATCCCACCAGCGGGCGCTGGAGAAAAAGGCATCGAAGCCCGCTGGCGCAAGCGCCTCGCTAGCCTCGATCGGCGCGCCTAGTGTTTCGGCCCAGAACGCGGCCTCACCCAAGCGCGCGGACGCGAGAATTTGTTGCCAGCTCGCGAGCGGTAGGCGATGCGCGGCGCGGCAGACGAGTGCATCGAAGCCGCGCTTGAGCATGCTCGTTGCCACCCGGCTCCAGAAGCCCTCGAGTTCCGCCCGAGCCTCGCCGCCGAAGTCGCATTCGACGAGACTCGCCGCCCGTTCCGGCGCGCCCATGCTGGTGGGTGTGGCGGGGGAGTCCGCCGGACCGGCCACGAACCAGTGCGGATGGGTACGTACGAGCTTGCTCTCGCGAGCGGTGAAGGCGGGCACAAAATCGGTCGTGAGTCTGAAGCCGGCGGCATGCGCCGCGGTGATAAAACCTTTCAGTGCCCGCTCGCCGCTACCGCCCGCTGCGAGTTCGGACGCGATACCTCCGGGTTCGAGCGTCGCAAAAGGATGCGTGTCCGCCGTACGCGGCTGGAGTTCGCCCAGCCACAACCAGTCACAGCCGAGCGACCGAGCGCGTTCGAGCCGTTCGTTCCAGGCCGATATGGGTCCGGCCCGGCGTGCGCAAAGATAAAAAATGCGCGGTCCCGGAGAGGATTTTTCGTTTTCGCTCACCCTTTTACTATAAGTGATGCGGCCATGACGACCCGCCGAAACCCTTGTGCGGAGCGATTTCCGCGAGTTCCCCGGACGCCTGAGGCGCTTTACTCCCCCGGCTCTCGGGCCTCACATATCGAGCGTACTCACCACGTTGCGCCTTGCCTGTGCCGCCTACCTCCTCGTTCGAGCGACACCGCGCGAAGCGCGCGGCTGGCGCTCGCTCGTGATTGGTAGTACGCTTCGCGTATCCCAATCACTCGGGGGGGTGCGGCTCAACTCGCGACCGCGTTAAGCAGGGATTACATTCATGGACCCTACGATCAACGCTGCTCTCTTTGCGTTTTTCGGCGCCCTCATTTCGGTGCTCATTTCGGTAGCTGTCGCATGGCTGACTACAAGGCGCGAACTCGAGAAAGCTAGACGTACAATGCGAGACCTGACCCTTATAACGCAATGTAAATGGCTAGGATTCAAGCGAAAATCTAAAGTTGGATGGATTTTTTTGCTATAGTTTTATCAGCATATTTTAAGTTAGGCGTCACGGAGGCATCGTGCCAAAGTACGGTGAAGCAGCAGTCGCCGCAGCGCAAATGGTCTCGCGAGGCCGCGTTAAGCACGCACCCGATGCATGGGAGGCCGCGGTTAAGCAGATATTCCCCGATCGCCTCGCGTCTCAGCGTAAAGGCTGTCCTCGTGGCACTTTCCTCGGTCTTTGCGAGTCGGGCCTAGTAAAGGGCGTTCCCGGCGGTTCCTACACAAGGGCGCGCCTCAACAAGCAGTACGCGGTCGATGCAGTGCAATTGCTTCGAGAGCGTCCAGCTCTAGCAAATGATCCGGACCAGATTTGGCACCTAGTAATTGGCCGCGGAACGAAGGTTGAGAACTCGCAAATGGACGTTGTCGTGACGCTTTGGCAACGTGGACTCATCGCGTGACGTGGGCGGTGGCGGGGTCGGGTCGCGCATGAAGACATGATTATGGATTATCCAAACGCGAATGCTACGATGCGAGACTTGACCTTTCTTGCTAAGCGCGCAAATCCGCATGCGCCACAGGTGCGGCTCAACTCACAACCACGTTATACCTACTTTGTAAGCACCAACTGACCGGGGGAGTTTTATGGCAACACATCCGTATATTTCCGGAGCGGGAAACATCACGCAGATAGTGATGCAACTCCGAAAGTCATTTCCAGGCACAATCAATTCTGAGACTGTGAAGAAACTGGGCCTCGCACCGAATAACGAGAGCTACGTCATTAGCGTTCTTCAGTTCATTGGCGTTATTGATTCTGAAGGGAAGAAAACGTCCGAAGCCGCGAAGGTATTTTCTCAACATAAGGATGAAGACTTTTCAAAGCATTTTGGTGCGCTGATACAAAAGGCGTATAGCGCATTGTTCGACCTTCATGGGAACGATGCTTGGAAGTTGAGCAACGACGATCTGATCACGTTCTTCCGCAAAGCGACCAAACGAGCGCAACGATTGGAGGGCGTCAAGCCAGTACTTTCAAAGTGCTGGCCGGTCTATCTGGACACGGCGATTTGCCGGAACCGAAGCCTAAGCAGAAAAAGTCTGGGAAAGCCCCAAACCAAACTAAGCCTAAGGCCTCCTCCGCTCCGGCGGTTGCGAAGCCTACGGCGGGTGCCAGCGGAAACGCGCCAACCGCAGGAAACCAGCCGCTTGCGCTAACGGTTCGTGTAGAAATCAACTTACCTGCTGATGGTTCGAAAGAAACCTACGACGCCATCTTTAAGAGTATCAAAGAGAATCTCTTAGGTGGGTGGGTAATCCCCCCATTATTAGCGGCAGCCAGAAGTAGGGTTTAGGCCGCCATGGCCAACTTCTGCATGGGCGTCACCCCGCCGATGCCCATGTTGGGCCGCTCGTGATTATAGGTCCATAACCAA